>JANNSB010000420.1:0-7067 GCA_031402175.1 Planctomycetaceae bacterium
GCGCTTGCTCGACGACATTCACAGTTCCGAATTCGCTCAAGCTGAAGGAGCAGTCGGGCGATCCGTATCCGCATCTGAGGCCGATAGAAAAAATACGTCAGGCTCTGGCGGATCGAGTTCCGCCTTTTGATGGAACCTGCCACCGCTGTGGAGCGGTGCCTGCGGAGTTCTACCTTCCAGTCAGGTTGCACGTTATGGAAGAACGCAGCACCGCAGGACATGGAGGCGTCTGGGTCACGCCCTGGTTCGCTGTGGCGCATGTCCCGGGAGGGATCGAACAATGGAGCAGTGACGCCATTCCATTGTTGCTCTGCGGAAAGTGCAAGGCGGTGTTCGACGCCGAACGACGTTTGTCGAAGGTTCGTGCCGCGCTGAGAAACCTGCTTTACGCAGGCATCGTAGCGGCATTCATCTGGTTCGCATGCAGGAACATGGAGTTCGTCGCCGTATTTGCCAAGCCCATCGCCGTAGTGGTGTTCATTCCGTTGTTTCTTATCGCCAGATTGAAAGGCTCTCGACAGCGTTTCTTCGTGGAACCCTGGCTCAGGCGAATCGAGTGGGCTAGTGACATGCTCGATGCCGAAGACGAATATTTCTTGCACATGGGTAAGTTCAAGCCAATGGCACGCTCCACCGCGAGTGTCACCTGATCTCAAATCAACTTTTCGCGCACGGCGTAGAGCGCGAGCTCGACGCGGTCGCGCATGCCGAGGCGGTTCATGATGCGGTATTTGTGGCTCTCGACCGACTTTGTCGAGAGGTGCATCTGCTTCGCGATGTCCTTCACGCGGTGGCCGAGCGCGATCTGCCGCAGCACTTCGATCTGGCGGTCGGTGAGCATCCCCAGGGCCGAGCGGCGCTTCACGCGCACTCCGTCGCGAGCGATGATCAAGCGTTCGGCAATGGTGGGACTGAAGCACGTTTCGCCGGCATCTATCCGCTGCAGGTAGCTCACCAGTTCGCTGCTGGCGATCGCCTTCGACAGGCAACTCACCTGATGCTGCGCAATCTGTTCGAGCAGCCGATCGGTCGGCTCTTCGGTAAGCACGACCAGATGCGATTCGTTGAGGCGGATCGACAGCGTCCTCAGCAACCGGTCGATGATGATCGGCTCCGCGACCGGATCGACAATGACCAGCGACGGCTGCAACCGCGACACGAGCGAAACGCTGTCGGGGGACGCGACCTCGGAGGCCAGAACCTGGAATCCCGGCACTGATCCGAGCAGGCGCGACAAACCATCGGAAGTGATCTGATAGCTGTCGAGAATGACCAGCGAGATTGAACGCTGCGTCGGTTGAAGGGTGGGAACCGAAATCATCACTCGCTTCCTCTCAGTGGGTCGGTTGGCGAAGTTGTACGGTCACGGTCAGCCGGGAGACTTGTGCGGCGACGAGGACACGCCTCATTGGTGAAGGCAAACCTGCAGTCCATCGCGGGAATTCCCGGCAGGGTGCAGGTATATACTTCACCTGCGGGGACGGAGCGACGCCAGAAATCAGCGTGGCGTCAATGACGTGGCCCGTGCGGTTCGACGATAACAGAGTCGAACTCGTTTGGTGGGCGTGGGATCCGTCAGCAACGTCGATCGCGAGTTTGAAGCAGCGCGGTTCGCCCTTCAATGTGAGGGACCGCCGAGAGCGGCGACTTCTGCCGATTGGAGGTCGGATTCCACCGCGGCACGCGTGTCGGCCAACAGGCCATACTCGGCCAGCAGGACGACGAGGCCGATCAAGTTCGGGACGCCGGTCACCTTGACGATGCGCTGCCGTCGCGCTTCGACGGTTCGCCTGCTGACGACGAGTCGATCGGCGATTTCCTGGTTCGTCATCCCCTTGAACAGCAGTTGCATCACTTCGCGTTCACCGGTGGTGAGCGATTCCAGCTTGCCGCGAATCTCGTCTTCGCGCCGGCAGCGGATTCGCAACTGCTCGCTCTCATGCAGTGCCTGATGCAAGCTCAGAAGCAGCGTCGGCTGGCTGCAGGGGTATTCGAGCACCGCATGGGCCCCGAGCCGCATCAACTCGACACTGGTCGCGACATCGAGATTGGCCGACCAGATAATCACGGGGAGATCGGCATGCTGGCGCTTGAGTGTCGGCAGAAACTCGATGGCGCAGTCCTTCCCCACAAAAACACTGGTCACCAGGCAATCGGCCTCTTGGCGGAATGGGAGCTGATCCAGCAGGGCGCTCAATCCCTCGCACGGATGCAACGTGCCGTCCAATTGCACCACGACCGGTCGGAGGATTCTTTCGGCCTCCGCAGCATTGTTCAACAAATACACCCGCATTGGTTCCATCCAAAACGGAGACCTGAATCTGCGATCAGTCCGGCCCGTGGGCTGAATGTAGCCCGGAGCGACTCCTGGAGTCAACCTCACTACTGAACTCAAATATAGTAATAAAGCGGGTGAACCAACGTACATTGCGCCGATCGCATGACACAGCAGACAACTGCCAGAATCTGTCGACAGTCGCCGCCGCTAACCCCAGGGTCCAGGCAGCACAACTTCCTAATTGGGCGAAGGTTCGGCAAAGTTGACTTCATCACGCAGGGGGCTTAGCCTGCCGTTGGCCCTTCGCGGTCTTTCAGTCGTCTCGGCGTTTTCCAGTCCGCCGAGCGACCGAAACGGAATCAATACTTCGCGTCCCTTCCAGCACTTTCAGCCGCTCAGATGAAGCAATTCCCGAAGACTCACCGCGTTTGCCAGTTCCTGCTTTTGACCAGTTCCCTGCTGATTGCCGGCTGCTCCGGCGGCGACGACGAAGGCCCCAGCGGTTCGAGTTCCGAACCTAAGCGAATCGTCATCCTCACCAACGGCCCCGACCCGTTCTGGGACACCTGCGAAGCCGGCGCGAAGCGGGCGGAAGAGGAGTTGGGACTGGCCGGGCTGGGCTACGAGGTCGACTTCCAGCGGGCGAACTTCAGCGATCAAAGCCAGATCGACAAGTTGAAGGAATACGCCCTGGCGGACGACATCGCCGCCGTGGGCATCTCGGTGTTCAATCCCAACAGCCTGACGATCGCCGACGAAATGCGAGAACTGCGGGAGAGCGGGGTACACGTGATCACGATCGACGGCGACGTGGACCGCGAACAGTTTCGTGACGCCCGTTATGCGTATTTGGGAACAGACAACATTGTCGGCGGCCGGGAACTCGGTCGAGCGGCCGCAGCGCTCAATCCCGATGCGAAATACGCCTTCTTCGTGGGGAGCACAAGCGCGGCGAATGCCGTCGAACGCATGCGGGGATTTGGAGAAGGCATCGGCAGCACCGCCGAGGAACTCGAACGACTCGAAGACGGAGGAAAGGATCGAGGCAAAGCACGGTCGAACGTCGAGAGCGTTTTGGCGCGACATGACAACGTCGACATGCTGGTGGGCATCTGGGCCTACAACACGCCGCAGATCGTCAATGTGGTGACGGCCGAGGACATTCGAGACCGCATGCATGTCGCCTGCTTCGACGCCGCCGCCGAAAGCATTACCGGCCTGGCCGATGGGAACGTCGATGTCATGGTCGTGCAGAACCCGTATCAGATGGGTTTCGAAGGGGTCCGCCTGATGCTGGCGATGGCTCAGGATGACAAGACCGTGATGAACGAAATGCTGCCTGAATACGCACAGGAGGGAACCCAGGATATCTACCGCACGGAACTGCGGGTTGTCGTTCCAGAAGGAGAGACTCCCATCACTCGGGAATTGTTCGAGGAAGAAACTCAGTTCTTCACGCTACCCAAGTTCCAGGAGTGGTTGACCGAACGCGGACTGACGAGTTCATAAATCCCCCGTCGTCACCCCACACCTGACGACAACTTCCTCTGGACCCGTTCGCGCCGGGTCTGGCACCCTTCTCGTGACAAGACGGCATGAGTCCCTCGCCTGAAAAAGAGCCCGGATTCCTCGCCGAAACGTGGAGCAAGTGCGGCAATGAGATCGGCCTGGTGCTGGCAATTGCGCTCGTCATCGCTTTGGCTTTTCCCAATAGCAAGGCCTATCAAAGGAAGCCCATTGAAAGCGCTCAGCCGATCCTCACGAAGACCGCCATGCTCGGCATCTTCGCGATCGGCGCGGGAATCGTGATTATCTCCGGTGGAATCGACTTGTCGGCCGGTTCGGTAATCGCGTTGAGCGGGACGCTGTTCTCGGCCGTCATCTGGAAACTGTCTCCCCGCAAGGTGCTGGAGAGCGGGGCCTTGTCGCAACCCCTTATGGGCGAAGTCGCGGTGTGGGTCGTGGTGCTGGCTGTCGTCGTGGCGTTGCTGGCGGCATTGCTGGTCGGCACGTTTCACACCTGGTTGATTACTGTCATTCGACTGCCCCCCTTCGTGGCGACGCTGGCATCTCTGGTGGGGCTGAGAAGCTTCGCGAGACTCTTCATCCAGCAGATCACCGATGGGAATTCGGTCATCACCTTGTCGAATAAGGCACTGGGTTCGGTGGGCGACGACCGCTGGTGGTTGCCCGTCGTGTTGTGGGTCGTGATCGCGATCGTCGCCTGGGTGATGTTGAGCCGCTCCATCGTGGGCAGGCACTTGTATGCCATGGGAGGCAACGAGCAGGCGGCCAAGCTCAGCGGTATTCGCACCGACATGCTCAAATGGCTGGCCTACTGCATCAGCGCGGTGACGGCGGCAATCTCCGGCATTCTCTATACCTGTTACATCGGAACCGCGGCGCCCGATTCGGACGGAATCGGTTTCGAACTCAACGCCATTGCCTCGGCCGTTGTGGGAGGCTGCAGCCTGGCGGGAGGCATCGGGACTGTCGGGGGAATCGTTCTCGGCGCACTTTTCCTGCGCGTCGTCATCGACGTCGTCGAGAAGACGATCGGCCGCCCCGATTTGATGGAGGGGCTGGTGGTCGGCGTGATGGTGGTGCTCGCGGTGGCCTTCAACGAACTGAGATCGTCCGGCGGCTTCCGCAAGCAGTACTTTCCCGGGATTCTCGGGGCGTGCAGCGTGGTCGTATTGTCCGGCCTGGCAGGGATGGTCTCATTCGTCACTTTAGCTCTGCAGGACGAAATCAGTTCGCCTGGTATCAAGGGCTGCATTGTCGGCGGAGTCACATTTGCGCTCCTGTTGACGAAGTTCCTGCTCGAACGCAGGCAGCGGCAACGGGAATTGCGCGGCTGAAGTGCTGCATCACGATCATCAGTCGCCCGTCGTCAAAACGGCTATTGACCGGATCTCTCACGGTGCTATCGTGGAAGAATGCGGTACTTGCTCGTCCTATCGCTGATGACCTCGATCCTCGCGGCTCCGGTAGCCGTCGCGGGAATGGGCATTCCTCAGATTCCTGCCGAGGCCGAGGAATCGGCCGCATGTGGGTGCTGCAGTGCAGCGGATTCACCGCGGTCATGTTGCTGTGCCGCGGCGCGAGACAAGTCGGTCACCGTGCGTGCCTGCTGTCAAGAAACAAGCGGATATGCGATGAGCGGGCAGTGTCAATGTCCCAACTGCCCTTGCCCTCAGTCTGTGCATGTTCATTTCTGGTCCGGAGTGAATGACGCCGTTTCGCCGCCCATGCTGCAAACGAGCATCTACACGGTGAACGAACTTCTGGACGACATTCGCTGGGAGCCGCGTGCTCCCGTACCCAAGTTGTCGGCGTGACGTGGTGACTGCCAGTCTGGCAGCGCCCCTACGTCCTTTCGCCGCTGCATGCGATTGCGATTCCTGTGTTGGGAAACGCCATGCGCCGACGATTCAACGCTCGCGGCAAACGCTGCGACACACTTGGGAGAAAGTCATGTCTATTGTTCGATACGCCGCGATTGCGGCTGTGCTACTCGTACTGCTCGGAGGCTTCGCCACGTTGATGGCCTCCAGCGGTTCACCGACGGCCGACTGCTGTTGTCTGGTTTGCGACTGTGCGGTGTGCCACTGCGATTCGTGCGCGAACTGCGCCGATTGCAGTTGCTGCCACGCTGGTTGCTGCGGCAACGACGACTGTGGTGCGGGCAAAGCGTCCTGTTGTGCGAAGACGTCGGCTCAAGAATGAGCCGTCACTTCGTGTGAACCTGATCTCCGAGGGATCGCATGAGACCTCGAATGTCAGGGGATGATTTGCGTCAGCCCTCGGTCGCGCCGTTCCAGCGTGGCCGGGGGTTGATTCTTTATGATAAAGACAAACGAAGCTCATAACTCGATGCAGTCGAGATCTGCGATTGTGGACCTTGCGGCGCGGTGCGGGTTTTCTCAACCTACAGGCACATGCGCTGTCACCAGCCCGTCTCATCTTCGATGACATGGAGAATCGCTTGAGCCTTCTTCGTTCGGCACTGCTCGTTTTTTGTTTCACGTTGCCTCTCGCCGCCGATGACTGGCCGCAATGGGGCGGGCCGCTGCGAGATCTGGTGTGGCGCGAGACCGGGATCAGCTATGAACTGCCATCTGGCCTCATGCCGCGGGTCTGGTCGACGCCGATCGGTGAAGGGTATTCGGGTCCGGCGGTGGCGGATGGCAAGGTGTTCATCACTGATGCGGTGCATCCCGATCTGGCCGCTGGTCAAACAGAGACTGTGGAGCGCGTGCACTGCCTCGACATCGACAGCGGCGACATCTTGTGGACACACGAATACGAATGCGTCTACACGATCAGCTACCCGGCTGGTCCGCGCGCCACGCCTTCATATGATGATGGCCGACTCTATACCCTCGGCGCGGTCGGCGATCTGTATTGCCTCGATGCCGAGTCGGGCGATGTGATCTGGCGGAAGAAGTTTTCCGATGACTTTGAAGCGCCGTTGGCGACGTGGGGGACAGCAGCGCCGCCGCTGGTGGATGGCGATCAGCTCATCGTCCTTGTCGGCGGGCCGCAGTCGCTGGTGGTGAGCTTCAACAAGCTGACGGGCGAAGAAATCTGGCGGGCACTCGATGATCCCGATATCGGCTACACGCCGCCAGTCATTTTCGAAGTCAACGGCATTCGGCACCTCATCATCTGGCATCCGAGCGCGGTCTGTTCGCTGGATCCGGCATCGGGCGAACTTCGCTGGCAGGTGCCTTATCGCGTGAATTCGGGACTGACGATCGCCACGCCGCGCCTCGTCGGCAATCGG
>JANNSB010000421.1:0-6455 GCA_031402175.1 Planctomycetaceae bacterium
CGCCACTTCCCGACCATCGATCCGCACGATAATCTCGACGTTCATGGGGTACCCTCCTTGGGCTTGCGAGGATCCCAGCCTCAAAAGACTTGGATCACTCCCAAGAGGGTACCTCCTTTCACCACTCACTCCCAACAATCCCCGCGAACCAGGGTTGGCCAGTTCGAGAATCTGGGTGCATTCCTACTGTGTGCCTGCAATCGTGAAATCTTGCAAAACAACTCATTCGACGCAGTCCCGAACCGACTTGATGTTGCCCATTCCCAAGAACTGGCCGGCCCTGCCCCGCGAACCGCCGTCGGTTGACCCCTATTCACCGGGCGTTAACATGCGTGAGTAAGTCTGTGGGCCAAAATCAATCGTTATTTCAGCAATCAGCAGTCTTTAGGACTCTGATCAGTGTCGGAGTTGTCTTCGCTCTCAGCGGACACATTGAATGTCGCGGTACGTGAATCGTTTCGACTGGCTTAAGAACTGGATGAGACTGGCCATTGAGTGCCTGTTGCGTCTGGTTCGACCGGCCATGTCACATAGGGGCGCTCGTCCAGGGCGTTGGCGTTGCCACACAGCGCATGCTCTCGCATATGCGCCCCTTCGATTCCCTTTGCATTCCATCCCCAGGATGGACTGCAACTTGGGGAAGCTCAGGCATTGCAGGGATCAACGGTGGAACGCAGGTCCCCAGAACGCCTGGTGGTTCGACACGGGGGACCGTCCGTAGTCTTCGCCCGTCCGTCTAGCCACGTCTCCTCGAGCCGCATGACCGTGTCCCGCCGAAGGGCGGTGGACAGGCCGTAACTGGTCGTCTCCTAGGGCGAATGCGCTCAGCAACAGGAGTGGTACACGATGGAATACGCCATCGGTGGACTGGTCGGCGCGGTGCTGGGGGGAGCCTTGGGCTTCTTCTTTGACCGGCTGCGCCAGGGGGCAGCGTACAAAGCTCGTGACGGGATCCTGCAGGACGCCCGGCAGGAAGCCACGAACATCAAACGCCAGGAGGAACTCGAGGCGAAGGAACAATTGCTCAAGCGCCGCGAAGACCTCGAGCGCGAACTGAACCACTCCCGCGACGAACTGCGGGAACACGAACGCAAGCTCGACAAGCGCGAGTCGTCGCTCGATGACCAGCTCGACGACATCCGCAAAAAGGAGCGGATGCTCGAAGCCACGCAGAAGCGACTCGCCGACCGCGGCAAAGTCGTCGAAACCCGTGAACAGGAACTCGAGAAGATCATCCGCCACGAGCAGGAGGAGTTGCACAAGATCAGCGGACTCAACAAGGAGGACGCCACGCAGCGCCTGCTCAACCGGCTCGAACAATCCTTGCGAGCCGAGACCGGCAGTCTAATCCTCAAGAAGGAGCAGGAACTCAAGTCCCAGTCGGAGCAGATGGCCCGCGAAATCATCGGCATGGCCGTGCAGCGCTATGCCTCCTCACATACCTCGGACACGACTGTCTCGACGGTCGACATCCCCAGCGATGAAATGAAGGGCCGCATCATCGGGCGCGAAGGCCGCAACATTCGCGCTTTCGAGAAGGAAACCGGGGTCGATGTCATCGTTGACGACACGCCCGGCGTCGTGGTGGTCTCGGCCTTCGACACCGTGCGCCGCGAAGTCGCCAAACTGTCGCTGCAGAAGCTCATTCTCGACGGGCGCATCCATCCGACACGGATCGAGGAAGTCGTCGCCGAGACCCAGAAGGAAATGGACGAGCACATCGACAAGCTGGGTCGCGAGGCGATCGATGAAGCCAGCGTCAACCCCCCGCACGAAAAGCTGACCTACCTGATGGGCAGGCTCAATTTCCGCATCAGTTACAGCCAGAACGTGCTCCGCCATTCGATCGAGGTCGCCCACTTGACTGGCATGATGGCCGAGCAACTCGGTCTCGACGGCAAACTGGGCCGCCGCTGCGGATTCTTTCACGACATCGGCAAGGCGGCAGACCACGAAATGGAAGGTGGCCATCCCGCGATCGGAGCTGAATTGCTGAAGCGCTACGGTGAGGGGCCCGAGGTCGTGCACGCCGCGGCGGGACATCACGACGATATCCGTCCCGAGTACATTTACACGGTGCTCACGGCGGCGGCGGATGCCTGTTCCGCCTCGCGCCCGGGTTCGCGACGCGAGACGCTCGAAAGGTACGTCCGGCGCCTGGAAGAGTTGGAGACGCTCGCGGGCGGTTTTCCGGGAGTCGAGCACGTCTATGCGGTTCAGGCCGGCCGCGAAGTGCGCGTCATCGTCGATCCCGTCTCGATTGACGACCGCGAGGCCGCGCGCATGGCGCGCGACATCGCACAGTCGATCGAACAGACAATGACCTATCCTGGCGAGGTGAAGGTCGTCGTGATGCGGGAGACCCGTTCCGTGGGTGTGGCGAAGTGAGCCGGTGTTGTCACCGCGGGGACCGTGCCGCTATCATTCGCGCGGCATTGCAGGTGTGGGCACAGTCATCTGTCGGATCTCGCGATGATCGCGAGCCGAGTGGTCTTACCGCGAATGGATCGCACCGATGCGCCCGTCGCAGTCCATTGCCGTACTTGCCGGCATCGCAGCCGTCGTCGCCGGGATTGCCTGGTGGTCGCGGGATTTCTCCCCCGCCTTTGCCCTGGGATTCGGCATCTCCGCCGGCGTCCTGTTGATGGGGCTGGCCGCCTACATCTTCGCGAAGTTCCGCCGGGGAGCGGTCGAGGCCCTGGAGAAGAGTGAAACGCAGTACCGACGCCTGGTGGAGGCCTCGAACGACCTCATCTGGTCGGTCGACTCCGAAGGCCGCTGGACGTTCGTGAACCGCGACGCAGCCCTGCGGATCTATGGTTACGAGCGGCACGAAATGGAAGGGCGTCCCTTCCGCGAGTTCACCGATCCCTCACGCATCGACTCCGATCTGCAGACATTCAGCCGGCGAGTGCTCGCGGGCGAGCCGTTGACGCAGTACGAAACGATTCATCTCCGTAAGGACGGCGGCAAGGTCCACCTGGCGTTCAATGTCATTCCGGTCAGGGACGCCCAGGGGCGGGTCGTCGGCGCCACGGGAACCGCCAGCGATATGACACGCAGAAGAGCCGACGAGTTCGCACTGCGGAAGAGCGAAGAACAGTATCGCGGCATCTTTCACGCATCGAGCGACGGCCTGATTCTGCTCACTGCACAAGGCCGGATCGTCGATGTCAATCCGGCCTGCTGCCGGATGCACGGCTACCAGCGCGGGGAAATGCTCAAGCTGGAACCCAAGTCGATCATCCATCCCGACGACCACGCACTCTTCGACCAGTTCGTGACGGCGCTCCGGAACGGCCACCCCTTCGCCTGCGAGGCCCGGGACATTCGCAGGGACGGCAGCCTGTTCGATGTGCAAGTGCACGGCATCCCGTTCGTGCATCAGGGCGTGCCGCATTTGCTCGGTATCGTGCGCGATGTCACCGAGCAGCATCGAGCTGCGCGGCAGTTGCAGGAATGGAATGAAGAGCTGGAAGAGCGCGTCGAAGAACGCTCCAGCGAACTCACCGTGCTCGCCCGCGAGCTCCAGACACAGGCCGAACGCACCCGGCGGATCATCGATCGCGCCAACGACGCCTTTGTTTCAATTAACGAAGCCGGCGACATCACCGACTGGAATCCGGAGGCGGAAAGGCTCTTCGGCTGGTCGCGTTCCGAGGCGATCGGGCGGCCGGTGGCCGACACGCTGATTCCCCTGAGCGCGCGACCATCTCACCTGGCGGGGTTGCAGCGGTTTCTCGAAACAGGTGAGGCCCGCATTCTCGACCGACACCTGGAATTGATGGCGCTCCGTCGTGATGGCACCGAGTTCCCCGTGGAGCTCACCGTTTCGGCGATCCAGCAGGAGGACGAGTACAGTTTCGCCGCGTTTCTGCACGACATCAGCGAGCGCAAGCGTTCGGAGATGGCGCTCAAGGGATCGCGGGCGTTGTATTCGTCGCTGGTCGAAAACCTCCCCGTCTTCGTCGTCCGCAAGGACCGCGAAGGCCGAGTGGAGTATGCCAACAAGGCCCTCTGCGACTTCCTGGGGATCGATGAGACCAACATCATCGGCATGACAGACTTCGACCTGTTTCCCCACGAGCTGGCGCAAAAGTACCGCGACGACGATCTGCGTGTGATGGAAACCGGCGAGACGTTCGAAGACATCGAGGAAAACCGTCACGGCAACGAATCGCGGTATTTCGAGGTCCGCAAGGTGCCGGTCCGCGATGCCGTCGGGCAGACGGTCGGCTCTCAGGCGATCTTCTGGGACGTGACCGAACGCAAACTCGCCCAGGAAGCTCTCGTGCGGGCCAAGGTCGATGCCGAGGCGGCCAATCGCGCCAAAAGCGACTTCCTCGCCAACATGAGTCACGAGATCCGCACGCCCCTCAACGCCGTCATCGGCATGACCGAACTGCTGCTCGACACGCCGCTCGAACGCTCGCAGTCCGACTACCTGCGGATGGTGCACGATTCCGGAGAAACGCTCCTGATCCTGATCAACGACATCCTCGATTTTTCCAAGATCGAGGCCGGAAAACTCGAACTCGACAGCGCTCCCTTCGACCTCCGCGAACGCATCGGCGACTCGATGAAGACCCTCTCCCTGCGGGCACATCGCAAGGGGTTGGAACTCGCCTGCCACTTCGACCCCGATGTGCCGCGGTCCCTCATCGGCGACATTTCGCGGCTCAGGCAGGTGATCGTCAACCTGATCGGCAACGCGCTCAAGTTCACCGAGCGGGGAGAGGTCATTCTCGACATCAGGCTCAGGGAACGCACCGCCGACAGCGTGACGCTCGAATTCACCGTCAAGGATACGGGCATCGGCATCGCCCCCGACAAGCTCATCCGCATCTTCGGCGCGTTCGAACAGGCGGATACCTCGACCACGCGCCGCTATGGCGGTACCGGTCTGGGACTGGCGATCTCGTCGAGGCTGGCCGAACTGATGGGCGGGTCGATGTGGGTCGACAGCGAGCCGGGCCGGGGGAGCACTTTCGGCTTTTCCGCGACCTTTGAGCCGGGAAAGGCGGCCGACCTTTCTTCGTACGATGATTCCGACGACTTGCTGCAGGGCATGCGCATTCTGATCGTCGACGACAATGCCACCAACCGCCTCATCCTTGAAGAGATTCTGCGCATCAAACGGGCCGAACCGATTTCCGCCTCGTCGGCAGCCGAAGGCTTTGCAGCCGCGCGGCGCGCCCGCGACGCAAACGCCCCGTTTACCCTGGTCATCACCGACATCAACATGCCGGACGAAGACGGGTTCGCGCTCGCCGAACGCATCCGCGGGGAGAAGGGTCTCGATCATATCCCGATCATCGCACTCACTTCCGGCATGCGGACCGACGATCAGGAAGCCTGCCGGCGGATCGGCATTCAGCAGCACCTGCTCAAGCCGGTCAAGCAGTCGGAACTGCTGGATGCCATTCTGATCAGCCTGGGCCCCGGCGGCCACCTGCGGCGGCAACTGGCCGACGCGCCCGCTCTGCGCGAACTGCCGCACCTTCGCATCCTGCTGGCGGAAGACAGCATCCCCAATCAGACGCTCGCCGTCGGCGTCTTGAACCGCTGGAAGCAGCAGGTCACCGTTGTCGAGAATGGGCTGCAGGCGGTGCAGGCGGTGCAGGACCGGCCCTTTGACCTGGTGCTGATGGACGTGCAAATGCCCGAACTCGACGGACTCGCCGCCACCACGATGATTCGCGAACTCGAACGCGAGGGCAAGCTGCCGCGAAGCCAGAAGTCCAGGTTGCCGATCATCGCCCTCACCGCGCACGCCCTCAAGGGGGACCGCGAACGCTGCCTTGAAGCCGGCATGGACGGCTACGTGAGCAAACCCGTCCGGCAGCACGAACTGCACCGCGAGATCATCCGCCTGCTCGAGCCGGAACAACCGAGCGGCCATCGCGACGAACGCAAGTTCACGGTCGATGATCTGGTCGACTCCGTCAGCAAGGCCCAGGCGCGACGGGCATCGGGCGATGTGAATCATATCTCCTATCCGGGCATCAACTGGAAGACGGCCCGCGACGTGGTTGCCGGCGACGAGCACCTGCTCAAGGATGTCGCCCGCGCCGCAATCGAGGAACACGAGCGCATGTCACAGACCATGCGGCAGGCTTTGGCCGAGGGGAACGCCCAGCAACTGCGTCTGTGCGCCCACACCTTCAAGGGCATGCTGCGGACGTTCGACGTGCCGGCATTGAGAAACCTCGCGTTCCAACTCGAACAGCGCAGCGAATCCGGCCAACTGGAAGGGGTCGCCCCCATCGCCGAGCAACTTCTGCTCGGCCTCGCCCCCCTCGTCGACGAACTGCAGCACTACGTCAACGCCACGTAGCCGAGTCTGTCCCCAGACTCGGGGCCACCAAATCTGGCCGTCTTCGTCAAATTAGCCCATGCCAATCAGAATGGCTCTGTCGTCGTCGAACCGGATGACGATCGAATACAAATCTCGC
>JANNSB010000422.1:0-11531 GCA_031402175.1 Planctomycetaceae bacterium
GACTTCGCCCCCTATGGTTGGACGGGGTTGAACTTCTTCGGCAATCACTTGTCTGGGCAGGTGAATAGTGTGGGTGAGCCCGTGGGCATGTTGGCCGGGGCGGCCATCATCTTCTTCGCCTATATCGGGTTCGACTCGGTATCGACGCATGCCGAGGAAGCCAGGAACCCTCAGCGGGATGTGCCCATCGGGATCATCGCCTCATTGCTCATCTGCTCGGTCCTGTACATCGCCGTGGTGGCCGTGCTGACCGGAATGGTCCCGTTTGACCAACTCAGCAAGGATGCCGGCGTTTCCGACGCGTTCAAACAGGTCGGCTTGGGGTGGGCAGAATCCATCATTGCAGTGGCAGGCGTGGCAGGCATCACTTCGGTGCTGCTGGTCATGATGCTCAGCGCTCCCCGCGTGTTTCTGGCGATGGCTCGCGATGGGCTGCTCCCCAAAAAAGCATTTGCCAGCGTGCATCCGAAGTTTCAGACTCCCTGGATCAGTACGATCCTCGTCGGCGCCTTTGTTTCCCTCCTGGCCGGGTTCCTGCCCCTTGATGCGTTGTTGCACTTGACCAACATCGGCACCTTATTCGCATTCGTTGTCGTTTGCGGCGCGGTGCTCATCATGCGCAAAACCAATCCCGATGCAAACAGGCCGTTCCGTTGCCCGCTGGTACCTGTCGTACCCTTGCTCGGCATCGGCATGTGCCTGATGCTGATGTTCTCGCTCCCTGCCGCCAACTGGTGGCGATTGATTGCCTGGCTGGCTCTCGGCCTCGTCATCTACTTCTTCTACGGCCGACATCACAGCCTGCTCGGTCAGCAATTGCGGCGTGAGATTCAGTCGCATGGCGTCTCGCCCGGTGGGTCGCCCTCGGATAGTGTGAAGCCATGAGTGCGATCCCCACGCCCACGCCGCACGAGGGGCCGTCGACGGGTGAACCCGCGCCCGACTTTCAGCGCCGGCTGGGCCTGTTCGACGCGACGATGCTCGTGGCCGGCACGATGATCGGCTCGGGCATTTTCATCACGTCGGCAGGCATGTCACGAGAAGTCGGCTCGTCCGGCTGGCTGATGGCGGCATGGGTGCTCACCGGCGTGATGACGATTATCGGCGCTCTCGCTTATGCCGAACTCGCCGCGATGATGCCACACGCCGGCGGACAATATGTGTACCTCCGCGAAGCCTACAGCCCCCTATGGGGCTTTCTTTACGGGTGGACGTGCTTTACGGTGATTCAGACCGGCTCGATCGCCGCAGTTGGTGTCGCATTCGCCAAATACTTGGGCGTCCTCGCGCCGAAACTCGGGACCGGGCCCGATGCCATCCTCTACCGCAAGGCCGATCTCGACCTCGTAGTGAGCCTGCCGCTGCCGTGGCTCAAGGAGCCGCTCACCGTCTTTGAACGGCAGGAGTTCATGATCACGGCGGGTCAGCTCGTCGCCGCGGGCATTGTGATCTTCCTGACGCTGCTCAACTGCCGCGGCGTTCGCGAAGGCAAGTGGGTGCAGAACACTTTCACGGTCGCGAAAACGCTGGGACTCATTCTGCTGATCGTGCTGGGTCTGACCGTCGCCGCGAACTCGGCGGCCATTGAAGCGAATACATCCAATCTCTGGGACGGCATCAAAGACACCGAGCGCTATCACGAAGTGAGCGATCTGGTGGGACAGAAGGGCTTCCTGGTGATGCTGATGGTGATGGGGGGGGCGATGGTCGGCTCGCTGTTCTCGGCCGATGCCTGGAACAACATCACCTTCACGGCGGGCGAGGTGCGAGACCCGCGCCGCAATCTGGCTCGCGCCCTGGTGATGGGCACCAGCCTGGTCATCGTGCTGTACCTGCTGGCCAATCTCGCCTACATGGCAGCGTTGCCGCTCAACGCCGCGCCCGAGGTGGAAGCCGGGCTTGCCGAATTTGATCGGCGTATCGCGGACTTCGAGACGGCCGGCGACGCTCAAGGCGTCGAGGCTGTTCTGATCGAGAAAGACGCCTTCCTGAAAAATCAATCGGCGTTCGACGGCGGCATTGCCCGCGCCTGGGACGATCGCGTTGCGACGGAGGTATTGGAGGTCGCGTCTCCGAACCTCGGCGTCACGTTCATGGCGCTGCTGATCATGGTCTCGACTTTCGGCTGCATCAACGGGATGACGCTGATGGGCGCGAGGCTCTACTACGCGATGGCCAAGGACCAGGTCTTCTTCCAGTCGGTCGGGCGACTCAACAAGCACGGCGTGCCGGCGGCGGGACTCATCCTGCAAGGCATCTGGTCACTGCTGCTGATCTTTTCGGGCACGTACAACGACTTGCTCGATTACGTGATCTTCGCCGCCCTGCTGTTTTACGCGCTGACGATCGGCGGACTGTTCGTTCTGCGCCGCAAGCAGCCCAATGCCGAGCGGCCCTACCGCGCGCTGGGCTATCCGGTGCTGCCGGCGCTGTACATGTTGATGTGCATTCTGATCATGCTCGATCTGTTGATCGTCAAACCGGTCTATACCTGGCCGGGACTGATCCTGGTGCTTTCCGGCATCCCGGTCTATTTCATCTGGCGGCTGTCATCGCGCCGCGCGGCTTGAGTGACGCTGCGCTGTCAATCGCACGGCAGCCCGATCAGGTTTCGAGGGCAGATATTCTCCCGGGGCGTTTGACTTCCCGGCGTGGTTGATGGACAGTTTGGGTTAACGTCTCTTTCCAACTCCCGCCTCGCCGAGAAGACGACTCATGCCCGATGCTCCCGAGACGCCTCGCTCTGACAACTCGCCTGCAGACCGCACATCGGCCCCCATGGGTGACGCGCCGCATCCCGGCTCGAAAGAGATGCCGCAATGGACTGTCGGCGAACTCGCGCCGCCTCCTGTGTTCGGCTGGCGTAACTTGGCGCTGTTGATCGGCCCGGGTCTCGTGATGGGTGCGGCTGCGGTGGGTGGCGGCGAATGGCTGCTCGGTCCACGGGTCACGGCCAAATACGGCGGGGCGCTCTTGTGGCTGGCGACGATCAGTATTCTGGGGCAGGTGCTCTACAACATCGAGATTTGCCGCTATACGCTTTATAGCGGAGAGCCGATCTTCACGGGGAAATTTCGCACGCTGCCTGGACCTCGCTTCTGGCTGGGCTTCTACCTGTTGCTCGACATCGGTTCGTTTCTGCCCTATCTGGCATCGAACGCCGCAGTACCCCTGATGGGAGTCGTCACCGGCGAGATGCCCGATCTCAGCGATCCGACAGCCGACGAGGTGGACCCGGAGGTTCTGGCACAGATGAAGGAGGCCAAGGCGCGGATCAAGGCCAAGATTCGCACCTACGCCGCCGTCATTTTCATCGTCATGCTGCTGCCGCTGGTCGTCGGCGGCAAGGTGTATCGTTCGCTGAAATTCCTGATGAGTTTCAAGCTGATCGTCGTCGTCGGATTCCTGCTGTTTCTCGCCGTGTTCTTTTCGTCGTGGGACACCTGGTGGGAGATTGTGAGCGGGTTCTTTCGATTTGGAACATTGCCGATACAGACGCCCGCGGGACAGATCCCGGAAACGGCGAATATCTTCGTGCAATGGTGGCACGGGCGTTCGATGCCGATTCTCGATCTTTCGATGATCGGGTTCATCACGGGCATGGCTGCGATCGCGGGCAACGGCGGGCTGACGAATACCCCCATCAGCAACTTCACGCGCGATCAGGGTTGGGGAATGGGCAAGGATGTCGGAGCGATCCCCAGCATCGTCGGCGGACATGCCATCGAATTGTCTCACACCGGCAAGGTGTTCCATCCGACAACCGAGGCGATGCCGCGCTGGCGCGGCTGGGTGAAGCACGTGCAACGGGAACAACTGCTGGTCTGGATGCCTGCGTGCTTTATCGGCATGGCATTACCCAGCATGCTGTCGGTCCAGTTTCTGCCCCGCGGCACAACGCTGTCGAAAGATCAGGAATGGCTTGCCGCCGGCATGACTGCCGAAGGAGTGGGGCAAGCGGTTGCCGAGTCACTCGGACCTTCGATTGGGCATCTCTTCTTTCTCGGGACGTTGTTCTGCGGATTCCTGGTGCTGGTGACGGCAGCCATCATGACCGCGGACGGTGTTCTCCGGCGCTGGCTCGATGCCATGTGGGTCGCCAGTTCCAAATTGCGAAAGTGGGAGACAAAGGATATCGGACGTGCGTATTTCGGGGCGCTGTGTATCTACGCGGCCATCGGTCTCGTGGCACTGTTGTTCTTTGAACCGGGTGATCTGGTGAAGTGGTCGACCAATATCTACAACTACGCTCTCGGCTTCAGTTGCTTTCACGTAATCTTCGTGAACACATCACTGCTGCCACCGGAGTTGCGACCAAGTCTGGCGCGAAGAGTGGTGCTAGGCATGGCCGGCATGTTTTTCACAACCATCGCCGTATTCTCCACCGCCGAATTCCTGGGTGCATTCAAGGCGTGAAGGCGTTCACTCGCACTCCCCACCCGGCACAAACGTCACGACGGTCATACCCGTCACCGGGTTCGATGCGAAGTTCGCTGCATCGAACGAGTCGCGCTGTTATCCTGAATCATCCGGGATTCCCGCAGCGCAGCCTCGCGATGCGGGCCGGATGTCGGCCGCAAGTGATACCCGTGCGGTGACAGTGATTTGTTCGCGCTCCCCCTCGTCGGAATTGGGACTTTCCCCTGTGGTCGATCGTTGGATCGCCCGCCGTCCCACCCGTGAATCCCATGCGCCTGGAACGACTTCAGACCTTCGTGCAATCGATCGAGCCGGCCGCTCATCTGGTCGAGCCGAGGGTGCTGCGCCGCGTGGTGCGACTCGATCGGCGCCTGCAGGGACTGACGCTTTTGATTCCGCACAAGGAAAGCTACACGATCGACCGCGACCGGCTGCTCGCCTACGTCGATCTGGAAGAACTGGCCCTCGCTCCGGGCAGCGACCTTCCCAGGCGTGTGATTCTGCTCCCCAATCCCGACGAAGGGGAGTTCACCGATGAGGCCGAATGGCCCACGCTGCGCGAGCACTATCGGCGAGCGCTGTTTCACGCTTGCGTGCATCTGGAGCTCGAGAACCGGCTGGCCCGCAATCCGCATATTGAAGATTGGGGCGCATCGCGCCGAGAACAAATTGGTGAGATCGAGTTTTCCGAAATCCGCGACGTGCTACAGAGGGACAATTGCCTCTTTCAGTCTCCCACAGTTGCCGAAACGTACATTGAGTTTACGGCACTGGCGCTGGAACTGATTTACTTCGCGCCCCAGGAACTCACGGAATACTTTCCGGCGATTCGCGACTGGCAGGTGATCGACGGCGTCTTCCGGCAAGATCTCGATCACTTCAAACTGTTCCAGCGGTTGCAGCTTGCGGGTAACGATGCCGGCTCCAACATGCACGCCGACGGCGATGTGCGAACCGGCGCTGCGAAGGCTTCTGTTACGAGCGGCCAGCCGGTGTCACTCGCCAAGTTCCGGCAACTGCAGGCCGACGCCGAATCGAAGGCTCAGGCCGGCAATGGCGTCAAGGCCATGCTTTCCCACTTGCGGTCGATGAAACGCGCCCCGGAAGGATTCGCCGCCGAGGCGGATGGCGCCGCGCAAGCGGAACTGACCCGCTTCACACGCCGGCTGCAAAACATCCTCGGCCTGTCGGACGACGAGTTCGAGCAATGGCGGCAGGCGCTGAATCCTCTCTTGCCGCCGGCTGCCGACGGCTTCTGGTCGAACGAAGCCCGCATTCTCTACGACCTGCAAAAGGTATGTATGGAGCAGGAACGCGGAGTCTATCGGCTCGATCTCATCGGCTGGATCCGCAAGCTCGGCAAACAAGCGATTCGCAGACCGCTCCCATTGATGCAGGACGCTCTGGCTCTCAGACATCTACGCACGGTGCGCCGCCGCATTGCCGTCGCGCGGCTCACTCCGGCCGAGAAGTCGCGGCTGGTCGAACTGCTGGAAGGAGTGTTGCCGCGCATCGAGACGCGTTCCCGCGACAAATTGCGGCAGATCATCGTCGACGTGTTCGACAAGGTCGGCTTCCTGCCGGGCAACGTGCTGGAAACAGTCGCCCGGAACAAACTGGTCGAGGAACTTCTGGACCGCATCGTCGAACGCAACTTCCTTACGATGGGAGACCTGCGGGACGCCATCTCCAAAAACAACCTCAAGCTGGCCGATGTCACGACGGTGCCGGAGCTACTGTTCGGCGACTGCCTGTTGCGGGCCGACAAGCAGTTCGATACGGCCCTCGACGGCGTCTATCGTCGCGGCGCGGTCTACCAGCGTTGGCCGCAGACCCTCAGTTCGCTCTTCTTCGGAACGAACTTCGGCCGGCAGTTGACGCGGCATTTGTTCATTCCGATCGGCGGCGCGTTTCTGGTGATCGAGTTCCTCCATCACTTGCAGGCGACGATCATGGGGCCTCCGAAACATGATGCACGACTTGCGGCCGCGCCTCATATCCCGCCACCACCACTCGAAGCGTCGCCCCTCGAGCAGAACGGGTACTTGGCGGGAAGCGTGCTGTTGTTGGGATTGTGGTTTTGGCTTTTACTGCACCGCCCTGCGTTTCGAGCCTGGACTGCCGCACTCTTGAGAAACATCTGGGAGCTATGTCGCCAAGTGGTGATCGAACTCCCCGCCCGCGTATTCAAATCGCAATTCGTCCAGCGGATCCTCGCCAGCCGATCGTTCGCCGTGCTGCGCCGCTATGTGTTGGAACCCGCCGCGCTCGCCGGACTCGTGGCGCTCACTTCGTATCTGATCGGGCTGCCGCTAAGCGCCCGCACGGTCCTGGATGTGTACTTCGTCACCGCGCTGTTTCTGAACTCACCAGTGGGCCGCTACGTTTCCGAACGGACGGTCGACTTCATGACGCGAGCCTGGCACGACCTCAAGATGCACGTCATCGCCGGCATCGTGCGGCTCATCATGGACACCTTCGACTGGCTGTTCATCGGACTGGAACGAGTGGTCTACACGGTCGACGAATGGCTGCGATTCCGGGCCGGCGACAACCGACTGCTGCAGGGGGTCAAGCTCGCCGGCGGCGTCGTCTGGTTCTTCGTTTCTTACGTGCTGGTGTTCGTCTTCACGTTGCTCGTCGAGCCGCAGATTAATCCGCTTAAGCACTTCCCCGTGGTGACGGTGTCTCACAAGCTCATCCTGCCGACGGGTTACTCGATCGCCGAGTACCTGGCGGAGAACACAGCACTCAGCGTCGCCAGTGCCAATACCATCGTCTGGACCACGATCTGGCTAATTCCCGGCGTGTTTGGTTTTCTTGTCTGGGAACTCAAGGAGAACTGGCGGCTCTATGCCGCCAACCGCCCGCGCCGACTGGGCGCGAGCGCAATCGGCCATCACGGCGAAACGATGTTGCGACTGCTGCGGCCGGGCATTCACTCCGGTACGCTTCCCAAGGCCTTCGCTGCGTTGCGGCGGTTGTCGCGCAAGGGGGGAGTTCGCGAAGAGAATCGCGCCCAGCGCAAGCGGGTCGCCATTCTGCATGTGGAAGACGACATCCGACATTTCGTCGAGCGCGAACTGGTGTTCTTGTTGGAGCAGGTTCACTTCCTGCCTGATGCGAAGCTGGTCGTCGGATCAGTCCGGGCGGCCACCAACCGCATCGATGTCGAACTGCTGCGAGCCGATCAACCTCGGGACGCCGCCCTGTTGATCTGGGAATACCATCAAGGGCGCTTGATTGGCATCGTGCATCCGCTGGGCTGGATGGAATCCCTCGAAGGGGACGACCGGCAGACTCTGACGGCCGCTCTCGAGGGTTTGCTGCAACGCGCCGGCGTTGATGAAGTACAAAGCCCGCTGCCATTGACCGTCGGATCGCCGCCGACGTGGAGCGAGGCCGTGGCGTACTGGAGCCGGGTGCAGCAGGCAGCCGAGTCGCCCGAGGGACAACCTCAGATGTCTGCCCCGGTTGGTCCCGCTGTTTCGTAATCGTGGCGTAGCATGCTCCTCCAGTGGATCAAATCACGTCGCCGTCGACGCATCGCGGCCGCCCCCTTTCCGGAGACATGGGAACGCTGGATCCAGTGCGGCCTCGCACACGACGCGTGGATCGATGACGGGCAGCGGAAGAAGCTGCGGCGACTGGTAAGCATCTTCGTGGCCGAGAAGAACTGGGAGGGCTGCCGAGGGTTGGTGCTCACCGATGAAATGAAAGTCATCATTGCGGCCCAGGCGTGCCTGCTCGTGATCGGCCTGCCGTACGACGAGCACTTCGACCATGTGCTGTCGATCCTGGTCTATCCCGGTTCATACCTCGGCAAGGATGTCGAACCCACGCGCGGAGGAGGAGTGATCGAAGGTCGCGAGGCTAGGCTCGGCGAAACTATTTGGCGTGGTCCGGTGGTGCTGTCGTGGCCGCACGCCAAGGCCGGCGGGAAGCGCCTCTTTCCCGGCAACAACCTCGTGTTCCACGAGTTCGCTCATCAGCTCGACATGCTCCACGGACGAGTGGCCGACGGCACGCCGCCGCTGGAGTCGCGACAACTGGCCGAGAAGTGGCCGATCGTGATGGAGGCCGAATTCCGCCAGCTCGAAGACGCCTGCCATCGCGGCCGACCCCATCTGCTCGACTGTTACGGCGCCACCGATCGCAGCGAGTTCTTCGCGGTCGCCACCGAACACTTCTTCGAACTCGGCCGCGACCTCGAGCGCCTGCACCCCGCGCTCTACGAAGTCATGTGCGGCTTCTACCAGGTCGATCCGGCAAGATGGGGTTGAATGATCGCTATTCAACCTCTGTCTCGGCTCGCCATTCGAACCGGGGGGCCGCGGAGCGGTCGAAGCCGTCGATGTGGATGCACTCTTCTTCCGGGCGGTCGGCGGGCCAGACGTATTGCCATTCGTTGCCGCGGAATGATTCGTCAATCAATTCGAACAGGCGCGGATCGTACTCACGCAGCTCGTCGCGGGTGTTGACGTGGTTGTGATCATGGTCGTTCTCGCGGTTCGTGCCGAAGTACGACTGCACCCCCTCGGCCCAGTACTCCTGCATGTTCGTCATCGCGTAGGCGTCTTCCCAGAGAGCTTCGGCCTCGGCGGAGGCGAACGTTTCCGCCAGACGATCCTCGAACTCTTCGTCGACATCCCGCAGGCCCATTTCGTCGATGGCGTGGGCGAACTCATGCACGAGAATGTTCTCGGTGTGGTAGGGGTCGCCCGGAAATTGCAGTAGGTTTTCCTCGCCGCAGCTCACCGCAGGCCGCTCATGCGTCGCTCCGAGCCCCCGGGCGCGGCGGTCCCAGTAGGCCGCCGGTTCGAGATCAGAATGCTCCGGCACGTCGGTCGTGAACTCGTCGTGCGCCATCACGACGAGCCGCACGCTGTTCTCCGCCATGGCCTGGAGCACATCGGGCCGCGGGTGAAGCATGTGCCGGACGATGTACGCCGCCTCCTGCAGAGCCGCGGGTTGAACGTTGGCCGAACCGACGATGGGGAAGCCTTCGACGAGGATGCACTGCGTGTAGACTTCGTCGAGTTCCAAACTCTCCGGAGGCGCGACGATCTCGTGCACCATGCAGTGTGTGTCGAGGACGGCGTCCTCAGCCGATACGACGACGCAGCATAGAACGACGACGATCAACGCGAACGAACAGCGCTTCGGCATCATTGGAACATCCGCCATTCGCTCCAAGTGAGTTTCGCGGAGCAGTCGTGATTCTTTGTAGCGGCGTCTGTCCCCAGACGCCGCGGCAAGGCGAGGCCGCGTGATTCGTTATCAGCGGCCACTACAGAGTGTCCGACCACATTCAAATTCACGTCGGCTGGTTGCAGCGATTTAACGAGATTCAATGCGCTTCGCTCTGGTCTCCGCGTCTGGGGACAGACGCGGCTACGCTACTATCGCGGAGCAAACGGCGACAATCAAGCCAGTACGGCCTCGATCGGCGTGCCGTCGCTGATGCGAAACGGGCGACCGACGTCGGACATGTTCTGCGTTTTGTGGTCGACGCCGAGCGCCCCGCAGAGCGTGGCCAGCAGGTCCACCGTCGACACCATGCCTTCCACAACTTCGGTGCCGTCCTCGCTGGTGCGGCCATAAGCCTGACCACCCGCGATGCCGCCGCCGGCGAGTACCGCGGACCAGGCGTTCGGGTAGTGATCGCGACCGGCCGACCCGTTGATCTGCGGCGTGCGTCCGAATTCACCCATCCATACGACGGTCGTTGATTCCAACAGGCCGCGCTCGTCGAGATCCGCCAGCAGCGATGCCCAGCCGGCGTCGAGCTCGGCCGACAAGCCCTTCACCGCTTCAAAATTGTTGCTGTGCGTGTCCCAACCGTAGCTTCCCGCCACCGACGCGCTCAGCGAGACTTCGACAAACGGCACGCCCCGCTCGACCAGCCGGCGGGCCATCAGGCAGCCTTGCCCAAACACTCCTTTGCCGTACGACGCGCGTACCTTGTCTGGTTCCTGCGACAGGTCGAACGCGGCCGAGGCGTCGCTCTCGATCATCCGCAGCGCGTTGTTGTAAACCGTCTGATGAGCATGCGGCGACGCGCTTGGATGCCGCTTCAGAAAGCGATTCTCGAGCATCTGCCACAGCTCGAGTCGGCGCTCGGTCTGAGCCGCGGAAACTCCGGTTGGCGGCTTGATCGCGTCGACCTTCAAATCGGCAAACGCCTGGGCCGCCGCCGCGTTGGCCTCCGCGTTCGCTGGAACCGCGCCCTGATTGCCCGCGACCACCAGCGGCGCGTACTTCGGCCCCAGGAAACCCGGACCGAACCCGCCCTGCCCCGGACCGCGACTCGGCGAGATACTGATATATGGAGGCAGGCTGTCGTCCGCGAGCGCCAACTCCTTCCCCAGCGACGCCGCCACTGACGGATAGTTGATCACACCCATCGGCCGCTGGCCCGTCCGCATCAGGTAGGCGCCGCGCTCGTGGTCCCCTTCTTTCGTCGTCAGGCTGCGAATGATCGCCAGCTTGTCGGCGTGCTGCGCCAATCGCGGCAAGTGCTCGCTGAACCGCACGCCGGGCACATTCGTGGCAATCTCCTTGAACTCGCCGCCGTTCGTGTGGCTCGGCTTCATATCGAATGTGTCGGTCTGGCTCGGCCCGCCCGCCATCCACAGCAAGATACAATGCCGGCGCCGACGCGGATCGGCCGCCACGGCCTGCGCGAGTGTCGGCAACCAGCCGCTCACGCTCACGCCGCAGGCTCCACATGCCATCGCCTTGAGCATGCGACGCCGATCGATTGGATTCCAGAGTGCCATGGTTCACCACCTTGAATCGTTCGCGTTTCCTAATGATTCAACGTAAACTCCGCGCTATTGAGCAGCGCCCACAACAAATCGCCCAACACCTGTTGCCGCTGCTGCTGATTCGATGCCGCTGCGATCTCTTTCAACATCATCTCGCGCTCTGCCGGTTCCGGATAGCGCGACAGCGTCGCCAAGTACAATGTGTCGAGTCGCTGCTCGTCCGTGAAAAACGGCGCGGCGAGCGATTTCAAGAGTCCGCTGGCGGCCACGTCGGTCGCGTTGTGAATCAATCCGCCGTGCATCAATGTCAGCGCCTGCGGTATTCCCGCCTGGTAGTCGGTC
>JANNSB010000423.1:0-19411 GCA_031402175.1 Planctomycetaceae bacterium
CAACGGCGTTCGATGAGTTCGCGGCGTTCGTGCAGGACTACGATGTTGATCGCGTTGTGAAAGAAACTGGACTCGGTGCGGAACAGATTGAACGACTCGCGGTCACGATTCACGACGGTAAGTGTGTTTCGTTCTGGTGGACGATGGGGGTCAATCAGAGCTACCAGGGAGTGCGGACGGCGCAGGCCATCATCAATCTCGCACTGATGACGGGCAATATCGGCCGCCCTGGCACCGGAGCCAACTCCATCACCGGCCAGTGCAACGCGATGGGATCGCGACTCTTCAGCAACACGACCAACCTGCTGGGCGGGCACGACTTCACAAATGCCGAACACCGCAAGAAGATTGCGGAAGTGCTGAAGATCGATGAGGCGCGGATACCCAGCGAGAACTCATGGGCCTATCACGAAATCCTCGAAGGGATTCTGCGCGGCAAGATCAAGGGACTGTGGGTGGTCTGCACGAACACGGCTCATTCGTGGATCAACCAGAGCCAGGCCCGCGACATTCTGGCGAGGCTCGACTTTCTGGTCGTGCAGGACATGTATCACACCACCGAGACCGCGCAGCTCGCACATCTCGTGCTTCCCGCGGCCGGCTGGGGTGAGAAGGAAGGCACGTTCATCAACTCCGAACGCCGCATCGGCGTCGTGCGTCCCGTGCGCAAGGCGGCGGGACAGGCTCTGTCCGACTTTCGCATTTTCCGCTTGATTGCCGACGCCTGGGGCTGCGGCGACATGTTTGCCCGCTGGAACTCGCCGGAATCCGTCTTTCGCATGCTGCGGGAATGCACCCGCGGCCAGCCCTGCGACATCACCGGCATCGAAGGCTACAAGATGCTGGAGGAACGGTCGGGAGTGCAGTGGCCGTGGTCGGTTGAGAATGAGGACGCGCCTTCTGAACCCTCTCCCTCTGGGAGAGGGCAGGGTGAGGGGCCGGCGGATCGATGTACTCGCCCTCACCCCCGACCCCACACCCGGGGGGAGAGGGGAGAAGAGAGCGCCACCGAGCGCCGCCTCTTCGCCGACGGGAAGTTCTATCATCCTGACGGCCGCGCCAGGTTTCTGTTCGAGCCGCCGAAGCCTCTCTCCGAACCGCCGAGCGAAAGCTTCCCGTTGATTCTGCTCACGGGACGCGGATCGGCTTCGCAGTGGCACACCGAAACCCGCACTTCAAAGTCGGCGGTGTTGCGCAAGCTGTATCCGAGCGTCGCCTATGTCGAGATCAATCCGCGCGATGCGGCCGACCGCAAGATTACGCACGAGACCAGGGTCACGATCAGTTCACAGCGCGGACGGATGCAGGCCAAGGCGATCCTCACGCACAATGTGCAGCCCGGCCAGGTCTTCGTGTCGATGCACGATGCCGCCACGAACCGGCTGACGGACGCCGTCTTCGACCCGTACTCGAAGCAGCCTTCGTACAAAGCCTGCGCGGTGCAGGTCTCTCCCGCTGGTTGAGCGTCGACCGCCACGACGGCTACTCATCCCGTTGACGGCAATCCAGCGAAACCGCGCGCCAACCCATCAGTCGCTGTTGACGCATCCGCTGCGAGTTCCCCACAATTCCTCGAACGGTCGCCAGTTCACACGGCGTTTGGGAGCGACACTCATGTGGAATTTCCATGGACCGATGCGGAAATGCCGAACCAGCATCTCCCGGAGGGAGATGCTGCAGGTCGGCGGACTGTCGATCGCGGGACTGATGCTCCCTGATGTGCTGCGACTGCAAGCGCAGGCAGGGCAGGACGGTAACAACGGACAACGCAATAAATCCGTCATCCTCATCTGGCTGCGCGGAGGAGCATCGCACATCGACAGCTTCGACATGATGGTGTTGCTCACCCAGGAGTCTCTTGACTCTGATTGAGATCACACTGTCCTCGGCGGTCTGGACCCGCGAACTCCAAATGGATCAAATGCGTCCGTCTCTGAGGAAGCACGGAACGAACCATGAAACTGAGTTGGCACTGGCTGCAGGAATACGTCGATCTGTCGTCGACCTCGCCCGATGAGGTCGCGCGCCTGTTGACAATGTCGGGCCTCAACCGCGACGCCGTCGAGCCCGTCGCCGGCGATGTGCTGCTCAATGTCGAAGTCACCAGCAACCGGGCCGACTGCCTGGGGCATATCGGCGTCGCTCGCGAAATCTCGGTGCTGCTTGACCTGCCGCTCAAAGTGCCTGCCTCCGACATCGCGAAACTAGAAACCAGCGAGCCGGCGGCCAAGGCTACTTCAGTCGCGGTCGAATGTCCCGAACTTTGTTCGGCCTACATCGCACGCGTCATCGAAGGGCTCAAGATCGGGACCAGTCCCGAATGGATGCGGAAGCGGCTGGAAACGATCGGTATCACGCCGATCAACAACATTGTCGATGTGACCAACTATGTGCTGATGGAAAGCGGCCAACCGCTGCATGCCTTCGACTTCGACAAACTCTCTGGCAAGCGGATCGTGGTCCGTCGCGGTCGCGACAAAGAAAAGATGCAGGCAATCGATCATCACGACTATCCGCTCGACGCGGCGACATGCGTTATCGCCGATGCCGCGAATCCTGTCGCGATCGGCGGCGTGATGGGTGGGGCCGGCACCGAGATTGGCCCGCGAACGGTCAACGTCCTCATTGAGGCGGCGCGGTTCGAGCCGATGTCGATTCGCGCCACGGCACGCAGGCTCAAGCTGCACAGTGATTCTTCGTATCGCTTCGAACGCGGCATCGACGACCAGCGACTTGACTGGGCCAGCCGGCGCTGCTGCGAACTCATCTTGCAGACGGCCGGAGGCAAGCTGCTCGCCGGCGGCGTGCTCGCCGGCGGAATCCCAGACTGGTCGCCGGTGCCCATCAAGCTGCGATTCGCTCAAGTGCGGCGCGTGCTCGGCATCGATGTGTCGATCGACGATGTGATGCGGATCCTCACCACTCTTGGGCTAACGCTGATCTCGCGTGAAGGACTCGTCGCCGCCACCTGGTCCCCGCCATCTTGGCGCAGGGATCTCGTGCGGGAAGTCGATCTCATCGAAGAAATAGCCCGCGTCAACGGCTTCGAGCACATCCCGGATGATCGTTCGATCGCCGTCGTCGCTTCCACCCCTTCGCTCAATGAACGTGTGACTAACAAGGTTCGCGGAGTGCTGCTCGCCACGGGACTCAGCGAGGCGATGACCTATTCGTTCGTCCCTGAATCGTTGACGACCGTGATCGAACCAGTTGCCGGCGCAACCAAGCTGGGAATAGCGCCGCCGGCGGGTGAGTACGGCCAGGTGATGCGATCGACGTTGATTCCGAGTCTGCTGCGTTGCCGGCGCGAGAACGAGCGGCGCGGCAACTTGAATGTCGAACTGTTCGAGTTGTCGCGGGTGTTTCTGGGAACCGATCCCAACGACCCGACGCAGCAGCCGATCCGTCTGGCGTTCGTCTGCGGACGATCGTTCCGCGAGGCGCGGGGCATCATCGAGTCGATCGCTCGCGCGGTGAATGCAGATGCAACAGTGGCCCTGCGGCCGTTCGACCTGCCGCAGTTCCGTGCGGGGCGAGGAGCCGAGGTGCTGCTCAACGACCTGCGCTGGGGCTGGATCGGCGAGATCGACCGCGAGGCCGAAAGTCTGCGCGACTGGAAGCTGCGCGAGGAAGTGTGCGCGATTGAACTCGACTGGCAGACGCTGCTGCTGCAATCGCATTCGGGGCGGACGTGGCGGACGATCCCCAGGTTTCCCGCCATCGAACGTGACCTCAACTTCGTGCTCGATGAAGCAGTCACCTGGCAGTGCATGGAGACTGTCATCCGTCACCACGCCGGCCCGCATCTGGCGACCGTCAGTTTCGTCGATCAATACCGCGGCCAACACATCCCGCAAGGGAAGAAATCGTACGTGGTCTCGCTCTCGTATCAGGCCGACGACCGCACGCTGACGGCCGGCGAGGTGGATGAAGCTCAGAAACGCGTGATCGCGGCGTGTCAGCATGACCTAGCGGCGGCGCTGCGGTGACGGGAATCGAACCGAGGCTTGGGTGCGGGTGAGGACTCCGCCGCATGGCCGCGCTGTTGCACCATCAACAGCGATCGATCTCTACCCGTTGCATCCCGCTGCCATTGCTGGAATGATGGCGCAAGGCGTTAGCGGTGTCGTCATCCGGTTCCTGGTGGACGCCAAGCCTGCTCCGCACACCATTCAAGACCATCCCCATGTTGCGTGAGTGCCTCGATCACCTACGAGACTGGTCGTCGCTGGACACCTGGATCCTGCTGACGGCGGCAACCACGGCCCTCGTGTGTGCCGTGCCGGGCGTTTGGCTCGTGCTGCGGCGTCAGAGCATGTTGGGGGATGCGCTCAGTCACACGGTGCTGCCGGGCGTCGTGGGTGCATTTCTGCTGGTGAACGGACTGCAGGCGGGGGGATGGATTTCTTCGCCCGGTGATGCGCCAAAATCCTCAATCAACAGTTCAACTCATGGTCCGCAGGGCGACAGGAGTGCAACCGATCCCGCATATCTCGTCGAACAAGCACTCTTGATCGTCGGTGCCGCGCTGTCGGGCATGCTGACGGCCTTGTTGACGGAAGCCGTCAGTCGTTGGGGCCGCATCGAAGCCGGCGCGGCGCTGGGCGTGGTCTTCAGCACGTTCTTTGCGCTCGGCCTGCTGATGATCCGCCTGTTTGCCGACGAGGTGCATCTCGACGTCGACTGCGTGCTGATGGGGCAACTCGAATCATCGATCCTGCACACGATGCAGATCGGTCCGTGGCGTGTGCCGACGGCAGTGGTGTCGAACCTCGTGATGTTTGTTCTGCTTTCAGCCGTTACGCTGCTGGCGTTCAAGGAGCTGCAGGTGACATCGTTCGACCCCGGTTTCGCGGGTTCGCTGGGACTGCGCACGTCGTGGGTGCAGCAACTCCTGTCGGCCATGACGGCAATCGCGGTCGTCACCTCGTTTCGCACGGTGGGAAGTATCCTCGTGATCGCGCTGCTAGTGGGGCCGGCTGTCTCGGGGCGTCAGATGTCGGACAAACTGAGTCGCGTGTTCCTGTGGAGCCTGGGATTGTCGGTGGTCGCCGTCGCGCTGGGCTATGCGATGGCGAAGTCGCTGCCGCCGGTGCTGTTTCCGCGTCTGGGATACGAATCAGTGCGGGATGCCGGCGCGGCGGGACTGATTGCCGTCGCGTGCGGCATCGTGTTTGGGGGCGTGCTCATTTTCGCGCCGCGGGATGGACTGCTCGTGCGAATTCGCGACTGGTTCTCATTGCAGGTGAAGATCACCGCCGAAGACATCCTGGGACTGCTGTACCGCAGCGAGGAGCGCGGAGAAGCGGTCACTCGCGCGGATATTCAATCGATAGCACCGACTTGGTCGCGCTTCTTCGCAATGCGAGATCTGCGACGCAGGTCGCTGCTCAATAAGGCGCAAGGCGGTTACGTTCTAACAGCCAACGGGCGGACCGCCGCTCAGGCGCTGGTACGGGCGCATCGCCTCTGGGAAAGCTATATGGCGAGACACTTCGACCTCTCGGCCGAGCACCTGCACGAGACGGCCCATTCGGTTGAGCACTTCATTGATGCCGAGCTGCGGGCTGAACTGACTGAGGAACTCGACGCACCCCACGCCGATCCCCACGGGCGCAGCATTCCGCCCGCGGGATAGTCGCCTTTCGCTCCGCGAAAGCTGCGTAGCGGCGGCTGTCCCCAGCCGCCGGGATCAAAGTGGTTGACTTGATCCCTTGTGGACACGCGTCGAACAGATGACGCTTCCCCAGGTTGCCTCCGCGTCTGGGGACAGACGCCGCTACAGCCTTTACCCGTCGTACGTCGTCGACGGCTCGGCCACCTTGCGATACCCGAGGTCGCGCAGGACTTCGAGGACTTCGCTCCAGGTGGGAAACTGACGGCCGCTGCGACGCTTGTAGTCGTCGATGGCCATCATGAACTCGATCTCTTCGTTCTTGTAATCGCGCTCGCAGGTCGTGGGGTCGATCTGACGTCGACGCTCGACCAGCCGGCGATCTTCCACTCGACGATCCGCGATGTCGTATGCGGGATCCTTGCGACAACGACGCTCCGCGAGGCGGCGGTTCTTGCTGCGGCGTTCCGTCGCGGTTTCCAACTTTTCAACCATGTTGTGCTCCAACCGGGATGAGGGACTAATCCAGGCGCATCACCTCCTGTGCATCCGCAATGTTTCCGAGGTTCAACAAATGCCTGCGGATGATGCAGGTCGCAGAATCCATCCCGACGACTATGCCTTCGGAATCACGACGACATGACCCGGACGCCTGGGCGACGTGCGGCTTTCAGGGAGAATCCGCCGATCACGTCAATGTTGACGATTCTGTGGCATGCGCGGCTCGACCGTCGGTGCCTGCGACGAGCACACGGCGCAATCCGTCGATCAAGCGCTGGACTGCATCGTCATCGTGAGCCGCGTTCAGCGAGATTCGCAACCGCGCGGTGCCTTCCTTGACGGACGGTGGCCGAATCGCCGGCACGAATAGACCGGCTTGCTCCAGCAGGCGCGAGGCTTCAAGGACGCGGTCGACTTCTCCGAGTACCACGGGAATGTTCGGCCCGATGATCGAATGCGGGGGCGTGAATCCAAGTTCATGGAGCACGTTCAGAACGCGATCACGCATCTGGGGGATTCGCTCTCTGCGCCACGGCTCCTCGCGGATGATCTCCAGCGATTGAACCGAAGCAGCGCACAGGACGGGCGATAATGCTGTCGAAAAGAACTGCGTTCGTGCCCGATTGCGGAGCCAGTCGATGAGCGACCGCTCGCCGACCACGAAGCCACCTTGAACGCCGATCGCCTTGCTGAGGGTTCCCACGCGAATGGGCACGCGGTGCTCGACGCCGAGCAGTTCGCACACTCCCCGGCCGCCGGCTCCCAGCACTCCTGTCGCATGCGCTTCGTCCACCAGCAGCATGGCGCCCATCTCATCGCAGATGTCGCACAGCTCGACCAGCGGCGCCACGTCGCCGTCCATGCTGAAGATGCTGTCGGTCAGGACGAGTTTCTTTTCCAGGCGGCCGGCGTCCTTCTGCAACAGCTCGCGGAGTGCGCTCGCGTCGTTGTGTGGAAAGACCTGCAACCGGGCGCTCCTCGCGCTGCGTGCGCCATCCACGAGACTCGCATGAATCAGTCGATCGAAGTAAATGCTGCATGCGCCATCAGCCAGCGCGGCCACGGTTCCCAGGTTGGCGGCATAGCCGCTGGGAAAGACGATCGCCGCTGCGGTCCCTTCGAACGCGGCGAGTGCGGCCTCAAGCCGATCGTGCCAGGGTCCGTAGCCAGTGACGAGCGGGCTGGCACCTGAACCGGCATTGCTCACTTCAGCCACCGCCTCGATCAGTCGCGGATCCGATGCGAGACCGAGGTAATCGTTCGACCCGAAGTTGACAAGTTCCCGGCCATTCAAGTGGCAACGACCGCCTAGCAGTGGCGTGATGGACCTCACAGCGCGCCGCAAATGCCCGGCATCCAGTGCCGCGAGTTCATCAGCGATCCAGGCGATTGCGGGGTGCATTGATGAACTGAGTTTTCTGGTTGGAACGCGGCGTCTCTCCGTCTTGTCGCAGTCTAGCGAACGGATTGATTTGCGCCCGCGCGCTCGCCGCATGAAGCCGTTTCAACCCGTTCCCTGCTTCTGGTCGTACATTTCCAGTTCCCGCTGGAAGACGGCCAGCGTGGCGTGCAGAGTCTCGGGCTGAATCTTCCATTGGGGTTCGTCTTCGGTGTACTTGCTGCAATGATCGACGAGCAGCCGGTACAGGAACTTGAAGAGATGTCGTGGGGCGCGCAGCCGGTCGAACGTAGAAATGAGTTCGTTGCGTGTGATCCGCTGATCGAAGAAATCCTGCAGTCCGGGCGGCGATGACGCCAGTTTCGCGCAAGCCTTCACCCGGTCGTTCGCCACGTCGTAGAGACCCTGTCCCGTCCAGTTGAGCGAACGCACCAGGTTCTGCTTGTCGAGACGCGAACGTTCGTAGAACTCCTTCTCCTGCGAACCGAGGAAGCCCGCGACCGACGACGGCAGCAGCAGCTTGAAGGCGATCCCCGGATGCTTGAGAAACTTGTTGTCGAACATCGGCCACAACAGGTCGCGAATTCGCTCGGCGTTGCCGTTGACGAGATGCGGCTCATCGACGCGGTCCATCAGCACGACGATGCTGGCGAAGCCGAGCGACTTGAGCACTGCCTGCAGCTTGCGGATCAGTTCGTAGCGGTCATCTCCTCGCGCCTTGGTTGGCAGCGGCTGGCCCAGCAGGTCGGTGCGCGTGAGTCCCGACAATGTTCGTCGCAACGGATTGACTTGATGTTCGATCACGCGAACCTGCCGGCCGATCCGCCACGACCACCAGGTGAGCCGCAGCTGATGCCAAGCCAAAGGCAACCAGCCCAGGACAACGATCAGCCAGAACCACCACTCGAGCAGATACGACCAGCCTCCGATCGAAATCGTCAGCACCAGTGTGAGGATCGACACCAGTGAGCCAAGGCCGACATCCCACCACGTCATCCAATTCGAGAAGCGCAGTTTCCTGCGGAGCGCGTTCCAGCGCTCGATGGGACTGTAGTCCCGATTGTGATCGTACAAGGCCGCGAGCAGCAGCACGTCGCGCTTCTCGTGCGGCGTCAGTGAACTCAGTCGCGCGGAATCGATCGTCAGCGGAACCGACGAACCGATCTGTTTGTCGCCGCGGATGGCGTTGGCGAGTCGCGTGGTGGCGAGCGTCAGCAGGGCATCCATGTGATCCCACAACTGCCAATGTTGCAGTGCTTTTTCCGGCCTTCGTTTGCGACCCGAAAGGCGTTCGCGGAAGGCATCGAGAAAGGGATTAAAATCGTCATAGACGACAATATAGGCCTGCTGATCGGGGTGCTCGGAGTTGTACTTCTGCAGTGCGCTGGCCATCTGCAGGCGCAGCGCCGTCTTGCCGCTCCCCTGCTCGCCGAACACGACCGAAGTCGCCGGCGCTTCCGGGCTGCCATAGATCTTGTCCCACGCAGGATGCCGCGTCCCTTCGAGGCAATGCTGCTGAAACACCTGATCGGACTGCGCATCCTCTTGCGAGAATGGGTTTTCCGTCACTCCGTACCGGTCCAGGAATTGATGGACCTTCATTGCGGATACTTTCGAGGGAACTGGGAGTTTGAATTGAGACACCCCAGTGTACGTCGCCCTGAGACCAAAGGCAGCCGTTGTTTCCCGATGCCGGCTATCGGTCATTCTCGTCGGATGGGTCGGCTGTTGCCTCGCGTCTCGCCGTGAGTCGCAGGGCGATGGTGAAAGTGACCGATGCGGCAACTCCTCCGATCGTCCCAATCAGCAGCACCGGCGGCAGAGCGGCCCATGCGTCTGACACCGCTATGCGATCGCTGCGACGCGCGGCGAGCAGGGCGGCGATGGCAACGCCCAGGAACGCGAGGACCGGCCCGATGATCAACGATGCGATCGGTATCCAGCGGTATGACCTGGCCGTCGCCCCAGAGTGCGCGCGAGCCATTGCAACAACAATCAGCGTGCCGATCAGCAGTACAATCGCGACGCCGACAAGCTGGTCTTTCATGTTGGCCCCCGCCAGATTCATCAAGTACGGACGCATTGATTGTCTCCTGGGACTAGCTGTGTCGAATGTCGTCGCCGGTCATTCATTTCAGTCTACCGGTCAGTTCTCGGCGAACCAACTCCCATTGTCCGCGTCCGGCCACTTGTTGCTGCCATGAGCCACGCATACACTCTGGTCCCGCGGGTCGGTTGTTCGGCGGCGAAAGGACCAGACTCGCGAATCATTGCAAGAAGACTAGATTCATGAGGCATATTCTTTCGGCATTGGTGATGAACCGGCCCGGCGTGCTGCAGCAGATTGCCGGCATGCTGGCGTCGCGGGCGTTCAACATCGACAGCCTCGCGGTCGGCGAGACCGAGAACGCCGATCTGTCGCGAATGACGTTCGTCGTCTCTGGCGACGACAAGATGCTGCAGCAAGTCCGCAAGCAACTCGAAAAGCTAGTGACGGTGGTCCGCGTGCTCGATTACTCCGGCGAGGAATTCGTCGAGCGGGATCTGATGCTTATCAAGGTGCAGGCTGAACCCGGCCAGCGGGCCGAGCTCAAGAACCTCGTGGAAATCTTCCGGGGCAAGATCGTCGACGTCAGCCCCAGTCATGTGATGATCGAAATCTCCGGCACCGAGTCGAAGATCGAATCGTTCATCGACCTCGTCCGCCCGTTCGGCGTCCTGGAAATGGTCCGCAGCGGCCGCATCGCCCTCCTGCGCGGCGAACCCATGCCCGCCGAAGTGCCCTCGGGTGAAGAACTGACGAACTGAGACGACTCATCCGAGCCGGAAGCGTAAGCGACGGCGTCGTGAAGTTAGACCCTGCATGAGGTTGTCGCGGCTTGCGGGCCCTTGCGATCAACCGTTGGAGTTGCGCCGATGTTCAAGAATTCCTTGAATCAACGACGTCCGCCGCAAGCTGTCTGATTAAAGTGTGATGATGCCGCGTCACGCTGCCCTTGCTGGCGCTGCGGGCTATTGTGAGTCTCGTTCCCGGCTGCGCAGCCATTCCCCCAATCGTCGCATTCCGGTTTTGACGTCAACCAGCGGCGTGTAGCCGAAGTCCCTCTGGGCGGCGGCGATGCTGTAGGAGTGCGACTGGCTGAGCTGGGCCGCGAGGAAGCGCGTCATCAGCGGTTCGCTTTCGAGACGCAGCAGCGTGTAGACGCCTTCTAGGACTGCGCCTGCTGAGTAAGCGAGCCGATACGAGATGCGCTTATTCAACGGCGGCAGCTCCGCGATCGCGAGAATTTCGTTCACCCAATCCCACAGGCGGACAGGTGCCGGCTCGTTGATGAAGTAGGCCTTCCCGCCGTGCGGTGCTGTGCATGACAGACTCGCGGCGGCCTGCAGATGGGCGGCGGCGGCGTTCTCGACGTAGCTCATCGAGATGAGGTTCGTTCCGTCACCCACTTGTCGCAGCTTGCCGCGATGGGCGCGATCGATGAGGCGGGGGATGAGGTGATTGTCCCGCGGACCCCAGATGAGATGAGGTCGCAGCGAGACAGTGGCCATGCCGCGATGTCCGTGGGCAGCGAGCACGTTGCGTTCGGCGATCGCCTTCGAGCGCGGGTAGTGACACAGATATCGGTCGGGATAGGGGAGCGACTCGTCGGCATTCAGATGCGGCTTGCCGTCGTAGACGACGCTCGGACTGCTGGTGTAGATGAACCGCTGCGTGCCTGCCTCACTCGCGGACTTGAGCAGGTTCTCGGTGCCGAAGACGTTGATCGAGTGAAAGTGTTCCCACGATCCCCAGATACCGGGGACGGCGGCGACATGAAAGACCGTCTCGACTCCCGCGACCGCCCGTTCGACGTCAACTCGATGGCGAACGTCTCCTCGCACTACTTCGACGCCGCCGACAGTCAGTTCGGGATAGTCGCCGCGAGCGAACACTCGCACGCGGTGTCCCGCGCTCTGCAATTGCTCGACGATATACCGGCCCAGGAATCCGCCGCCGCCGGTGACGAGCGTCAACATCGGGTGCATGAAGTGCAATTAGGGACGCGACAAGTCACGTCAGTTGCGAGAGGCCCGTTCCTGGACGTGGACCTCGTCGTCGGAGATCGGCAATCCGTCATCGGCATCGAACCTCAGATGGATCTCGTCCCCCTCGATTTCCAGCAAGGTGACGACGATGCCTCCGATTGCGAGCGATTCACCCACGACGAGTTCAATCTCACGTTCTTCCATGAAACACTCCCTCAGTGATCGAGTCGAAATCGCGTCCCGCCTGACCGGCGAGAGAGATGAGTGGGAAGCGGGAACTATAGCACGCCGGGGAGCGAGTTGCGAAGGGCGAGTTGGAAGGCAGCAGGGAGTAGGCACCGGGCAGTTGTGGTCGTCCGTGGTGAACACATATCCATGCCTCTCGCAACTCGCTCTACGTTCCACGCACGACGATCTGGCTCCCCTCGGCGACCTGGTCGCTGGGATGGACGATCACTATTTCGCCCGTTTGAAGCCCCGAAGTGATCTCGGATTCGAGCCCGTTCGAGTGGCCGACTTCGACCTCGCGGATCACGGCCGCGCCCGCCTCCACCACGAACACCACCCACTTTTCGCCGCGACGAAAGAGCGCGCTCGATGGCACCTTCAGGCATTCATCATCTTCCCAGACGATGATGGCGGCTTCGACGCGGTAGCCGTCCCCGAGGTTCCAGCGACCGCTGATGGCCGCCGTGAAGTCGATGATGACGTTGACTCGCTGTTCCTCAACTCCCAGCGCGGAGAACTTGGTGAATCCGGCGGGTTCGACGAGCCGCACCCGCCCCGCAAGCGGCCCGTCGCCTCCCCACTGTTCGATGCGCACCTCGGCGCTGGGTGGGATGCCGACGGCGTCGCTGGAGAGGACATCGACGACGATCTCCATTTCCTCGGGGTTGCCGATCTCGATGATCGATGCGCCAGCCTGCATGACGGCGCTGCTCTCCTGCATCAGTCGCAATACTCGACCGGAGGTCGGTGCGTGGATCACGAAGTCTTGCGAAACGGTCCCGGCATCTTCACCCGGCTGCGTCCATTCCAGCGCCGCCTCTTCCAGGCGAAGCTCGAACTGCGCGATGGCCAGCGCGGACTCAGCCGCGCGATGCTCGGCCTGTTTGGCATGATAGAACAATTCGGCCTCGGCCTTGCGGACATCGGTCGAGCCCCCCTCGGCGGCGAGCGTGGCAAAGCGTTCCATTTCGCGGCGGGCGTAATCGAGAGCGATCTCCGCTTGCTCCAGCGTGGCTTCGGCCTGTGTGACACGCCCGGCGGCGGCATCAACTCGCAGCCTCGCCTGCACGGCGGCGCGGGGATCGAGCAGTGACGGATCGGTCGGTTCGATGCGTGCGATGACGGTTTCGCCGGCCACCACTTCGTCTCCGACATCGAGATCGATCCTCAGCATGCGGCCGGCCAGCGGAGCGGAGATGACGTACTTCTCGCGGATGCGAGTCATGCCGTCGTCGTTGACCGTGACCTGCAGCGGCCCTTCGGAGACCTGCATCACGTCGACCGTCACCGGCTGCGGGCGCAGGCCGATTACGATCAGCGCAATGAGTCCGGCCAGCGGCACCAGCCACGCCAGCCGTTTGATCCATCTCACGTGGAGCCCTTTACGGAATGTCGGTCGCCGGCGGCGCTAGTTGACACTGGGAACCGCCAGTTCGGCATTCAGAACTTGCAGGATGCGTTCTTGCGAGTCCTGCAGGTGCGCCCGGCTGTAGTCATCGAGTTCCAGGTCGGCGTCCCGCAAAAGAGTCGTCGCCCGCCGCTGCAAGTCGGACAGATGCACTCGGGCCAAAGTTCGCGCATCCTCGGGCGTGCCCAGTCCCGAAGTGACGAGGTTCGCCAGTTGACGGATCGCGTCCCGCTGCAGATTCCTGCGGAAACTGCCAACAAACGGTGTGCGATTGGTGTACGCTGCATCGGCAGCCGGTTCGGCATACCACTCGGAGAAAATCCCCTTGACGATGGCGTCGAGATGCTCGGCGAGCGTGTAGGCTTCCTGATCGGCCGGCGTGGCGAACTCGTTATCGAGAATGCGTTCGAGCGTGCGGCCTCTCAACACCTGCTGCAATAGTTGTTGCTGTACCCGCAGCACGGTTTCGTGAATCGGATACTCGACCCGGCTCGATTCGCTCGTTCCCCAATGGCTCCAGCGGGAAGACGCCAGGTACTGGAACATCGTGCCGTCGAAGTCGGGTGAATCAAAACCGGCGCTGACGACGAGCGTCATCGCCGCGCGCTGCGTGGCGGGATCGACGACCTCGAACGGAGGCCGTGCGCCTTCCGCGCGATGGTCGCGATGCACATAAATGCCACCGGGGAAGCGGGCGGCGAAGCCGAGTGCCCGCCAGTATTCGTTGAACAGCACGCCGAACGCCTGACGGGCCTGCTGGTAGCCTTCGCCATCTTCAGTCGTCGAGTCGACCACCTTGGGAATGAGAGCGTTCACGTGGTCGACTCGCATCTGCACGAACGTCAGCGGGTCGGACCCGTTGTCGAAGCGGTTGCTGAGGGGATCGGGATCGAATGCCTCGGTGTCTTCATCTGTCGAATAATCGAGCGCCGGTTCGTTCGACCGGGCAGCGATGGCAGTCAGGCCAGCCGACTCATCGGACTTGAAGGGGCGATAGCCGTATTCCACCGCCCACATGTCGTAGGGGCCGATCGTCTGCGAGTAGTACAACCCCTGCGGCATGCCGGGAGGGGAAATGTTGGCCGGCGTGTAGTCCATGACGCTGGCGGTCGTGCCTTCCGCGCGGCCCAGTTCCATGTTGTTGATGTCGGCCATCGACTTCCAGGCGCTGGCGCGGAAGTTGTGTCGCAAGCCGAGCGTGTGCCCCACTTCGTGCATCACGACTTCCTTCAGTCCCTGATGCACCAGTTCGAGGGGCAGGTCGCCATCGGCTGAGATCACCCCTGCTCCCATCAATGCAGCGGCGGAGAAACCCATCTGCTGCTGCATCTGATGGCTGTAGAAGCACGAAGTGCAACAGGGCAGACCCAGCGGATTGTCTGCCGTCAGTTCGGGCGAGTAGTTGGGAATGAGATACCGCGCTTCTTCCTCGGTCAATGTTTCGTACGACCTTTTCCACGAATCGAGGAAGCCGGCGTCGAAGATGATGTCGGCATCGAGAATCTGACCCGTGCGGGGATCGACGCGGGACGGCCCCATCGCCATGCCCGCTTCGGCCGTGATCCAGCGGAAGAAGTTGTAATTCACATCTTCGGGCTGAATGTCGATGTTGAAGCGGGCCTCGGCCACTTCTTCGTGCATGACCTGGATCGCGCCCGTGTAGCCGCAGGCCTCGAAGTCCTTGTTCCATTCCAGAATCGCTTCCTCGACCGTCGCTCGCAAAAACACCGGCACCGTCTTCTCGATGATGAAAATGATCGGCTCCTTGGGAGGCGAGAGTTCCAGTTCGGGATTCAAGGGCTGCAGGTTCCAGCGATTGATGTACCGGACAAAATGTTCCGGATCATCACGGTTCGAGAAGTCCTTGATGGCTGTCAGGAAGTAACCGACGCGATCATCCGCGACTCGCACGGAATACCCGTTCGAGCCGACGGCGGGGAGTTGACTGATGCTGTAATGTACCGTCACCTGCACGCCGCGCGGGTCAGCCACGGTTTCAATGGACGTATCGCCCGAATAAACCGCCGCGACTTCCAGTTCGACGTTGCGCTCGAAGGCCTTCACCGAGGCCCAGGTCGAACGATCCGACATGAAGCGAAACCGCGGGCCGATGGCCTCACCGATCTGTTGATCGTCGTTCATGAAGATCGGCGTCAGATTCACCAGGAAGTTGCCGGACGGCGCGGTCGCTTCGATCGGCAAGGCATAGAGCACGCTGTCGGTGTACGCCAGTTCGACGGCGGCCGCCTCGGGACTGTTGCTGTCGGCGCGGTAACGCACGTTGCGACGGATGACGAAGAGCTTGTCCCCTTCCTTGCGGAAGGTCCAGATGGCGTCGTCGTCGAAGTTCCAGCTCATGCCGCCGATCACGTCGCCGTGACTGATGCCCCGCGCGATCGACGTGATGATGATGAACTCCTGATCGAGCTGATTGGGTCGCAGTTCGGCGAGCACGGTTCCGTCCTTGTGCCACAGCGTCCAGAGACCTTCGATCTTCGTCTTGCCGTTGGTCTGTTCCGCGTACTTGTCGGCCTCTTGCGCCAGAGCGTCGGGAACAATGAAAAACAGCCCGGCAAAGATCGCGGCAAGGCAGGCGTGGACACGAATCATGACGGCTCCTGGTAAGGGAAGGCAGGCGTATTGAGGGCGTCGGGAAGGTGCCGTCCATCCTATGGGCGGCCGACCTCGACGCAGGCTGGAGTATGAAAGAGGGAGTTCAACAGGGATGGAAAGAGTTCAACCAATCTACTTAACCGTTAAATCTTACGAAACTGGCAGTCGCGGACCAACTGATTTGACTGCGAACGCCGCGGCAAGCCACCGGAACGCCCCGCCGCCCGCAAATCACAAGTAGCGATTGTTCAGCCGGTTGCGCGGTGTTTCCGAACGAAACACAATGATCCGAGAATCGTCAGGTTGCATTCCGTCAACATGCTCCACAGAATCGTTATCGCCGATCTAATCGGTGCACGAAGATGTCCGGACGGCATTGGAGGTCAAGGGAGTGACCAGGTTTCCCCGACCCACAACGATCTCGGTGCCATATGGCTTTCACTTCACAGTCCCGTTCCCTCGAATCCGACGACCTGCCCCGTGAGTTCGTCGAACTGGGCCGGCAGATCGCCAGTCTGCCTGAACCCTATGCCTCGCAGCTCGACACGGCCTACCGTCATGCGCTGGAAGCCGTCGGCCGCCGCCGCCGCATCTTGTCTCTCGTGCAAGAGGCGTTGGCTCAGTTGCGACTCGACATCAAGTATCTCATCTTCGACCGCGAAGTGACTCGCCGGGAACGCGATGAACTGCGATCGCAGCTCGGTGATGTTGATCGCGACTGGTAGACCGCTCACGCAGTTGGTGTGAGTCAGGGGAGTGATTCGTATGCGCTTACGCCCCTTCACGATCTTGTGCGTGTGTTCGGCTCGGGTCGTCCCCCGACTTGAGGACGTAGTCCTGATGCAGCGACACGATGTAGCCGACGATGTCCCGCATCGACACCACCGCCACCGGCTCGCCGTTTTTGAGTAATGGAAGGTGCCGGTATCCGCCGACGGTCATCTTGTTGAGCGCGTAGACGAGTTCCGCGTCGAGGTCGAGTGTGGCGGGATTCTCGGTCATTACGTCGCTCACGAGCGTTGCGTCGATGTCGAGACCGCCGCCGGCGATCTTGCGGAGTACGTCCCGTTCGCTGAACACGCCCAGTAGCTTTTTGTTCTCAACGACGAGCACGATGCCTACGCCGTAGTCGACCATGCCGTCGATCGCTGCCCGCACGGATGCATGGGGACTGACTTTCACGATGGGCTGCAGTTCGCGAAGGTCTCGCAACCTGCGACGGAGGGCATGTCCATCCAGAAGGTCGAATTCATCCTGCTCGCTGGCGATGCTCGCCTCTTCATCCAGAAAACTGTCGGACATGATCCAGCCTCTTCTGTGAAAGGATCGCAAGAAGTATCGCCGAATGGCGCGCGACGGAGACCGAGATGGCAGGATTGTACCCTCGCGAAGTGGCCCCTGTCATGCCCGTGAGCATGTCGGACCGCAAATCCTGAGTTTTCAAGGAGCCAGAACGCGGGGAGGACGAAGCGAATTCCGAGTAGGAGGAATGCAGGAAGAACCCGAAGGGTTCTAAGCGTGTAGCCGGCGGTGTGGCTGGGGCGTGGAGAGAGCTGGATTTTGGTTTCGGCGTTGATGGCCCCCGCAGTGCAGCCAGAGTCGACGTCAAGAAGGGCTGGGGCCATCGAGGACACGCTGAAGTCCAGTTCACTCAGCGCCCCAGCCACTCGCCGCGAACCACTTCGTTCAAACAGTCCTATCAATGCTTGACATCGCTATTCATCCACCTTCGTTTCGACTGCACAATGGTTCCCAAGGCCAAGCCCATCATAAACCCAACGGCGGCTCCAAACACCCGAACTATCGGTACGCGATGCGGTGAAAACCCGCCGTCGCTCATTGCCCAATCTAGAATTGCTTCTCCGATTACCACATAACCGCACAGTGTGCCACCGATCATTAAGGCAGACCGAACTAGTCCACGGTTGCCCTTTCTGACTCGACCAATAGGCTTTAGATCGTCCATGTCTCGGTCGCTATTCCTTCCCCCCAAGGCGGGCTAGACGGGAGTCATTCCGAACGTCTGGTGCCTGCGAAAGAGAATTCACAAAACGGCGGAGAGCGCGAACACCATTGCAAGAAGTGTGAAGGTTGCTGCAGACGATTCTTGAGTGGCCGCGTATTCAATAATGATTAAAGTAAGCTAAGCCGTACGTTCTTCGCATCCGACGCCCTTGTTTGTGGGACGCACATCATGATACTTTTGCAAGAACCCTCCCAATCCTCCTCGAGTCCCATATTCCAGTTGGTCTGCACAGTTATATGGGTCGACATCCTCCGTCAAATGGCGCGACCTGCTTTCACTAGGAGTAACGAAATCGGCTGTACCGGCATTCTCACCCACCGTGATCAGCCTCCCCTCATCATCATAGCAACATTGCTGGCCAACGTCCGTCCCTAGCATTTTTCTGGATCGCATACAAGCGCGGGCTTGTGGGTGGTAACCAAACAGCTGCGCAAGAGCATCTGGGTTGTGCCAGACTGCTGAATCGGGATTCACTGGAACCTCGCGTGGAAAATGATCGGGAGGTAAGCGCACCAACGCAAAGCAAATGTTGCAGGGGCAATCTGGCAAATCCTTCACCCAACTTAGATCGCGCATTTCCATCTTATGCCACTGAAGAAAATTGGAAACGGTGCAAGGAAACGGCTTCCACCATTCAGGTGTTGTGGGATCGGCCATCGCGCCAGCGGGAGCGTCTTCCGAACCGACAAAAACGGCACTCCGTATTGCTTCGAGTGCTCTCCGCGGAATCACAGATCTACAGCATTGCTCTACTGTTAAATAGGGATCTGGAGTGACGCAGTCTACAAATCGCTCATAGCGCGGTCCCGGATGAATGTAATCCTGGCTGGGAAACCGCCAAATGCATTTTATCATTCTAAGTCCAGAAGGATCATAGTGTACGGCAGCGGAGTTTCCAACAACAACAAAGCGATTCACCCCCTCCACGAACCCGAGCGGATCCTGACTGATCCACCTTCCAACTGTCGGCCTTAAGATCCGCTCTCTGACGTAGTAGTCGCCCGTGCTTGGCACGAACAGGTAGCCGAGTTCTCCGACCCAGCGGAACGGCACCGTCATGGAAGGAGCCGAGCCGACGAGATTCCCCCAGGCATCGTACAACAGGCTTTCGGCGACGTTCTGCGAGGCATCCATTAGCAGCCGGGTCGAGCCGAGCGCGTCGAAGACGTAGTAATGTGTCGCCCCCGCCTTCCGTTGCGAGATCAGTCTGCCGTACGTCGTCGGCTCATTCGTGAAGGTCACGACCGTGATGCCCGACGCATCGGTCTCCAGCAGGTAGGCTTGGCCGTCCCACACGAACTTCGTGGTCGCCGCCCCGGTCTCATGCTGGATCCGCTTACCGTCGGGATCGTAGGCCATCGTCTCGCGCGAACCGGAGGGATGTCGCACGCCGACGAGACGATTTTCGTAGTCCCAGACGTTCGTCGTGCGGCTGCCGCTGGGAGTGATCGTCACTTCTTGATTGCCGTTGCCGTCGTAGACATAAGTCGTCCGTCCGCCGGGATCCTGCGTCCACGACAATTGATTGGCATCATCGTAGCTGGAGGTGGTGCGAGTGCCGTCCAGGTTCTTCAGGAGACGGTTCCCCCGGTT
>JANNSB010000424.1:0-2082 GCA_031402175.1 Planctomycetaceae bacterium
GAAACGAACGACCAACCGCTTACTAGCGTGCGCGGCTCCTGGGGGCGAAAATGGCGCTGGCGTATTTCATCACGTTTACGACGTACGGCACCTGGCTGCACGGCAGTTCCAAGGGGCAGGGTTCCGTCGACATGGAACACAACACCTTTGGCAGTCCGTACATCGCGCCAAGCGAGAATCGGGAACGAAGGGCGCGTGAGGCGATGGTTCAACCGCCGTATTTCATGACCGCCCAAGAACGCGAAGTGGTGTGCCGTGCGATCGTGGAGTTGTCGACCGAACGCGGCTGGAATCTGCTGGCGGTGCATGTGCGGAGCAATCACGCGCATGTGATCGTGAGTGCCGACCTGGATCCGGGGCGAATGATGAGCGACATGAAGGCGAAGGCGTCGCGAGAACTCACGCGGGCCGGTTTCGGAGATGCGAAGCGGAAGCGCTGGACGCGACATGGGAGCACGTTGCACTTACTGCGCGAGGCAGACGTGGAAGCGAAGATACGGTACACGCTGGATGAGCAAGGCGAGCGAATGGCGTTTTTTTGCAAAGAGCCGCGCACGTAGTAGGAGCCGCGCACGATAGTAAGCGGGCAGCGATTTCCGCTTATGACGTCGATTACCGCTTACTAGCGTGCGCGGCTCCTGGAGAGAACATGGCGTTACATCCGAAGTTTCCGAATGATCCGCATGCGATTCTCGATCCGGGCATTCGCTGGTTCCCGGCGGATGAGGCTTTGCGTGACAAGCGCAGCGATCAGCTCATGCCGCCGCTGGTGCCGATGCTGCGCAAGGCGGTGAAGGAATGGCGCGACAGCGGGTACGACGGCGCGACCGAGACGAGCCGGAGCCTGTTGCGCTGGTGGTTTCAGGAACAGCATCTGGCGCGCGGGACGTACGTCGGCGAGCTGATGCAGGAGTTCAAGTACTTCTTCGCCCAGCGGGAGTCGCTCGAAACGCTGATCTATCTGATGGACGTGATCGGCGTCAAAGACAAGTTCGACCTGATGCGGTTCGATAGCTCGGGCGAAGTGAAGGCCAGCCTGTTCGATGAGACGTGGCGGCGGTTCGTCATCAAGATGGCGACGGGGGCCGGCAAGACGAAGGTGCTCAGTTTGGCGCTGGCGTGGAGCTTCTTTCACAAGACGTATGAGCCGGAATCGCAATTGGCGCGGAACTTTCTGGTGATCGCGCCGAACATCATCGTCCTGGACCGCATTCGCAAGGACTTCGACGGGCTGAGCATCTTCTATTCCGATCCGGTGTTGCCCGACAACGGCTACGACGGGCGCAACTGGCGGGATGATTTTCAACTGACGCTGCATGTGCAGGATCAAGTGAGCATTGTGCGCAAGACGGGGAACATCTTCCTCACGAACATTCATCGCGTGTATGCCGGCAATGAGTCGCTGCCGTCGAGCGATGATGAAGACACGATGGACTACTTTCTCGGCCCGCGTCCGACCGGCGGCACGACCGACAGCAAGGTCGATCTGGGGATGATCGTCCGCGACATCGACGAACTCGCGGTGTTCAACGACGAGGCGCATCACATTCACGATCCGAAAATGGCGTGGTTCCAGTCGATCGCCGACATTCACAACCGGCTGCTGCAGAAGGGGTCGTCGCTCGCGCTGCAGGTCGACGTGACGGCCACGCCGCGGCACAGCAGCGGGGCGATCTTCGTGCAGACGGTGGCCGACTATCCGCTGGTCGAGGCCATTTCGCAGAACGTAGTGAAGCATCCCGTGCTGCCCGATGGACCGAGCCGGGCCAAGCTGCAGGAACGGAAAAGCGCGAAGTACACGGAGAAGTACGCCGACTATCTGCACCTGGGCGTCATCGAGTGGCGCACGGCGTATGACGAGCACGAAAAACTCGGCAAGAAGGCGATCCTCTTCGTGATGACCGACGATACCAAAAACTGCGACGACGTGGCGGCCTACCTGGAGGGGACTTACTCCGAGATTTACCCGGACAAGAGCGCGGACGAGGAGGGGTTGCGCAAGTTCTTCAAGCAGTTTTCCTTTCCCGGCCATATCGGCAGTCATATGACGCCGGAGACCCCGGGCTCCATTCATGAAGGCGG
>JANNSB010000425.1:0-1755 GCA_031402175.1 Planctomycetaceae bacterium
CCCAGCCGGAGGATGTCGAGCGATTTGTCGCTTCCACGATCGAGCGATTCGGGAAGATCGACATCCTCATCAACAATGCCGGCATCAACATTCGGGGGGCGATCGATGCGCTGAGTTACGATCAGTTCCGCCAGGTGCAACAGGTGAACGTCGACGGCATGTGGCTGTGCATCAAGGCGGTGGCGCCACACATGAAGTCGAGAAAGTACGGCCGCATCATCAACATGGCGAGCACGCTGGGTATCGTGGGTCTGGCGAACCGCACGCCGTACACGTCGAGCAAAGGGGCCGTCGTGCAGATGACCCGCGGACTGGGGTTGGAGTTTGCTCCCTTCGGCATCAACTGCAATGCGATCTGCCCTGGTCCGTTCCTGACTCCGATGAACGAGCCGATTGCCGATACCGAGGAAGCGAAGAAGTTCATTGTCGGCGCGGTGGCGTTCGAGCGCTGGGGACGCATGGAAGAGATCCAGGGCGCCGCGATCTTTCTGGCGAGCGACGCCAGCAGCTATGTGACGGGGAGTTTGTTGACCGTCGATGGCGGGTGGACGGCGCGGTGACAGCAGGGGGGTAGGAGTCAGGGCGGCATCTTTTTGTAGCCGCGTCTGTCCCCAGACGCGGGGCAACGCTGGTGGATGTCATCGAGGCGTCGAGCCGAAACAGGGAGCGCGTCGTTCCTTTGGTCTCGGCGGCTGGGGACAGCCGCCGCTACGCTGGAGCAAAAAGCGACTACACGATCGCCGGAATCACTTCTCCGCGGGTGATCGGCAGCGGACGGCCGAGCGGGTCGTGGATCTCGACATGCGGGTCGATGCCGAGGCAGTGGAACATCGTGGCCGCCAGATCTGGGGGCCGCACGATGCCGCTCTGCGGGTAACCGCCCTGAGCATCGCTGGCCCCATAGGCCTGTCCGCCGCGAATGCCGCCGCCGGCCAGTGCGACTGAAAAAACATGTCCCCAGTGGTCACGGCCTCCGCGATGATTGATCTTGGGCGTGCGACCAAACTCGCTGAGCACCATGATCAGGGTGTCATCGAGCATGTTGCGATCGACGAGGTCGGTGAGCAGAGCCGAAAACGCCTGGTCGAACGGCGGCAGCAGTACTTCGCGCAGTCGTTGTGCCTCGTTGGCGTGGCTGTCCCAGACCGGGGCATCGCTCGGTTCGTTTTCGTCACGATACCAGTTCACATGGACGAACGAGACGCCCGACTCGACGAGCCTGCGAGCGAGCAGCACGCTTTGCCCGAACTGATGCCGGCCGTAGCGGTCGCGGATGGCGTCGGACTCTTCATCGAGACGGCACGCAGCGCGGGCCTGCGGCGAACTCAAGAGGTCGAAGGCCTGATCCTGCTGTCGCGCAAAGCCCTGCCCGTTGAGACTCGGCAACTCGCCGGGCAGCACGGGATCAATCTGGCTTAGCAATCGGCGGCGCTCGAACAAACGGTCGAGCGTTACATCTCCCGCGAGTTGAAAGTCGGGAACATCGTAGTCAGGTGAAGCGGGGTCACACCGAAACAGCCACGGGTTGGCGGCATGACCCAGAAAGCCGGAATCCTGTCCGGGCCAGACCGATCCATCCGTATTGAAGATGCGATGCGGCAGCCTGACCGAGTGCGGCAGCAGGGCCTGGCCGCGCTGCAAGTGCTAAACAAGCCGAACTCGATGAAAGGCGTAAAGAATTTGAATCCAAAATGGAAGATTTGCTGGCTAATCTGCCCAATATTCCGCATGAATCCTGTCCGATTGGCAAGGACG
>JANNSB010000426.1:0-9944 GCA_031402175.1 Planctomycetaceae bacterium
GGCTCGTTGTTCGGTTCCTGTTCGACGATCTGATCGCCATCCAGCCGCAGAATCGGAACGTCGAGTCCTGAATCATCCGCGCTGCCAGTCGTGATCCACTGCATGGGAAACCCCTGTGAATCAATCGTCGCCGAGATCGGGGAGAAGTTGGACGAGGAGATTCCCGTCAAAGCGATCGACGTTGCCGTTCCTCGCACTCCTCCGGGCGGAAATGCAGCGACAGGCACTTCATTCTCGCCGATCACGCAACGATAAACGGCCTGCGGGAACCCACGATAGTTGCGCAACTCGACCTGCACGATGTATGCGCCATCCGCCGGCAAGACGGCTTCCACGAGCGGATCGAGTCCGAGCACGTCGTGCGCTTCGGCAATCACTCCGCCGTCGGAAGTCATCAGCGATAACGAAGCATCGACCAGTCCCCAGTCGGTGGACTGGCCGTGTGCATCGATGGCCGCCGACTGAATGCAGACGCTCACGCGCTGGTCCCGCGCTCCCGCAAAGCGAAAGCAGTCGACGTCGATCTCGGGATTGATGCGTCCGTTGACAATCACCGGCAAGGCAACAGTCTCCGCCACGTCGGGTGAGTTGTTCGGCTCGACTTCGACCCGTTCCGGCAGCCGGCTGACGACGAACCAAGCGAAGTTCGTCAATCCGCTCTGTTCGTTGGCAACTCGAACAGCCCGGCGCCCAGGCGCGGCATCGACGGCGATCGTGAGATCAGCCGTGATGCGATTCGGATCGACCGTTTGCAGATTGCTCGCCGTGACTCCGGGAGGGCCATCGATGATGATCGCAGTGGGATACTGCAGTCCGCCGTCGAAGCCCATGAACTCGACCGTCACCGTCATGCCGGCCTGTCCGCCGGCGGGGAAGATGGCATCCAGCCGACACTGTTCGTAACGCGGTGCCTCGAATTGTGCGACGACAGGCGCGGGAACGACCAACGCCGCCGCGGCGATCAACAGCGTGATGAATGAAATGGGAGTCCGCATTCCTGTAACTGAACGAAACGAGAGGTGAAGCGGCATCAATACACTAGCCCGCAGCGCCAGCAAGGGAGGCGTGAGCGTAGTCGCTCAATCCATCGCCATCGCACCATGCGGGGATTACCGCCTCGCCATTCCAGCGCGAACCGCTTCTCCCCGCAAGGTACTCGTCATTGCCATTGTTCACCGTCGTTCACGCCTCCCTTGCTGGCGCTGCGGGCTAGTGTGGGATCATCATGGGCGGATTCATCAGCCAAACACCTCATCGATCGGCACCCCGCCGTTGTTTACCAAGAGTGGCCGACCATCCTCGGCGTGATACTCCGCATCACCGTTGACGCCGAGCAAACGAAACACCGTCGCTGCATAGTCGAGGCTCGTACGCGACTGGCCGACGACACGTTCGCACTTGGCATCGGTGGAGCCGACGATGGTGCCTTCGGCGACGCCAGCGCCGCTCAGGCAGGCGAGATTCGTCAACGGGTAGTGATCGCGTCCGGCCCCGCCGTTCACCATTGGAGTGCGTCCAAATTCGCTGGTGCAGATGACGAGCGTGTTCTCCAGCATGCCGCGCTCTTCCAGATCGGTGAGCAACGCCGACCAGGCCTGATCGATGATCGGCAAGTTCGTCTTGAGCGTCGTGAAATTGCCGGCATGTGTGTCGTAGCCGGGGAACTGCACCGTGACGAACCGCACGCCCGCTTCGACGAGCCTGCGGGCGAGCAGCGTCGACTGGCCTTGTCGGTTGCGGCCATACGCATTGCGAGTTGCATCGGATTCCGTCGACAGATCGAACGCCTGCTTGGCCGCGGGCGAAGTGACGAGATCGTAGGCCTGCTGGTAGAACTGACCACGATCGGCCAACACGCCCTGGCCACCCTCGACCTGACGTTGCCACGTATCGATCTGTGCGAGCATCCGTCTGCGGCGCTGCGTGCGTTCATCGCCGACGCTTGCGGGGATGGTCACGTCATCCACGCGAAACGCGGCATCATTCGGATCGTTGCGGATCATCAACGGGTTGTAGGCTCCTCCCATGTAGCCCGCGCCCGAATAGGCGATCGGCCCGCCCGCCATCTGCACATACGGCGGCAGGTTGTTCTGCCAACCCTTCTGGCGCGCGACGACTGACGCGATGCAGGGATAAATCGTCGACCCGACCGGAGCGGCGTTGACGTCGGGCACTTGCGGATACCCCGTCAGCATGAAGTGACTCGCCTCGGCATGCTGGCTCCCTTCATGCGCGACGTTACGAATCTGGCACATCCGGCCCAGCTTGCGACTGATGAGCGGCAGGTGCTCGCACACCGTCACGCCGGGCAGGTCGGTATCGATCGGCTGAAACTCACCGCGATACTCGACCGGCGCGGTGGGCTTCATGTCGAACGTATCCATGTTCGCCAGGCCGCCGTCGAGCCAGAGCAGGATGCAGTTCACATCCCGCGCTTCGCCCCCATTCGCGAGCTGTTGTTGCTGAGCCGCCAGCCAGCGCGGCAGCGACAGGCCGAGAAACGACAGGCTGCCGATCTGCAGCCATTCGCGGCGTTTCATGCCGTCGCAGCGGCTGGTGTGATGCGTGAACTGAATCATCCGCGCTCCTAATGTTGAAACCCGAATTCGGCGGAATTGACGAGCGCCCACAACAGATCCTGACAACCATCGGTCTCCGTCGGGGCCTCGGCGACGAGTTCCCGCACGAGTTGTTTCTCATCGTCACTCGGCAATCGAGAAAGTGTGGCGAGGTAGAGTTCTTCAATCATGCCGTCACGATCTCCTCCGTTAGCGAACCAGTGAGCGACTCGCCCTTCCGCGGACACCACCTTGTCGTGCAGTTCCGGGCTGTTGAGCAGATGCAGCGTCTGCGTCAGGTCAGGAGCATTCACTCGCGCGCACTCGCAAGGGGAATTCCTCAATGGACGTCCGAAGCTGGTGAGAAAGATCGATGTGATGCTGGGGTCCGGCAGTGAAATCGCCCGCGTGCCTGTCGGGATGCCGGGAAACGACTCCTCTACTTCACAAGCTTGGTTGATCGCATCGAGATAGACCTCGGCCGGCAGGCGACGCGGCACGCGATGCGTGAGCAACCTGCCGTCGATGTCTCGCACCGGCTCGATCTCGCTCGCGAGTTGATACACCTCCGATGCGCAGATCAACCGGATCAGATGCCGCGGGTCGAAGTCGTGGGCAATCAGTTCTTGCGCCAACGTGTCCAGCAGTTCGGGATGCGATGCGGGATTGGTGGCCCGCAGGTCATCGACGGGGTCGACGAGTCCGCGACCAATCAACCAGGCCCAATAACGGTTCGCCCAGTTGCGGGCGAAGTAAGGGTTCTCCGGCGAAGTCATCCAGTCGGCCAGCAGAACCCGCACATCGGCGACGCCTTCGGTCGATACCTCTTCTCCCAACAGCGCCGGCGCGGCGGCTACGGTCAGACGCCGGCTGTCGACTTCATGGCTCACCGGACGGATGCCGCGAAAGCCGCCGTAGCGTCCTTCATCTCCGGAGTCCTTCGTCTCCAGTCGCGTGAAGAAGGCGGCGATGCCGTAGTAGTCCTGCTGGCTCCACACTTCGAGCGGATGGTGATGGCACCGCGCGCATTGCAACCGCACGCCGAGAAACACCTGGGCCGTCGTCTCCGCCAGATCCTCCGGCTTGGTATCGACGAAGTAGTACGCCACAGGCCCGGATGAAAAGAGGTTGCCCTGCGCCGTCAACAGATCCCGAGCCATGTCATCGAGCGGCCGATTCTCACGGATCGACTCGCGCACCCAGCCTCCGAAACTGGTGATCCCCTTGTCGCCGACGTACCGCCGATGCACACGAAACAAATCGCTGTACCGCAGAGCCCAATGGTCAACGAACTCGGGTCGCGCGAGGAGTTCTTCCACGACGCGATTACGCTTCCCCAGATCGGCATCCGCCACGAATCCCCGCACTTCGTCCGGTGTCGGGAGCGTGCCGATAAGATCGATCGAGACACGCCGGAGAAACTCTGCATCACTGCAACGCACGGCAGGCTGCACGCCCGCCCGTTGCCACATGTCAGCTGCCTGCTGATCGATGAAGTTCGCCGCATTGAAGCCCGCGAGCGATATTCCGGCGCCATCACGAACGACGACTGAGACAGCGGCCACCTGCCCCGCGAACCGCGCGGTGATGGACGACAGCCCGGATTGATGAGCTGTCACTATTCCATCTGCCGTCACGCTGACCAGTGACTCTTCGCGAGCATCGAAGAGCGTCCAGCCGGTGACATCGCGTGAGACGCCATCGCTCCAATGCGCGGTGACGGTCAGCGTGAACTGCTCAGCGGGTTGCATTTCAAGTAGCGACTGGCCGACTTGGATCGAAATGAGTTCCGCGTCGGAAGCATCAGGCGGTCGGCACCCTTCGCTGAGATACTGCACCAGCAAGCGGTGTGCGGAAGAACCGGGTTCGAGTCGCCGGCCCCCGCCATGAGGAATCGAACCCGTCGCCTTCAACAAGATCAAACTGGAATCGGGGGCGGCAGGCATCACACGCCGGCTGCGTCCTGCGAGAAACAAGGCTTCGTAATCTCGCTGCGCGTCGTACCCCAGCAGTGACAGCGTCAAACCGCCTCGGCCCTGAAACGAGCCGTGACACTTTCCCGCGTTGCAGCCCGCCTTGGTCAACAAAGGCTGGATGTCTCGCGAAAACGAAACGGCATGTCCATCACCGGTGGCGGTCGTCGCAGCGGATTCGGGATCGAACCCGAGTGCTCGTGGAAGGTCGGAATCGGGAGCCCTGGCGTCATCGCCGGCCGAGTATCGCCCCGCAGGCGTGACGAGCAACAATCCGATGAGAATGAAGCAGTTCCGCATGTACGCTCTGCGTGAAGATACCATCGCCAACAACACATCGACGATGATAGATGAGTCCCGGAGGGGAATCCAGAGGCGACCAGGTCAGCGACCTGCAACTCGATTCGAAATTGCTCTGCTCCGTTTTCAGAGGTAGAATCGTGCCTGTGGCTGCCATCTTCATGAGGTGCATGATGTCGCGATTTATATTTGCAGCGTTCGCGGTGGTTGCGGCGTCCATGACAGTTCAGGATGTCCAGGCTCAACAGGTGACGATTCAGCAGCCGGTAGTGTCGCAGTTTCGAGTCGACACCGTCGTGTCGGTTCCCGATGGCGGCCGCGCATTTCTGGGTTCGGTCGGCAGCGCGGCGGATGCGAGGTTTCAGGCGGGCTTTTCTCCGATCGGTTCGTCGATGGGCCGTGAGGTTTCTCATCAGGCGGCCGATGTGTCAGTCTTCATTCACGATCTGGATGAGTTGGATCGGCTGACTCTGGCGGCGGGCACGACGATGGAGAATCCGTGGACCGGAGAGATCACTCAAGGCGGACCGGCGATTGCACAAGGTTCGTCCTTGTCGCTGACGTATTCGCATCGACCAGCAGCCCCTGGATTTGAGCCCTCCGCTTCCGATGTTCCGAGGAACGAGTTCGATCCACGACGCACTGCGGCCTTTCGGGCTTTGCAGTCTCGCGTTCGTGATTGATGCGAGTGAAGGGCCAGTTCGACAGCGAACACCGTCGGACATAGACTGAATCCTATGACCGCCGGCTTGTGGCCCATCTTCTGGTTGACGCTGGTGGTCTCCGGCACCGCGGTCTTCGTGGCCGCGATTGTAGGCTTGCCATTGGGGGTTGCGCTGGGGCGACAAGGGCCGAGGCGTGGCTGGCTCTGGGTTCTCGTCTATACGGGAATGGGTCTCCCTCCGGTTATCGTTGGCTTGGCGGTTTATCTGTTGCTGTCGCGCAGCGGGCCGCTGGGGTCGCTCGGCTGGCTCTATTCGCCGACGGCAATGATCGTCGCGCAGTGGCTGCTGGCGATGCCGTTTGTCATCGGCGTCACCGCGACCGCTATCGCTTCGATTCCGACGGAACTCGAGTTTCAGCTCAAGACGCTGGGGGCCGACCGCGGGCAATTGCGCTGGATGCTCCTGCGTGAAGCGCGACCCGGCGTCTTTCTCGCGCTGGCGACCGCGATGGGCCGTAGCCTGTCGGAGGTCGGGGCCGTCTGGATGGTCGGCGGTAACATCGAAGGCCACACGCGCGTACTGACGACGGCGATCATCCTCGAAACCAGCAAAGGGAACTTCAACGCGGCACTGCTGCTGGGGAGCATGCTGCTGTCGGTGACGCTGCTGCTCAACGTGGTGATCCTCCGCTGGCGCGGAGGATTCACGCCGTGAACGCGCCAACTGCTCGGCTCGATCCACTCTATCACCTGGCGGACGTTAAGCGTTCTTTTGGCGGCGACTTCGCACTGCGGATTGATTCGCTGAACATCAAGGCCGGTGAAACGCTGGCCCTCGTCGGACCGACCGGCGCAGGCAAGTCGACACTGCTGCGCATTCTGACAGGCCATGAACCCGATGTGTCGGGGGACGTGACTTTTCGCGGCCGGCCACTCAATGAACGCAGCGAACTGAGTGAACTGCGTCGAATCGCGATGGTGCATCAGCGATCACTTCTGCTTGGAGGGAGCGTGCTTTACAACGTCTCGTGCGGGCCGCGCTGGCGGGGCACGGCCGATCCGCGGCAACTAAATCGCCTGATTGATGCACTGGGCCTGTATAAAGTGCGGCAGCAACACGCGCGGACGCTTTCCGGCGGACAGACGCAGCTCACCGGACTGGCCCGCGCGTTGGCGACGGGCTGTGAAGTACTGCTGCTCGATGAGCCCACGGCCAATCTCGACCCCGCCCGTATTTCGCTCGTCGAAGCCGTAGTACAATCGCACAAGGCCGAGCGAGGGCTGACTTTGGTTTGGGCGACGCACAATCTGCATCAGGCCCGCCGCGTGGCCGACCGCGTGGCCCTCGTCCTCGACGGCAGACTGGTGGAAGTGGCTGCCACGCAGGAATTCTTCAACTCGCCGCGCGAATCGCTGACGCGCGAGTTCGTGGAAGGGCGGATGGTGTATTGAGAACATGATGAAACATCACTTCGCTGCATTACTGATCCTCGCTGTGCTCGGTTGCTCCGGCGACTCCGCCACCAAGCCGGACAGTATTCTTCTGCTGGCCACCACGACCAGTCCGCAGGACAGCGGCCTCCTCGATGTGCTGCTGCCGGCCTTCAAGGAAGAGACCGGCATCGAAGTGCGAGCCGTCGCCGTCGGCAGCGGGCAGGCTCTCGAACTCGCGCGGCGGGGCGATGCCGACGTGCTGCTCACGCATTCACCGAAGGCCGAAGAGCAGTTCATGTCCGATGGCTTCGGAGCCGACCGCCGACCCGTGATGCACAACGACTTCGTGTTGCTCGGCCCCGCGGTCGACCCGGCCGGCATTCATGGAAAAACATCGATCGCCGACGCATTTCGCGGTATTTCCGATGCCGGTGCGACGTTTATTTCCCGAGGGGATGAATCGGGCACGCATGTCCGCGAACTGGAGATCTGGGAAGAGGCGCACGGTGATGGCGCGGCCAACGAGCCGGCGCAGCTATCGGGCGACTGGTATCTCGAATCGGGCAGTGGCATGGGTGCCACGCTGCGAATCGCCACCGAGAAGCAGGCCTATACGCTCTGCGACCGATCGACATTCCTGACATACGAAGGCGACCTCGACCTGGTGATTCACTCCGAAGGCGACCCGCTGATGATCAATCACTATTCGGTGATCGTCGTCAGCCGCGAAAAGCATCCCCATGCCCGCCAGGAGCAGGCCGAGCAGTTCGCCGACTTCCTCACGACCGGCAGCGGCCGCGACATCATCGCGACCTTCGGCGTCGACAAGCATGGCCAAGCCTTGTTTGTCCCCGACCCCTAAAGCTAGGCTGACGTGAGGAGTTAGGAATCAGGAGTGAGTGAATCAAGCAGAATCACTGACTTCCACTTTCCAACAACTACTTGTTCTCAACTCCCAATTCCTCATTTCTAACTCCTCTCTCCCGCATGTCCATTCGCTTCATCATGATCGGCGGCTTCCTCGGAGCCGGCAAAACCACCACCCTCGCCCGGCTCGCAAGGCACTACACCGATCAGGGCCTGCGGGTCGGCATCGTCACCAACGACCAGGCCGCCAATCTGGTTGATACCGAGTCGCTGCGCTCGCAGGGCTTCGATGTGGGAGAAGTGGCGGGCGCGTGCTTCTGCTGTAACTTCAACGAACTGATGGACACTGTCGGCAGGCTAGGCGAGAAGGAGCGGCCCGATGTCATCCTCACCGAACCCGTCGGAAGCTGCACCGATCTCGTGGCCACGGTCATCCAGCCGATCAAGCAGTTGTTCGCGACCGACTTCGACATCGCCCCCTATGCGGTGATCCTCAAGCCGAGCCACGGCAGCAAAGTGCTGAAGAATGAAAAGGGAGCCGGCTTCAGTCCCAAGGCGGCGTACATTCTCAAGAAGCAATTGGAGGAAGCCGACGTCGTCCTCGTCAACCGCATTGATGAACTCAGTGAAGATGAGGTCGATGAACTCACTTACCTCATTCGCGAACACGTCGCCGGCACGCCGGTGTTGCGCGTGTCGGCCAAGGAAGGAATGGGGTTCGATTCGCTGATCGAGTTCCTCGACCAGAAGGGAGACTTCGGACGCAGACTGCTCGACATCGATTACGACATCTATGCCGAGGGAGAAGCCGAACTGGGCTGGCTCAACGGTAGCGTCGAAGTGTCGTCTCAGTCCGAGTTCGATCTCGATGCCGTCCTGCTGGGTATCGTCGAGCGACTGCAGAAGTTACTGGCCGAGAACGAGGCCGAGGCGGCGCACCTTAAGACGATCGGTCTGTGGGAAGGCTTCTTCGGCGTGGCGAATCTCATCAGCAGCGATACGCAGCCGGAACTGTCGCTCCCCTCGCATGCGGCGACGAAGGAGGCCAACGTCATCGTCAACGCCCGCGTGGCCTGCGACCCGGAGTTACTGCAGCAACTGGTAGAACGGGCCGTCAGCGAGGTCGGCGAGGAGCTGGGTATCTCAGCCAAGGTGACGCAAGTGCAAAGCTTCCGTCCCGGCCGACCCACGCCGACGCACCGGGTGACTGCGGCCACCCCGTAGCCGCGTCTCTCCGAGATGCGGAGGCGAGGCGAGAACGCGAATCCGAGTTCAAGGAAGGTGCATCACGGCGCAATCACTTCAATCCCCTCCGGGAAAACCGGTGGCACAAAATCTTCGTCGGGACAATCGCAAGCAAGCGAGATGCTTTCAATCACCCAGTCGCGGGAGTAGTAGACGATCTCGCGCCCGTAGTCGTGGGTGATCGACGTACTGAAGTCGTCTATGTGGACACGTTGCGGGAAGAAAATGTCGGACTCGACCTCATGCCACTCCAGGACAGTTGAGCGTCGGTTGGGAATCACCTCGCCCTCGTGCTCGCCAAATATTACGACGTGCACGGGAATGAGGTTTCGTTCATAAGCCAGCCAGAGTCTGGCGAACTCGATGCGCCGACCGTCGTCGGTCATTCGTTCGACGGAAAGCACTCGGCAGCGGAGGCCGTTCCAATCTGCATCCCCCATGTCTATCGCTGCTTCATTTGAGTAGCTATCTCGGCCCTCATCATCGCCACCACGTCCCGCAAGAAACTTGCTCAAGGGTTCGCCGATCCCTTGATACACCAACGCCATGTGGGGTCGTATGATCTGCCCACCACCCCAATTCATCGGTGCCTCGATCGTTCGGGGAACTTCGAATCGATAGCCACGTTGCAGATGTGTCGTGACTTCGCCGCTGACGACGTTCGTTACCTTGAGTTCGGCCAACGTTGTCTCCCGCGTCCCGTCCCAGACGCCATCGAACGTCCGTCTCGAGTCCGTCAGGAAATAGTGCGACGTCTCTTCGACGTGGAAACGCCAGCGACCGTCCCGCACCCAGTATTCCACGCGCTCCTCGCTGGAAAGCTCGTCTTCGATTGATGCATCCTCGTTGACTTCTGGCTCAGGCGATCTCTCGGAGTTCATCGTCGCGACGTACTCAAGCTCG
>JANNSB010000427.1:0-13321 GCA_031402175.1 Planctomycetaceae bacterium
GGCGGGGCACGCTTTGGCGATCGCAGACGGCTTTCCCGAAGCGAAGATCATCGGCGTCGAGCCAGCCGAGGCGGATGACTTCTGTCAGTCATTCGTGTCGGGAGTACGCACGCGCATCGAGCATCCGCGCAGCATCTGCGACGGCTTGCTCTCGTATGAAGTCGGCCAGCACAACTGGCCGATCTTGAAATCACTCCTGTCGCAAGCGGTCGCGGTGCCCGATCTCGACACTCGCGGGGCGATGCGCTGGCTGTACGACCAGCACGGCCTGCGGACCGAACCGTCGGGCGCGATCGCGACTGCTGCCGTGCTGACGGGACGAGTGTCGCTCGACGGCGAGGGAGATGTGGTGATCATCCTCAGCGGGCGCAACGTCGACGAGGAGCGGTTTCGTGAGTGGATTGACGTGACGTGATGCGTCATTTGTGAATCGACTCGAGGAGTTGAATCGCGCGTTCGTCGTTCCAGCCTTCTTCGTTCCACGAATCCTCGGGTACGACGAGCATCAGGAACGCCGGGCCGCCGCGACCGTGGAACACTCCGCTGACGGAGCGGACCTCGGTGTTGTCCTCGGTGTTGGTTCCCTTGGCGAACTCGAAATCGAGTTCTTCGCCGTCGATCGTCACCGTTTTGGTCTCGCGCTCTTCAATGCGAATCTCGGCACCCATGTCGCCGGATTGATTTCGCAACTGGGTCTCCATCTGCACATCATCAAGACCGCGAATCTTTGTCTGGAATATCAGCAGGAACTCCCCCTTGAACTGGCCTTGCGCCTGTCCCCCTTGCTGTTGTTCAATCTGGACCTGGTTGCCATAGGCGACCATTTGGACATTGAAAAATCCAAGCAGATCCAGATCGATGCCGCCGGCGGGGGGCAATTCCTCGGGAACGTCGATATCGGCGATCTTCTGTTGAACCGCCGCGATTTCGTCAGGCGTCTCTTTCAGGGATCCTTTGATGATATTGAAAACCCAGAAGCCGCCACCGCAGCACAGCGCGAAGAAGACGGCAGTAATGATCCCCAAGACGATGAAGGTCTTGCCCAGGCAGCCTCTTTTTTGCTTAGGAGCGCTGGACGGTCCACTCGGGTCGAAAACGTCTTCAGGGGGCATCTGGCTTCCTCAAAGGGTTGTCACTCAACCGAAACGAACTGCTCGAAGACATCGGCGACGCCCGCCTCTTCCGCGCCCTCTCGGTGCACGAACAGCCCGTAACGCATCCGAACAGACTCACCGGCGGCCAGCACGAACGGAACTTCGGGCAGTTCACCATTGGTATACGCGTTGTCGCCGAAGGGGTTGATGGAGAACAACCCATAATCGCGAACATGGTAGCGCGAAGCATGAAAGTTATCGGGATGATCCATCAGCGTCACGCCGAACAAGCGCCCGTCGATGGGGCCGACGTAATCGACCCAGGCGGCCGTCTTACCCCAGCATTCCGGGGTGCCGACCAGTCCATCGGAGTTGACGATCGGCCCGCCGCCGATGAACTCCCGCATGCTATTGGGAACGCGAATCGCCAGCATGCCTTCCTTCGTGTCTCCGAATGTGACATCGGCCGCGCCTGCAGTCAGCTCAATGTCGAAGACAAAGAGCCGGTTGTCGAGGAATTGCACGGTCGTGGTCTCGATGAGCACCGGTTCGTCGTTCGCGTCGACCCAGTGATTCACCATGAGGAGCGACGCCATCGTCCCACTCGCCTGCACTAGTTCCAGTTCAACATTGCGGACGACGCCCCCTTCGCCCCAGTAGTTGATGCCATTGATCTCATCCAGCGTGTTCCAGATTCCCTTATGATGCGGATGGTCGTAATAGAGCGGATGCTCGCTCGGCAGATCTGTCGGCGGAGACTCGTTGACGATGCGCGTGATCATCGCAGCCACCGGCACGACGTCGCCCAGTGCGATCCACCCCTCGCGATCGGGGATGTAGGCATAGCCGTCTTTGACTTCGTTCGCGACAAGAATCTCGCCGTAGTTCGCGCGATTCTGCACGGCATCGAACGCCCCGATTTCGGCCCCTTCTGTGACGACGAACAACTGACCAGCGGCCGCGAACTCTTCCGCCGGCGGATTCGCAATGTTGTCGGCCAGGATATCCCAGCTTCCGGCGACAGCGACCGGCTGGATGTAGGGCTTGTTCCAGTGCGGATCGACGGTGAGCGCGCAACTCACTTCGCCATCGACGCGAACGACAACGACGTTTTCGCCGCGCGTGAGCGTCACATCACCAGCGGAGGCCGTCAGGCCAAGTCCTGATGCCAGCAGCAGCACTGTATATCGAATCATATGAACGACAGTCATCGATCCACTCCCAAAGTCAGAGGGGAACTGTGAGGTCAAGGATTGACACCCGGTATACCTGCAAATGTCTCGGGAGGAAAGCATCCAGGGTTTACGCGGGTTCAACCAAAGACCCGGCGAAAGCACTCGATCGTCGCCTTGGCCGCCGCCTGTGAGGTCGGTAGCGGCAGTGCCTCGGCCGAGGCATAGCCGTTGAAGTTGATCTCACGCAGGGCCGCGGCAATCGGAGCATAGTCCAGGTGCCCCATGCCGGCCGCCCGGCGATTCGAGTCGACGAAGTGCACATGACCGATGTGCTGGCCTGCCGACCGCAGCGCATCGGCAATCGAGACTTCTTCGATGTTCATGTGAAACAGGTCGGCCAGCAGTCGGACTCGCGACAGGCCGAGCCGCTCGATCAAGACGGCTCCCTGCGATTGCAGGCAGCACAGGTCGGTCTCGTAACGATTGAGAGGTTCATACAGCAGGTTCACCCCCGCCGTGTCGGCGTGCCGGTCGAGCCGGGCGAGCGCGTCCTTCAAGTGTCGAATCGCCTCATCGCGAGGGACTTCGGGACTCGACCGTCCCTGCATGGAACCGATGATGGCCGGCGCGCCGAACTCCGCTCCATAGTCGATCATTCGGCGGATGAATTCCTCCGCCCGCCGGCGGACATCGGCATCGTGATGCGTCAGATGCAGACGGTGAATCAACCACCCTGCTCCGGTGCCAACGGCCGCGACCTGTAGGCCGGCGGCTGCCACCACGTCGCGCACCTCCGCCGGGTCGAGAAAAACGGGGCCAGGCAGAAACAATTCAACCGCGTCGAAGCCCAACTCTGCTGCTTCGCGCACCGCAGCCTGCCAGTCACCCCAGTAAACGAAAGGGCCGCCGCGAGCCTGCTCGACGAGGGAGATGGTGATGCAGGATCGGATACTCATGGTTTCGACGAACTCATTCGAAGAGTTGGTTCGCGGCCAGACAATCACATAGATCGCGATACACGCCTTGCAGCGACGCGCGGCTGAGGTCGTCGCGAGCGTGCCGCAGGATGCGCCGCGCGAGCGGGCCGCGATCGAGTATGAACTGCATCGTCTCCAATGACTCGGCGGAAACGAGCGGCGGCATCAGGTTGAGCGTCTCCACGATGTGCCGCCACACGTCGGACATCGTCATCGGGGAGGATTGCAGGCCGAATTGGCGCAGGTATCCCTCGTCGGTCACGAGAGCCGCGTCCGCCACATCGATGGACTCCAGCAACAAGTGATGCAACGGCTCCACGGACAGCGCGCGTTGCTCGTGCGTGCCGGTCCAATGCTCGGAAACCAGCAGTTTAAGAAGTCCGACAATGGTTTCGCAGATCGCGATATCGGCACGCGGACACTCTTGAATGTCGAGCACGCGAATCTCGATGCTGCCTCGCGAGAATCGGGCGATGGCCCCACGGGCGTTGAGGAATTCATCCTGCAAAATCCCGGCAGGATCCAGCGGCGCGATGTCGCGATAAATTGGCTGCAGGATCTCGGTCTCATAGGTCTGCTGATCGAAAGCCTGTTCCGGCACCACCCATCCTGAGACCGACGGCACCCGCTGCGCATTCGTGCGATAGACATCGAGGCGACTATCCAGCTTGCCGGTCAATCGCCCTTCGACGATCGGCGAACTGGCCGCGATCGCGGGCAAGAGCGGCAGCACGAGTCGTATCGCGGCATGCAGCCGGCCGAACTCGTCATCGCCGCAGAATGGCAAGTTGATGTGCGTGCTCTGCAGGTTGGCCCAGCCGTGGCCGCGACAGTCGAAGATCGAGTCGAACGCCTGATAGATGGGGCTGGAATCGTGCGGCCACAAGCGCATTTCTTGGGTGGGATCCATCCAGGGATGCATCGCCGTGGGCATCAGCCGGCCTCCCTGCAGGGCGAGGGCGTCGTTGATCTGCTGCACTTCCTGTTGGAACTCGATCGCCAGCGGAGCAATCTCGGCGGCGGGACCGTTGGTCTTGAGTTCGAGAACGTGCAGGCACAGTTCGTTCGACCAGGCAATCTCACCGCGATCGATGTCCGAGACGATTTCTCCAGCGAAACCGCGGATCAACTCATCGGCTTCGGGCAAGACATCGAGCGTTTCCGCATCGACCAGCATGTATTCCAGTTCGATGCCGAAGGCTTCGAAGAGATGCCAGGTGTGAGACATGATGCTGCGTGAACTTCCCTGTGGTGCCATTCGTGAAGGATTGTCGCTTCACGACTTGTAGCGTTCGGCCTCCGCCACGGCGAGTGCATCGCAGCGTTCGTTCTCGGGATGCCCCATGTGACCGCGCACAACCGTAAACGTCACCTGATGCTTCGCCAGCAGCGCATCCAACTCCTGCCAGCGGTCGGCGTTCTTGAGCGGCTTGAGCCGGCCCTGTTCCTTGCGTTGCCAGTTGTTGCGCTTCCAGCCGGGCAGCCATTCCAGACTCCCCTTGGCGACATACTGGCTGTCGGTGACGACCTCGACTTGCGATGTCCGCTTAAGCGCCTTGAGCCCTTCGATGACGGCCTGCAATTCCATCTGATTATTGGTGGTCTCGGCCGCTCCGCCGCTGCCGATCTTTTCGGAGCCGGTCGTGGGATGACGCAGGATATAGGCCCAGCCACCGGGCCCGGGATTGCCGCTGCATGCGCCATCGGTGAACAGTTGCACGCTCGGCTTTCGCGCCAGCTGGTCTGAAGACTGTTCCGTCATGCTGGCTCCGCAACTCGTATCCTGGAACATCGCCACCGGGCGCGAATAGCGCGTCGCGTTCGATTACAATGGAGTCGTAATCTCCAACAAGTCGACCGCGGGCTTGCCATTGCAGAAGATCGTCGCCAACCGACCGTACGTGATCGTCCCTTCCGGGATGTCCAGGCACTTCGCCAGTGCCGGCCCCGTCTTGACGCGAATGATGGCCCCCAGGTCGATCGTGCGCAACACGTTGTGATTGATCAGCACGCGGCCCAACGGGATCTGCTTGCCGAGGATTTCCGACTTGACCGCCGGCGTGACGTAATCGAAGTTGAATCGCACAATGCCGAATTGCACGACGCGGTTATTCGAAGCGTTCCGCAGGATGATCTTGCGGTAATACTCGTTCCCTTCCAGACGGTCCGCGAACACCTCGACATTGACCATGCAGCGATGGTACGACTCCATCTCGACCGTCATGTGATGGTCGTGCGCCAGCATCGTCTTGTACGGCTCCGGCGTGGCGCCCGCCGGCACATGCACGGCTTCGGCGATCAGCTCGTCCGGTGCATCAAACAGGGAAGTCAGGCGAGTGAGTTCGTCGAGTGGGTTCACGAGGTGTATGCTCCTGTGCGTTCGAGGCGAATTGGCCGCCTCACGCAGAGCAGTTTATGGAACCCGGCTGGTGATGTCAGCCGTGCGGGAAGAAGCGATTTGCCTTCCCCAATTCCGCCGATGCAGCAGTAGGCCCCGATTTAAGAGGCCGCGTCGCCGATTTCGATCTCCGTCGGAGTATCGACTTCGACGGGAGAAGGGTCATCGATGCCGGCGGTCAGTTTCCAGGCGATGCCCGCGATGCCGACGATGCCCGCCACGATCAGCGTGGCGGCCAGCACCATCTTGCGATTGATGGGCAGACTGAGCGATGCGGGCTTCGGTTCAATGCCCATCGCCTTCTGACGCCGCCCCGCCAGGACCGGTGGCGGCAACGTGTACTTGCGATCGGGATTGTGGTCCGCGACGACGTTCACGACGGGTGAGTTCTGCGCTACTGCCGCTGGAGCGGTTTTTGTTCCGTGATCCATCGGAGTCGTTTCTTGAGATCGCGTCCGCGGCTTCGGAGTGGATGCGGCGACACGGCCACGGCTGACAAGCTCCTTTGGCGTCGTCGCCTTCGTGGCCACGCGCTTGGCATTGACCACAGTGTTTGTCGAGGGAGACCTCAGCAAGGCATCAATGCCGGACAATGCGGCCACCACCTCGGGGTGTGCCGCCTTCCATGCTCGCGGGCCGTTGGCGATCAACCAGCGACCGAGGGCATCGGCGACCTCGGTCATCGACTGGTAGCGGTCGTCCCGCCGCTTCTGCAGCATGCGATCGGCGATGGCGGCCAGGCTATCGGGAACATCCTGCCGGAGTCTCTTCAAGGGCGGCGGCACTTTCGTTTGATGAGCGAGCAACCGCTGCACAAGGGTGCCATCTGTAAACGGTGGTTGTCCCGTCAGCGTGAAATAGAATGTGCAACCCAAGCTGTAAATGTCCGCACGTTCGTCGACGCTGTGGCTGTCGACCGCCTGTTCGGGGGCGAGATAGTCGGCCGTGCCGAGCACCTTCTCGTCGTGTTTGATCGTCAACGATTCCTCGTCGGTCGACTTGAAGAACCGCGCCAATCCCAGATCAAGCAGGCGGACGACCCCCTTTTTGTCGACGAGTAGATTCCCAGGCTTCACGTCTCTGTGCACCAGGCCGTTCTCATGAGCGTGCGCGAGTCCCAGCGCGGCCTGCCGAACGTACTCCGCGGCTTCGACAATCGAGAACCCGTTTTGTGTGTCGTGCTTGACCTGCAGGCTCTGGCCGTCGACGTACTCCATCACGAGATAGTGAATGTCGGTGCCGGCCTCGACTTCCATGCCGACATCGTAAGCCCGCACGATATTGGGGTGGTCGAGGGAGGCCACGGCCTCGGCCTCTCGATGAAACCGTCCCAGATAGCTGGTGTCCTTGACCTTGATGGCCGGCAGCACCTTGATCGCGCATTGACGCTTCATCATCGCGTGCTCGGCAAGATAGACGGAGCTCATCTCACCTTTGCCGAGCAACTGTTTCAGCCGGTAGTTACCGAGTCGAAAGCCCTTGAACTTACCCTGCAGCAGCTTGTCCGCCTGCCATCGCGTAATGACGCCTCGGTCAACGAGTCCTTGGGCCAGGATGTCGGAATCATCAATCGACACGCCGGCTGAGCGCATTTCCGCAAGCACCTTGTCGAGCCGATCGGGCTGCACAAGCTGACTTTGTCGCACGCCGTTCAGGAAGCTGTCAGGAGTGAGCTTAATCGGCATGACGAGGGGCCAACACGATGAATGAACGGAAACCTGGCATCGATTCGATTCTGACGATCTCCTGCGTACTGCATGCAACCTGCCGGGTCGCGTCTCCACAACATCTGTTGCGGAAACGCGACATCGTGACGATTGCGCCACTTACGACGCCTGCCGCGGGCGAAACCGGCGGTTCATCTCAAATCGTTTTCAACCCTGTACTTATGCGATTCCGCCGCGCAGAGCGTGAACACACGTTCGAAAGGCGTTTCAGGCACCCTGTCCCTATCGCCCATCTCAGGGGAATGGAAGGCAATCCGTGTACCGCGCCGCCTCCAGTCTCGAAAATGAGTCTCGCCGGTCACTTTCAGGCGAACGCCGGCCAGCTTGTGAAATCGTCGGCTTGCGGTAGCATTCCGCGACGGAGAACGACGACGAGTGAGCCATGGAAAGCCGGCTGACGCTGGAGATTCACAATCAACCGACACTTTCAACCTGCGGGCCGACCTGCCTGCATGCCGTCTATCGCTATTTCGGCAGCGAGATTTCGCTCGAGCAGGTCATCTCCGAGACGCAGTCGCTCGATGATGGAGGCACATTGGCGGTGATGCTGGGTTGCCACGCCCTGCGCAGCGGGTATTCGGCGACGATCTTTACGTACAATCTGCAGGTGTTCGATCCTACCTGGTTTCGTTCGCGCGACACCGATTTGTCAGCCTTGCTGCGCGCGCAGGCGCAAGTGAAGGAACAGCGCAGGCTCCGTCTTTCCACCAAGGTCTATCTCGAGTTCCTGGAACTGGGTGGCCGGGTGAGGATGGAGGATCTGACGAGTTCCCTCATCCGCAAATACCTCAAGCGGGGAATCCCGATTCTCACGGGACTGTCAGCGACGTATCTGTACAACGAGCCTCGGGAGCTCAACAACAATATTTCCGATGATGTGCGCGGCCTGCCGCAAGGTCATTTCGTCGTCTTGTCGGGCTACGATCCCAAGGATCGCACCGTGCAGATTGCCGACCCGTTCGAGCTCAATCCCATTCGCAAGGGAGAGAACTTGTACGAGATCGATCTGGAGCGCGTCCTGTGCAGCATCATGCTGGGGATACTGACGTACGACGCCAACCTGCTGGTGATTCAGCCCTCTGGCAACAATTGATTGAAGGATTGATCCGTGCCCGCGTTGATCGTGGCCAACCGTACCAAGGAGTGGCCTCTCCCCATACCCAACGTCGAGATCGTCGACGCCTGGAGTTATCTCACCAAGCCCGAATACAGCGGCCGGCGCAACGTCCGGCTGTACAACCTCTGCGGCTCGTACACCTATCAGAGCACCGGGTACTACGTTTCTCTGCTGGCCGAGGCCCGCGGACATAAGCCGGTACCGAGCATCATCACTCTGCAGGACGCCAAGTCTCAGACCATGGTGCGCCTGGTCTCCGACGATCTCGATGTCGATATCCAGAAGGCTCTCGCGCCAATTCAATCCGACACCTTCACGCTCTCGGTTTACTTCGGTCGCAACACGGCCAAGCGCTACGAGCAGCTCAGCCGCAAGCTGTTCCATCTGTTTCAGTCCCCGATGCTCAGATTCAAGTTCGCGCGCGAGGATGACGCCTGGGAGTTAAGGAGCGTGAAGGTCATCGGTGCCAGCGAAGTGCCGGAATCCCATTGGCCGTTCGTGGTCGAGGCGGCGTCGAAGCACTTCGCGGGCAAGACGGTCAGCCGGCCCAAGAACTCCGCGTCCCGCTATGACTTGGCAATACTGCATGATCCCGCGGAGGCCCACCCCCCCTCGGATGAAGTCGCCCTCAAAAAGTTCATCAAGGCGGGCGAGTCCCTGGGCCTGCAGGTCGAACTCATTCAGCGGGACGACCTGCCCCGATTGTTGGAGTTCGACGCCCTGTTCATTCGCCAGACGACGGCGGTCAACCATTACACGTACCGCTTTGCACGCAAGGCGGCTGGCGAAGGCCTGGTCGTGATCGACGACCCTGAGTCGATTGCCCGCTGCTCCAACAAGGTCTACCTGGCCGAGCTTCTGGAGCGTCATCGAATCCCGACGCCGCGAACATTCGTCGTCCACCGCAACAACGCCGACCGGATCGAAGAAGAACTTGGGCTGCCGTGCGTCGTCAAGAAGCCCGATAGCGCGTTCTCTCAGGGAGTGGTGAAGGTCGAGTCGCAGGAAATGCTCAACGGCCACCTCACCGACTTCTTCGGCGAGTCGGACCTGCTTGTGGCCCAGGAATTTCTGCCGACGACGTTCGACTGGCGGATCGGCATCCTCGATCGACGTCCGCTGTATGCCTGCAAGTATTTCATGGCGCACAAGCATTGGCAGATCATCAACCACGCCAACGCGGGACCGCGCCGCTACGGGCGCTGGGAGACGATGCCGGTCGAAATGGCCCCCCGCAAGGCCGTCGCGCTCGCCCTCAAGTCCGCCAACCTCATCGGCGACGGGCTGTACGGCGTCGACGTGAAGGAATCGAACGGCAAGTTCTACGTCATCGAGGTCAACGACAATCCCAATATCGAGTCCGGCGTCGAAGACGAATCGCTGCGGGATGAACTTTATCGCCGCATCATGGAAGTCTTCCTGGCACGCATCGAACGCCGGAAGGCACCGGCGGGGAATTGACGGACTGTTCGCGGTATCATCTCCTAATGGCCGAATTGATTTCGTTCGATCCTATAACAGAGGTTTAAGGTGTCCGCTTCCTTGCCCGCATTTGATTTCGTCGACGATGCCATGGCCGACGTGCTGCGGCAAAAGTCCGAAGTCGAGCGACTGAGAATCGGATTCCGCATGTGGAAGTCGGCGCGAGTCATCTTGCGAGCAGCGATTGAAACGGATCATCCCGACTGGAACGAGGAACAGGTCAACCGCGAGATCGCGCGCCGCATCAGTCATGGGGTTGTGCCACATGAACCCCAGTGAGCTGCAACCTCACGAGTTGCTGCAGATCATCGCGACGTTCTTCGAGTCGCAGGGAATTCAGTACCTCGTCGTGGGGTCGGTCGCGAGCATGCGTTATGGGGAACCTCGCTTCACGAACGATGTCGACATTCTGGCTGATGTCAGGCTGGAGCAGATCGCGTCATTGTGTGCTTCGTTTCCAGCCCCGGAATACTACGTTTCGGAGCAGGCGGCTTGTGATGCGGTTGATCGCAAGTCTCAGTTCAACATCATTCATTTGGCCTCCGGCTTGAAGGTTGACGTGATTATTCCCCCGGGCACCGAGTTTTCCCGCTCGGAGATGTCCCGCGGCAGGCGACTCACCAGCGGAGGAGAATTCTCGGCGACATTTGCCTCTCCCGAGGACGTGCTCCTCAACAAGCTTCGCTTCTATCAGATTGGAGAAAGCGACAAGCACCTGCGCGACATCGCCGGCATGGTCAAGGTACTCGGCGACAAACTTGATCGCGATTACATCGAAACATGGTGCGAGAAGCTCGGATTGAAAGCCGAATGGAAGTTGTTTCTCGAACGGCTGAGTCTCAATCGTTGTACCTGACTGCTACTTTCTGAACTCGCGTATGACGCCCTTTCTATGGATCGAACGACTGCAACTCGCGCCGCATCCCGAAGGTGGACATTACCGCGAGTTCTATCGCTCCCCGATCTCGGTGCAGGCGGAAGCCGGTCGCCGATCGGCTGTGACGATCATTCACTTTCTGCTGCAGGCCAGCGAACACAGCCGTTGGCACGTCGTCGCGGCCGACGAGATCTGGCGTCACTCGGCCGGCGGCCCGCTCGAACTGCTGGTCTACGCACCGGCCGATCGCCGGCTCACGATCCATCGCCTCGGCCCACCGAATGACGACGGCACCAAACTCACGCACATCGTCCCCGCCGGCCACTGGCAAGCCGCCCGCCCGCTCGGCAACTACTCGCTCGTCGAATGCACCGTCGCGCCCGGGTTCGACTTCGCCGACTTTCGGATGGTGGCGGACGTGGCGGGACATGTTGAACACTTTGGCCGTGAATTGGACGCCTACTACTCGATGCTCTGAGGCAGCGTGCCATGGGTGGCACGCCACGACCATCGGGACCATCGGGAGCGGCGTGGCGAACGCGGTCGCAGCTTCGAGTGTTGAACATGCCCGTTTTCATGTCAAAACGACTGACACACCAACCGATGTTGTGCATCGTTGCATCATTCGCCACGCCCCTCGCTCCTAACGTCGCTCGCGGCGTGCCACCCGTGCCACCCGCCCGTCTGATGCATTTTGGCGCGATCGCAACAACGATGCCACCCTGCAATCCGTCAGGTACAGACTGGCCTGCTGGTCCGCCAATCGTTGAGCGTCAGCTGGCCCAGACATTCCTGTCTGGGCGAATCGCAGATCAGCGGTCGAGCTGGCGTGAGATTCAGTGATCGGTGCTTCGCTCCAAATGCCGCGCCGAAGTGGAGCAGCATACCTGCGTGACACCTGATTACGGTGATTGCAATCGGATCTGCGACCGGTATCATGACAGACATTTGTCGGCCTTCGTGAATTCCCGTTTCTCCAGCCACACTTCCCGCCGGGTGCCGGGTGCCATGTCCACATCGCGCAGCAGGGTGGACATGCTTGGATGTCCATCGTAGGTTGGCCCCGATAGCTGTGCTATCGGGGACGACGAAGTCGGTGGGAGGTCATTGACTGCGACCTCCCACGGCTACCGCCGCCCTGAAAGGATCTTTCAGGGCCACCCGCGGCTGATAAGTACTCCTCACTGATGAGCTGTTTACGATGGATGTTATATGAGAACAACGCGGTTTTTCATTTTAGCACTTTGCGTCACAATTGGCATTGTAGTTGTTTATTGCTTGCGTGAACGCACTGAAGCGGATTCGCATCCTTCTACTGATGCTCTAATCGATGTCTTTAATCGCAACAGAGCGGACTTCCAGTCGCTCTACGAGATGATTCACGCAGATGCAGAGTTGCGGCGCGTGGACGGCACTTCAACAAGTCCTGAAGACGTTCGAACTATTGGTATATCTGAGGAACGAGTTCAGGAGTATCGCACTATCATGTCGAAAGTGAATATATCGTATGGATTCATCGCGCTACGCGACCCAGAATGTTTCTCTTTCCCTGTAAGCGCTGCCGGCCTTGGGGTGTCGGGATCAGCGAAGGGAATTGCCTACGTCGAAGAGGAACCTGCATTAGTCGTAGAACGCCTGGACGACTATTGGCCAGTTGAGGAGCAGTCATTCACAGCATACCAGCACATTGATGACAACTGGTATGTATTCTTTGATTACGAATGGTAACCCATTCGAGGCATCACCATGCCGACGAAGAAACGTCTTCAATACCGCTACACTCCCACGGGCCAGCGATCGCTGCTGATCGACCCGGACGGGGGCCGGTTCACATGCACGTATGACTCGGTGAAGCGGCTGACGCAGGTGATCAACCCCCAGGCGCAGCGGACCAGCTTCGCCTATGACGCAGCCGGCCGCCGGACAATGAAAGTGCTGGCCAACGGCAGCCGCACCTCGTTCAGCTACGATCTGGCCAGCCGGCTGACCAATGTGACGCAGCTCAAGAGCGACGCCTCGGTCCAGGCCCAGTACCAGTACAAGTACGACAAGGCCGGCAACCGCACAGCGATGGCGGAGTCGGGAGTGAGCACCGCCCGCACGACCTGGAGCTATGATGCCGCCTACCAGCTCACCGGGGAGCACCGCACGGGGGCCAACGCGTTCCGGAACACCTACACCTACGACACTCGGGGGAACCGCACGCTGAAGAACCTGGACGGGGCCAGGACCACCTCCAGCTATGACGATGCCAACCAGTTGAAGTGGACCGACGCCGGCTCGGGGCGCACCACCTACACGTTCGACGCCGATGGGAACCAGCAGGTGGTGCTGACGCCTGCCGGCCAGCGGACCACCAGCGTCTGGGACTATGAGAACAAGCTGGTGGGGGTGCTCAACCCCTCGGGCACGCGGGAGACGATGGCGTATGACCCCGATGGCCGGCGGGTCAAGCAGCAGACGGCCTCCGAGAC
>JANNSB010000428.1:0-2895 GCA_031402175.1 Planctomycetaceae bacterium
CCGTCACCGTCCACCGCGCGGCGAGGAGTGGGCAATGAGTCTCTGTCTCGACAGCCAAAGGAAAACGGACTCCCTCTCCCCCACGAGGAGGCTCTGTCTGAATCGGTTCACTCATTGTGGGGGAGAGGGAGATTGCCGATGAATTGAGATTCCACACAGACATAGAAAACTACATGCTGTGTCGACGTTGTCCAATTTCACCAACTTCCAATGCCTCTCGATCCTTCCGAACCGACTTCGATGACCCTGCTGGGCAGGGCGCAGTCGAACGATCAGGAGGCGTGGAATCACATCGTGCATCTGTATGGGCCGCTGGTCGCCAAGTGGTGCCATCGCTCAGGGCTCAACGAGGACGACACGGCCGACGTCTTTCAGGAAACGTTTCGGGCGCTGGCGTCGAACATTCACTCGTATGCGCCGACGCGGGCCGTCGGTTCGTTTCGATCGTGGCTGAGGTCGATCGCGGGGTCGAAGATCGCCGACCACTTTCGCCGGCTGAAGCGTCAACCTGTCGGCAAGGGGGGCACTGACGCCAATCTCGCCATGGCGAACACCGCCGACCCGTTGTCGGTCGATGACGAGAACGAAGCGGCCCAGGAACACGCCATCATCGTGCAGCGGGCGATGGAGATCATTCGTCCGGAATTCGAACCACAGAACTTCGAGGCCTTCCGCCAGGTGGCCCTGGAAGGCCGATCGGCCACCGAAGTCGCGGCCGTGTTGAAATTGAGTCCACAGGCTATTCGGCAGGCAAATTACCGCATCCGCCGCCGGCTCAGGCTGATTCTGGAAGGACTGGTGGATGAGTAGCAGTGGGGTCCGGGATTGCAGAGACAGACCCAACAGTGACAGAATCGCGACAACTGTTACGGGCGCATCAACCCGGTTGGCTTACGTCCTGACTCCTGATTCCTGACCCCTGATCCCCGGCAAGCGTTACGCCGTGACGTTTTATTTCTGGGTCAAGTCAGCGGGTTACACGCGGATCACAATCATGCCAGCGTCCATTGCCACCGAATGCCCCAGCCGCGAGTTGCTGGTCGAGTACGCCTCTGGCACGCTGGCGGAGGCCGCAGCCGAGACACTGTCGGGCCACTTGGAACGGTGCGAAGTCTGCCAACGGCGGGTCGATGAACTGATGGGGCGGGCCGACAGCCTGATGGGCGTGCTGCGCAACACGCCGATCCCGCCGACTCGCGTTGAATCCAGCGCCGACCATCTCATCGCGCAGGCCAAGCTGCTGGCTCCCGTTCGTCCGGGCGGCACATCGTCCAACGGGCACGGCGAGACGGCTCAGCGCGTTGAATCGCAGCCGAGGCCGGCCATCAACGCCAGCATCGCCACATTTCTGGCGACGCTGACTCGCAGCCGATTGATGTCCCGCGAAGAAGTCGACGGTCTGGCTGACGCGAACCTGCCGACCGATGCCAAGGAGTTCGCCAAGGAACTCGTGGCTGCGAAGAAGCTCACGAGCTTTCAGGCGTCGGCCCTGTTGCGCGGCATCTCCCGCGGGCTGGTGCTCGGCAACTACGTCATCCTCGACAAGCTCGGTCGCGGAGGCATGGGGCATGTCTACAAGGCCCGCCATCAGACGATGGGCCGCATCGTCTGCATCAAGACGTTGCCTTCGTCGGCTACGCAAAACTCGGAGATGCTCGAGCGCTTCCGCCGCGAAGCCCGGGCGGTGGCGGCCCTCAACCATCCCAACATCGTCGTCGGCCACGATGCCGCCGAGAGTGACGGCATTCACTACCTCGTGATGGAGTACATCGAAGGGAGCGACCTCGCGAAGCGCGCGAAGGAGAAAGCGTTCACGATCAACGAAGCCGTTGGCATCACGCTGCAGACGGCCAAGGCGCTGGCGTATGCACACCGTCAGGGAATTGTGCACCGCGACATCAAGCCGCACAACCTGCTGCTGGACGAAACCGGCAACATCAAGATTCTCGACATGGGGATTGCCCGCTTCGACGCGATCCTCGGCGACACTTGTGACGCCTCGGGTCAGGCGACGATGACGAACACCGGCGTCGTAATGGGAACCGTCGACTTCATGTCGCCGGAACAGGCCCTCAACACCCGCAAGGCCGACGCGCGTTCCGACGTCTACAGTCTGGGCTGCACGCTGTACTACATTCTGACGCAGAAACCGCTCTTCGGCGGCGACACGGTGATGGAGAAGCTCGTCGCCCATCGCGAAACGCCCCCACCGAAACTGTCGGTCAATTTGCGTAGCGTGCCGCCCGGCCTGGAGGCAGTCTTCCGCAAGATGGTCGCGAAGGAGCCGCGCGACCGTTACGGGAACATGGACGACCTTGCGGCCGACCTGGCCGCCGTGCAGTCGGGACAGAAGCCGAAGGCGCAGTCGGGTCGAGTCGTCGCGAGTTTGAAGAAGCATTGGAAAGTCGTATCGGCGGCGACGGCTGTTGTGGCCGTGCTGGCAATTATTCTGAGCGGCGCATTGAATCAACCGGGGCAGGGAACTGATGCACGCTCATTGGCTGGTGCCGACGATGCGCCACGCCCGGCGGATGACTCGACCGCCGCCGCGTCGCGCGGCCAGTCGGCACGGCCGATTGTTGGCGATCCACATACCGTCATGAACGGCGGCGCTGGCCGGTTTCTGCTGATGGTCCCCCACGATGGCTATCAGGTGACGAACCTCAACGCAGTTCAAGGCGAACTGACTTCGCGAGGCGCCGAGGTAGTCGTGTTGTCGTCTCAAAGCGGCTCGGCAACGCCCATCAACGGTCGAGGCAGTCTGACCGTCGAAGAAACGCTCGATGACTTCGAGTTCGACGTCCACGACTTCGACGGCATTATCGTGGCTGGTGGAAATGTTGAGCACGAATTTGGCAACAAGAACGCCGCCGGACAGTCGCGCGTAAAGCAGAT
>JANNSB010000429.1:0-13162 GCA_031402175.1 Planctomycetaceae bacterium
GTCCAGGCTGGTCGACGGTGTGCAATACGCCCTTTCGCCGCCACAAGACCTGGGTGCACGAAGGGGGCATCTCGACGCCGCTGATCGTCTCGTGGCCGAACGGCATCGCCGCGCGCAACGAACTGCGCCATGCGGCTGCACATACGATTGATATCGTGCCGACGATTTTGGAAGTGGCGGGCACCGATCGCATACGCATTTGGGACAACGTGCCAACTCCCTTGCCGCCGGGATTGAGTCTGGTGCCCGAGTTCGAGGCCCCCGAACAGATTGCTCACGCCGAACTCTGGTGGTGGCACGAAGGGAACCGTGCCATTCGTCGCGGCGACTGGAAACTCGTCGCCGCCGGCGAGAATGCATCTTGGGAACTGTACAACGTCGCCGTCGACCGCGCGGAAACGAACAACGTCGCGGCGGAACATCCCGACATTGTGCAGTCTCTCGACCAGGCGTGGAACGAGCGAGTGCGGGAGTTTCAGCGACTCGCAACGGCTGATCTCGAAGACGCGCCTGTCGCTGCCGAGCCGATCAAGTCGCTCATCCTGCCGGGCGAAGCGTTTCTGGTGGCTGGCCGGCCTGCGTTCGTATTCCTGCCTGCGGACGAGTTGCGGCAGACGCCGCAGCCGTGGGTGCTCTACGCGCCGACGTTGCCCGGTTATCCCGATACGCATGAACAATGGATGCACGAACAGTTTCTGGCCGCGGGGATCGCGGTGGCCGGCATCGATGTCGGCGAAGCGTATGGCAGTCCGTGGGGGAACGAAGGGATCGATGCGCTCTACCACACAATGGTTGAGCGCGGATATGCCGAGCGGCCCGTGCTGCTCGGTCGCAGTCGCGGCGGACTGTGGGTGAGCAGTTGGGCCGCGGAGAACGCCGACAAGGTGGCCGGCATCGCGGGCATCTATCCAGTCTTCGATCTCACGACCTATCCCGGCGTGGCGAATGCCGCACCGTCATACGGCCTCACAGCCGACGCGCTCATGTCACGGCTCGTGGATCTCAATCCCATCGATCGCGTCCACAGGCTGGCCGAGGCCGACATCCCCGCGTGCTTCATTCACGGCGACATTGATGAAGTCGTGCCTTTGGGCGCCAACTCCGCGGCATTCACGGCTCAGTTTGAGGCCGCCGGCAAACGCGACCTCGTGCAGCTCATCGTTGCCGAAGGGCAGGGACACAACTACTGGGAGGGCTTCTTTCGGTGTCAGGAACTGGTGGATTTCGTGATTGAGCGGGCGAAGGAGCCACGCACGCAGTAAGCGGTTCGCGCACCGCTTACTGTCTCCTCAACCCCAAATCAATTCCCGCACTCACTCCGTCTCCTCCTCCACTGCAACACCCTGCTCCCAGTCCATCAAGATCAAATGCGGCGAGACGGCATCGCGGTCGCAGATCACGCGCTGGAATCCGAAGTTGTCGAGCGGATCGATATCACCCCCCGGAAAGAGTCGCGATGGCGTGCCGCGACGCTGTTGCTGCAGCACCTCGGCAAATCGCGACTGTACGTAGAATGTGATCTCGTGGATCGTCAGCATGCGGTCTTCGTTGTGGTCGGCCTCGTCGCGACTTTTCGTGATGCCGTCCAGGAAGAAGCGACTCAGGTAGCCACCGGACTTCAGTTCCTCGGCGGTCATCGACAGGCAGTCCCCCTCGGAGGAGAACAGTCCGACTCGTCCGGCTCGGGAGACGAAATCGCGGGCAAATCCGCCGCTGTAACACGAATCGAGAACCACCAGTGAAGTGTGTGCCTTGCAGTTCTCGAAGATTGCAGAAAACCGATCATCCAGCAGGTCGCCGTCGTAGACTGAGATCGTTTCGTCGAATCCATCGGGATCGCTGTGATCGCCGTTGTCGTCGGTAAGCCGATTGCCGTGCCCTGAATAGAAGAAGACGATCATGTCGTCGGGCCCGGCGCGGCCGACGACATCTTCCAGGGCTGTTTCGACGGCATAGACCGTGGCTTCTTCGTTCATCAACAATGTCGAGCCGTCCTCCGCGATGTTGAAATTGCGCCGAAACGCGTTGGCCACGCGACGAGCATCGTCGTCGCAAAAAGGGAGCGATTCGCTGTCGCTGTACTCGGCGATGCCGACAAATACGCCATACACCTCCCCGTCTTCTCCGACGGCCCAGTCGCCCGCTTCGTATTTCGAGGCATCGAGGTCGAAACTGATTGAGTAGCTTCCGATCTCCCCGTTGGCGAACGTCGTCGCGGTGATGTAGTACGTGCCCGCGACATCGACGCGAAAGGCAAGTCGCGAGTTCGTGTTGCCCGCGACGTCGTCGTTCTCCTCGGAAAGCCCGTCGGGGCCCTTGATCTTGAGGAAAGTGTCGAGTTCGTCCGACGACATGTCGACGATAACCGTCGATCCCGCTTCTGCATGAAAGGCATAGCCGTCGATGAACCCGTTGCCCGCCGCCTCGACCTCGGTGCCATCGAAATCGGCTGACAGTTCCAGTGACTGTTCGACCATGGTTGGAACGTAACCCGGACCGCGGCTGATCATCAGGTCGTACTCGCCGGATTCGCCCTTATCAAAGCTGGAGACTCCGATGCGATACGTGCCCGCATCGAACGTGTTGGACTCGACGCGGCTGACGGAGGTCGAGCCATCGAAGTCGTCGTTCTCGTCGCGAGACCGCTGGGGATCTTCGACGATCAGGTACGTGTCGAAGTTGTCGCTGTTCACCTGCGCCATCACCAGTTCGCCCATCGGGCATTCGATCTCGTACCAGTCGATATAGCGACCTTCCTCTGCCTGCTCGTCCCCCTCGACCAATTCTCCCGAATGGGCTTCAATCGGCACGACGCGCACTTCATAGTCGCCCCGATCTTCCGGGTCGAAACAGGTCGCCTGGATGACATACCTTCCCGCCGAATGTGCCACGAACTCAATTCGGCTGCGGCGCGTCGAGCCGCCGAAATCGTCGTTTTCGAGCACTTCGCCGTTGGGTCCGTTGACGATGAGAAAGGTGTCGACGTCGAACGATGTCATCTCGACCGCGACGGCATCACTTTCCGCCAGCTCGAAGGTGTGCTCATCGTAGGGTGAGTCATCGTCGAGTCGGGGATCGTTCTTGTCTAGTTCGCCCGCGACCTGCAGCAATGGTTCCTGCGCATAGACGCCTCCGACGGCCCACAGCGAGAGAAGAACGACGATCACCGGCCTCAGCATGTTGTACTCCAGATTGTGAAATGTGCGCTGTGCGCAAGGGGACTAAACGTCAGCAGGAATTGGATCGCCGTTCACGCCATTCCTGCGCGGAATCTCGAAAAATCGCATTTGTCACGACGGCCCCGCGTTTTGATGACCGCGTGACGTAGCCATAACAACGTGACGCCGATGAGTTTAGTGTCACAGAGGTTCAATGGGTTCGCAAGAACGAATGTGTGGACGGAAAGATTCCTAGAACCCGCAAACTCTGCGGAGATTGCCTGATTCCGCGGTGCACCTGCCTGTCCGCATGTGGACCGCAGTGACCAAAAATCGATGGACGTAGCGACATACTCATTCCATGAGACCGACATCGATGCGCCGCGCCTTCTTCTTCTCTGTGGGCACCTTCGTCATTCTCGCGGGGATCGTTGCCCTGGGGATTGATCGGATCGTGCTCAACCTGCGCGCGGAAAGAGGCCCGGTGCGCGTCCTCGATCTGCTCACGAGTATTACCAACGACGGTCTGCGCGTCTTTGCCGTGCCGGAGTGGATGCCCTTCACTCTGATTGGCGTGGGAGGCGTGACCGCTCTGTACACGCTCGCCCTGCCCAAGGCGCGGGCCGCGCGGCACTGAGCGGCGAGCGAGTAGCGAGTAACAAACAAAGAGCCGCTCTGTTCGTTACTCGTCCAGCACCCGCACGCGCATGTTGCGAAACGCCACGCGGGAGCCGTGGCCGCAGAGGGCGATATGCCCTGCGGGGAGCGCGGCGCCGGGATGCTCCTTTCCGTCGATGGCCCCATTGGCGAGCGCGACATCGAGGTTCGTGTCGACGATCGTTTCGCCGTTGAGGGTCACCGTGATCCGCCGGCCGATGCAGCGGACCTCCTGTTCGTTCCACTGGCCGATTTCGCGCAGGTAGCCGCGCTTCGCTGAGGCGATGCCGTACACCGATCCGTGATACTGGTATGGCCCAAGGTCGGCATACTGTGCGTCGCCGTTGTCGAGGATTTGGATCTCCATCCCATCCTGCGACGGGTGGCCGCCGAGCGGCACGCGAATACCGATGCCGTTGTTGCCGCCGGCTTCGAGCATGAATTCGAACTTCAATACGAAGTCGTCGTAAACGGTCTCGCTGTAGAGAATGCCCCCTGCTTCCGACCGGCTGACGAGGCAACCGTCCTCGGCCAGATACCCGTCGACGGCACCTGTCCAGCCGGCCAGGGATTGGCCGTCGAAGAGGTGAGTGAAGCCAGATTCGATGGCGAACGCATCATCCGCCACCGCAAATTGGTGCAGCAGGCCGATGGTCACAACCAACAGCGCGACCAATGCTCGGCAAGTGATCGGCGTCATCGCGAGACTTTCCTGATGATCATGATCAAGCATACCACGCCGACAATCGCCCAGACGCCGCGTCCCGCGAGAAAGCCCTCAACACCCGTGTTCGTCGTGATCGGGCCGGTCGTCGGGGTTGACTGCGGTACCGACGGCGTCGACTGAACCGGCTGCTGTGCCGGCGAATTGGCGCCGTCGCCGCCAACGCCCGTGCTCGACGAGAACTGGCTGCCCGCGCCCGGGTTGTTTGGAACGCCTGACTCGCCCGCGTGCCCGCCAGAAGGAATTGGCGAACTGCCATGACTTGGCGCATTGCTGGAATAGAATCCGCCGCTCGACGTGCCGCCCTGGGCGATTTGCGTCTGCTGGTTTTGTTCGTTGATGCCTTGAATGACTCCTTGATCGTCGTTGCTGATGTACTCGTAGATGTACCTCGCCTCGCCTGAAGGCGTATTGAAGACGGCAACTGTGTTCATTGCCGTCAGATACGAGAACGCGGCGATGATCTGATTGCGATCGCGGTCGGTCCAGCTGCGCATTCCCGCAGTCTGGTCCTCGGGTGACAGCACCAGGTCGCGCTGGGCTGGGAAGAACCCGGCGGCAGTCTCCAGCCCCAGGCGTTCCTTGACATAGGCATTGTCCTCGTCGCTGAGATCGTTCCAATGCTCCTCGCGCAGCGCCTGCTCGTTGTCGTAGATCTGCACAATCCCATCAGCCACGCGATAGAATGCACCGACGAAGGTTTGGCCGTTGTAGAGCGTCCATTGTCGCATTCCGCCCTGCCGCCGCTGCTGGGCCAGTTCGGAATCGCTCGCGTCCGCAGCCGGCGGATCGCGAAACACGAGTGACAGTTCGCTGAGGCGGCCTTCATTACGCAGCGCATTCTGCAGCCAAATGAGGTCATTGCGAGCGAGCTGAGCGAGGTGGACCTCTTGCCAGCCCTGGCCGCGAACCAGAATCGACAGCGTTTCGCCGCGAATGCTGGAGTAGCTGCCTTGAATCGTGTTTCCATCGCCGTCGATCCAGGTGCGCGTGTCGCTCAGACTGGCGGTGGACGCATTGGGGTTAGACGCACCTGTCGGCGAGTCGCCAACGGCCTGTGCCGGGACCGACCCGTCTGGCGGCATGGGATTCTCCGGTCGCACGCGGAACTCAACAGGCAGATCATCGAGTTTGCCCAGCGCGTTGAAGACGTCCCAGACCCAGGCGAGATCGTAGTCACTCAGTTCCGACAACTCGAAACCCTGCACGCGATTGTTGACGTTGATCCGAATCTCGGTCCCGATCACCCCCGAGAATTTCCCCTGAATGGGGTTGCCGTTCACGGTCCAGGTACGTCCGCCATTCGGATCGCTGGGCTGCTCGCTACCACTCGTGGCTCCGCCGGCAGTGGCCGGCTCGGCGGCATCATCCGCCAGCAACGGCAGCGAGCAGGCCGCCCAGACCAGCATCAGCGACAAAACTCCGCGGCCCCACATTGGAATGAGAATCGGCTGCAGCATGCTCATCACCTCAGTAAGTCAGTTTCTACGATCGAGATGGAATGACGCGACAAGATTCTACCGTCCATCGACGGCGACGTAATCCCATTGTGGCAAACGATCACTTACAGTTGCAAGAGATAAACGGCGAGTTCGATGGATTATGAACTGTGCCCGGCCCTCAAGCCTCAAGCCCCAAGCCTTTCATCACTCTTCGATCCGGTACAAATGACCTTCACTCCTGAGGAAGATCGCACCGTCGCTGAACGCATACGAGGCGAAGGTCCGCTCCGCCGGGTCGAGCGCGTTGCTGGAAAGTTCTTGAAACTCGGCCGATGCGGCCACCACGGTGCAGAGGCCGTTTTCATCCTGCAGATAGAGTCGGCCATCCGCCAAAGATGGTGATGCCGAGAAGTTGCCGCCGATGCGCTCCTGCCAATGAACTTCACCCGTCTGCGCATCCAGGCAACTGGCGATGCCACCGTCGGAGACCGTGAACAACAAGCCGTCTGCGTAGACCGGCGAGGGATTGTGAGGCATGTTGCGATCGGTGCTCCACCGCACATGCGTGTCGGTGATGTCTCCGCTCCCCGTCGGATCAATCGCATACAGAGTCGGGGTGTTGTAGCCGCTGCAGACGAACACCAGTCCGTCGCCGAAGATCGGCCTCGGAACGACCGAGTAGCCTTCGGGATACCTCATCCGCCAGATCTCGCTGCCGTCCACCGGGTTGTACGCAAAGACCGCTTCGCTCCCCGGACAAACAGCCTGCAGCCCGCCGTTCACTTCGATGATGAGGGGCGTGCTGAACGAGAAGCCCTTCGTCGGATTCATGTTCCTGTCCATTCGCCAGCGGATGTGTCCCGTCGCTTTCTCCATCCCCACGACAAACTGCTGATCCATCCCATCACAAGCGATCACGAGCAGATCGTCAGCAATAGCGGGGGAACCGCCGTTGCCGTGGCGGGGTTCGTAGACAAGCTCATTGGTCTGCCAGAGAGTTTCGCCGTCGAGTGTGAGGCATGCCGTCCCGTGCGGACCGAAGTGAATGTAGAGCCGGTCCTCTTCAATGAGGGGCGTCGGGCTGGCATGGCTGTTCTTGTCGTGAATTTGCACCGGCCCTGATTGATGGAAAACATCTTGATGCCAGATCTCATTTCCTAATTCGCGATCGAGGCAGGTCACTCCCAACTCGTATTCAGCCGGGCTGCTTTCGACCGCTGTCGTGGCATAGATGCGGTTGCCGACCACTGCCGGCGACGACCAAGCCAGTCCGGTTAGCGGTACCTTCCAGGTAACGTTCTCGGTTTCGCTCCAGGCGACCGGCCACGACTCGGCTGGTGCCACACCCTGTCCGGTGGGACCACGGAAACCGGGCCAGTCGCCGGCTGCGGTCAATGCTGTGAAGGCGAGAATGCTGGTCAGGAAGGTGACGTAGCGGAGGCAAGTTGGCATAGCGGGGTTTGGCGAGGTTTGGGGAAAGAGCGCGGGTCGTCGGTTGGATCAGCAGCTTACGATGCGACCGCAGTTCGTGCCACTTGAATCCAATTTGGTGGCCGATTGCGGGGGCAATCCCACAGCATCGAGTGCAGAACGGCCAGACATTTCGCTTTTTCAATTAAACTGTCCCGCTCCCGATACGGCTTTCGCAGCGTGGGAGAAGTGAGACTTTGCGACATCCAACAAAACCGAGATGAGCCGGACTGCGGGTTGTCCGGCCATCAGTAAGGAGACAGTCATGATTACCCCACATCTTGAATCGTTCGTCCTGGTCGCCATCGGTGTCGCCCTGGGTATCGGCGCGCTGATCTTAGCGTTCAAGATCTTGCGATCGCTCGCCAAGACCCTGAAGCCCGCGGCCATCATGATCGGTTTCGTGGTGATCGGCATCGTCGGCACGAACTTCGTGCAGCAGCGACTGAGCGCTCAGCACAAGGACCAGATCGAACAGTTCTTCCACAGCCTCAGCGTACAGGCGCGGGGACTGCTGCCAGCCGGTGAAGCACAACCCACCGACCGCGAGGCTCCGTCGCAGTCCCCATCGGAACAACAAGCCGCGTCGACCAATGGTCAACCGCGATCGATGCAGTTCGACGTATTCAATCAGCGGATTGAATTGCGGACGGGTCCGTTGGAGTGAGTTCGAGACCATCGCTCAACTGCCTCGACGTAACATTCTGCTGACGCAGTTCGAGGAAGTTGCGTGATTCTTGCGGCGATCGACGCCGGACGTGAACACATTCAATTGGAGTCCAGGCTTTAGCCTGCTCAGACAGCCTAAAGGCTGAACTCCACTTGTTGCAGCAACGCCGTCAGCCCTCCCTTGTCCACCTGCTCCACGTCATCAAACCGCACCTTCACCGCATCACTGCCACTGCGGTGGGACGCGATCTCGCGATCGGCTCCGAGCGTGGCGATCTGGCCGAGGGCGATCTTGCCGGGAGGCATGAGGATCGTCAGAAAGACCCCTTCGCGGCGTTTCGTCTGCACTTCAACTTGCAGACCACCGTCAGTCGCGGACTTGTATGAGATGAGCGTTTTGTTCGACCAGTCGATGTCGGACTTCTTGAGTGATGCATCTAGGATGTCGAGCAACTGCTCCAGGACCGCCAGCTCCCAGTGGACTCGCTTGTTCGACGGAAATCCCTTGCGGGTAAGATGCCATTTGCGGCCGAGCACCTTCCAGGGCATCAGGTCTTCTGGCGATCTCTGCTGCTGTACTTCGACCCGCTCCAGATAGCTGGCGACGGCATGTTCGACGAACTCCCAAAAGGCGGGCGTGTCGATTTCCTTCAGCCAGTGGACGTCGATGGCCACTTCCTGGAACGGGCCTTTCGAGTTTTTGAACTTCACGCGCTCGCCGCGGCCGTAGACTTGGATCTCATCGATTTCGTCGACAGCCTTGAGACGCAGTGATCGCGTGATCTTTTCGGCATCAAACGTGTTCTTGGGCACGCGGAAGTACAATCGCACCAGCCATTCGTCGCCCGTGAGCGCGTGAAAGAACCAGCCCGTTCCCACCTTGCGCTCAGCCGTGATCTCGACCGTGGACTGATCATTCCAGTTGGCGGGTTTCAAGCCCTCGAACTGCTCGATGAAGTCTACGACCTTCGCGAGTGCTGCACCCTCCCAGCGGCTCTGCTTGCCATTGCGGGCGACACGTCCCCCCGTGTGCCAGGCGCGCCCATCGGCCTGCCAGGGCATGGCCGTCTCGCGACCCACCTGAGCAATATCGATGTCGCCGCTGCGTTTCTTGGCCAGTTTCTTCGGGTCGAGCACCTCGATGTCGCCGCGCGGCTGCTGGGCCAGGATTCGCGCGAGAAGTTCGCCCGTATGGGAGAGCATGGAGCCGGGAGCCGGGAGCGTGGAGCCAACTTCTCCCCTCTCTCTCCGGGAGAGGGGCCGGGAGTGAGGGCTTTGAGCGGTTCTTGCCTTAGCCGCATACTCCACAACCTCTTCCGGCGTCCCCTGTACGACGATGTAGCCGCCGTCAACACCTGCCTCGGGACCGAGGTCGACGATCCAGTCGGCCGTTTTGATGACGTCCAGATTGTGTTCGATAATGACGACCGTATTTCCCTGCTCCACGAGACTGCCGAGCACCTTGAGCAGTTTGGAGATGTCATCGATATGCAGGCCCGTGGTCGGCTCATCGAGCAGATAGAGCGTGCGACCGGTATTGGGGCGGGCGAGTTCCGCGGCGAGCTTCACCCGTTGTGCTTCACCTCCGCTGAGCGTCGTGGCCGACTGGCCGAGCGTGAGGTAGTCGAGACCGATCGCGGCCAGAGTCGCCAGCGGGGCGCGAATCTTGGGGATGTTCTCGAAGTGCTCCAGAGCTTGGCCGATCGACAGGTTGAGCACATCGGAGATCGAATGCCCCTTGTACCTTACCGTCAGCGTTTCGGCGTTGTAGCGATGCCCTCTGCAAGTGTCGCATTCGACCCACACATCCGGGAGGAAATGCATCTCGATCTTTTTCTGACCGAGACCTTCGCAGTCTTCGCAGCGTCCACCGGCCCGGTTGAAGCTGAATCGCCCCGGCTTGTATCCCCGTACTTTTGAATCCGGCAGACGGCTGAACAGTTCACGTATGGGATCGAACACGCCGGTGTACGTGGCGGGGTTGGAAGCCGGCGTGGCACCCAGCGGTTGTTGATCGACCTCGATGATGCGGCTGATCTGCTCGACGCCGATCAGTTCATCAAACGGCCCTGGAGCTTCCCCCTGTCGGTGCAGATGCCTCGCTACAGCGCGGGCGAGCGTTTCGAGGATCAGTGAACTCTTGCCGGAGCCGGAGAGTCCAGTCACGCAGGTCAGCGCGCCGAGCGGAATGTGCAGGTCGACGCCGCGCAGATTGTTGCGGCGGCAGTTAGTGATCGACAGCCACGCGCCACCGGGCGGGGAGTTGTATTGTTCCTTCAAACCTTCTCCCCTCTCCCCCTGGGAGAGGGGCTGGGGGTGAGGGGGGCGCGCTGGGCGACTTTCCGAGCCCTCACCCCCGGCGACTCGCCGGGGGCTATGTTGCACCATGCGCCGCGTGCGAGGCACCGGAATCCCCATTTTTCCCGACAGGTATTGTCCGGTGAGTGAGCCGTTGGGAGAGGCCTTCAGTTCCGCCGGTGTGCCTTCGGCGACGACGTTGCCGCCGAATCGGCCAGAGCCGGGACCGAAATCGTAGAGTCGGTCGGCCGACTCGAGCACTTCGCGGTCGTGTTCGACGAGAACCAGCGTGTTGCCCAGATCCCGCAGCTTGTGCAGAGCTGAAATCAATCGGCCGTTATCACGCGGATGCAATCCAATCGTCGGCTCATCAAGCACATACAAGACGCCAGTCAGCGCACGGCCGATCTGACCCGCGAGTCGGATTCGCTGCGATTCACCACCAGAGAGCGTGGGCATGCCGCGGTCGAGCGTCAGATAATGCAGGCCGACATCGACGAGAAACTCCAGACGATGGGTTGCTTCACTCAGCAGGTCGCCGGCGATCTTCTGTTGCTCGGCATCGAGCGCAAGCGACTTCAAGTAGTTCAATACTTCGGTAAGCGGCAGTCTCGCGAGTTGCGGCAGCGACAGACCTCGTAATCTCACGGCGGCCGCATCTTCCCGCATGCGGTCGCCGCCGCAGACCGAGCAGGGTTTCTCTCCCATCATGCCGTAGAGCATCAACCGGTACTCGTACGAGATGCGTGACGCCTCGTCGAACGCAGGGTAGAGGCCCTTGTATTGAAAGCGGATCGTCGTGGAGGCTGATGATGTCCGCTTCTTCTCGCGAGACACTCGTCCCTTGCCTCTTGTCTCTTTGACTCCTGACTCCTGACCTGAGTGAGCGGAACCATCCCGGATGCTTTGAGCATCCGGGATGGTGGGCGTATCCAACGTCCATTCACATTCAATCCACTGCTCACTGCCATACAGCACGACCCGCTGCTTGAGCGGATCAAGCTGATACCAAGGCGTATCGATCGAGATGTCGTGCTGTTCGCCGATCGCAACCAGCATCCGCAGGAAGAGGGGATTCCGGCTCGGCTGCGGCCAGACGCCGATCGCCCCTTCGCGGAGCGTCAGGTTGGGGTTGGGGATCAGCGATTCTTGATTCGTGCCGCGTTCGACCCCCAGCCCCTCACACGCGGGACACCACCCCAACGGGCTATTGAACGAGAAGTTCTGCGGAGAGAGTTCGACAAACGACCGGGGCATTGCGGCATTTTATCAGCCGCGCGATGAATGGTCATTCGTGACTGGCCGATCCCAAAGGGAAGACCCGAGTTGGCGACCTTCCCGGATGCTCAGAGCATCCGGGATGGTGATTCCGCGCGTGCGCACATTGCGATTTCATATCTGCACCTTCTCTGGACACAATCCCCGCGACTCCCGACACTTCACAATCGTTGACCACATTCAACGCACGACCGATTCGAAGAACAGCCATATCCCATGCTCGATTTACAGTTTATTTGTGATCACGCCGACGAAGTCGCCGCCAATTGTCTCAATCGCGGCGTCTCGGTCGATGTGCCGCGAGTCGTTCAACTTGCGGACGAACGTCGCAAGCTGATTGCGCGCACCGACCAGTTGCGTCACGAGCAGAAAGAAGTGTCGGCGAAGATTCCCAAGGCGTCGGCCGACGAAAAAACAGGCTTCATTGCCCGCGGCAAGGAACTCCGTGCGGAGATCACCTCGAAGGAAGCCGAACTGAAGGAAGTCGAGGGGGCGCTCAAGGACGTGCAGGGACGCATCCCGAACATGTCGCATCCGTCGGCCCCCGTTGGAGGCGAAGACGCTCTCGTGGTGCTGCGGCAAGTGGGGAAGATTCCGAAGTTCGACTTTCAGCCGAAGGATCACGTCGAACTGATGACGGCCCACAAGATGTTCGACCTCGAAGGGGGCGCGAAGGTCGCCGGCCACGGCTTCTACTTCCTTAAGAACGAAGCGGTCATGCTCGAACTGGCGCTTGTGCAGTACGCCGTCGAGACGCTGCGGAAGGGGGGCTTCGATCTCTACACGACTCCCGATCTCGCGCGGGATGAAGTCCTCGAAGGGACGGGCTACCTGCCGCGCGGCCCCGAGACGCAGATTTATTCGATCCTGAACACCGATCTCTCGCTCGTTGCGACGGCTGAGATCACGCTGGGTGGACTGCTCAAGGACGAGTTACTCGAGTCCACGCAACTCCCCATTCGCATGGGAGGCATCTCGCACTGCTTCCGCACCGAGGCCGGCGGACACGGCAAGGCGACCCGCGGCATCTATCGCGTGCATCAGTTCACGAAGGTCGAAATGTTCGCCTTCACGACTCCCGATCTGGCGGCGTCGAACGCCATGCATGAACAAATTGTCGGTATCGAAGAACAGATTTTCCAGGGACTGGAGATTCCCTATCGCGTGATCGACACGCCCACCGGAGACCTCGGCGGTCCCGCGTACCGCAAGTTCGATCTCGAGGCCTGGATGCCGGGTCGCAACGAGTTCGGCGAAGTAACGAGCGCCTCGAACTGCACCGATTTTCAATCCCGCCGCCTGAGCATTCGCTGCAAGAGCAGCGACTGGAAGGGGACACGTTTTGTGCACACGCTGAATGGCACGGCCGTCGCCGTCACTCGGGCGATGATCGCGCTGATCGAGAACCATCAGCAGGCCGACGGCAGCATCGTCATTCCGCAATCACTGCGGAAGTGGACGGGGTT
>JANNSB010000430.1:0-2152 GCA_031402175.1 Planctomycetaceae bacterium
CGATCCCGGTAGGATCGGAATCTACCCACATCTCACCGACGTCGTGACCTTGTCGGCGCGGAGCCGCCTCTCTCGACCTTATGGCGGGCAGGTTTCCGACGGAGCAGCCCCGCTCTGTGCGATGGGACAAGCCCCTGAGTACATTCCGACGCTGACGCTGCGCCACGCCCGAATTTAGATGTCATTCCTAGACCTCAGGGCGGCATGGGCTCGACAGGTTCTACCATTGCCAACTCGACCGGTCCGTCATTCACGTGGCTTTCCGACCTTGGTTGGCCATCTTGACCAGCAATGAGGACACCATGAACGAGCAGCACAAGAACGAGCAGCACAAGAACGAGCCGAGCCGGACCGTTGCGCCGACCAAGACCGGTGCCAAGCCGGGCGATGCCGAAGAGCATGCGGCGAAGAAGCCACTCAACGGCACCCGGATGCCCGGCGATCAGCCGGCCGGGCCGATCCGTCGAAGTCAGCAAAGCACCCCCCGGCAAATCCAGATGCCCAGCCGGCACACTCGAAAACCTAGTTGTCGCCGATCCCCCGTCCCTCTCAACACCCGCGTCGACGACGCGCCGGTTCCTCCTCAAGAGACCGGCAAATGGCACCACCCGACTTGCCCATGTCCGACGAACCTCGTTCGGCGCAAGGGCAGGAGCCGGGTTTCACACCAGGAGTATCTTCATGATCCGCGAACTCGGTCTGGCGACGGCCTTCATCAGTGCTTTCGCTCTATCAGCAGCTGCGACCGAGCCGGCCTCTGCCCCCATCGATATGCCGACGACTGTCGTTGACAGCATCGTGCTCACCGAGGTCGTATCCTTCCAGCGTAACGCAGATAACATGGTGATCGGCCTTCACGCCGACATCGGCGGTTCCCACGGCATGGGCCAGACCCGTGTCGGCGTGACAACCTCGCAATTCAAGCTGCAGGATGATCGGGTGGTGCTCGGTCTGACAGCGGCGCAGGCCAAGGTTCTGCTAAAGATCACGATGTAGTCCGGTTCAACGAAGATTCTCCAGAGACGTTCGACTTCGCCGGGAGTTTTCACGTATCCTCTTCGTGAGGATCGGTTTGTCGCCCCAATCCTCTGTTGGCGTGCTCCGGGCCGGAGCGGTCGATGCCAGGCGCCCGTTGGAGTCCCCGAGCGAGCAGGACAGCCGATCGGGAGCTGGCGATTCCAGCTGATGATCACCATATGGAGGGCATGGCTATGCGATCCCCCGGAAGCGGCTCTTTCAACACGTCTCAAGCTATGGCCCTGGAGAGATGGGAGGCCGAGGGGGGCGCATTTGGGGCGCCATCACGCGAGCGGCCCGAGTCTCAGAGTCCTCTAAGCGATCAAGAGACACAAATCCTACAGTACCTCGGCGCGGCCGTGCTCTCGAAATGGAATGGCCTGCCGACACACATTCAGCACGAGCTATTCGAGAATTCCTTCGGCGGTGGCACAGCTCACGAAACCGCGCAGCTCAAGCGGCGGATCGCCCAGTTCCTTCATAGGCATAAGGATGACATCGCAAGCCCCCATTGACCGTTTACGCACGGTGACGCTTTGTCGGAGCGACTCAACCGGTGCGTCGATGTCGTGGACCGAATGATCGACAATGCGCCGCAATCGAATTTAGCTCGATGACGTCTATAGCCCCTGGTTCTCTATCGTCATCGGCAGCGGCTACCGCAACGATTGCGAGAGGTCTCGACTGGCAGAGGGCCAGCAGCTATTGCTCGCGGTCGCGCTACTATGATTGCCGTAGTTATCGAATGGGCCTGACGCGGACGACCGACCGCCGCGAACACTGAACACAAGGAGGCGTCATCAGCGCGACGGGGCCTTTTTCATATGTGTTCACCCCACCGCGCTCCGAGCGACGGTTCAACCGAGTCGAACCTCGACGCGGTGGATCTTGCCGTCATCCAAGAGTGGGATGCGGAGCGGACGGGCGATGATCGGTTGCCCGTCGACGTCGGCCTCGGCGATGCCGCTGCTCACTCCGCTGGGATTTTCGACGGCGATGACGTACCGGGCCGAACGGTGGAGGATAGAGACCTCAAAGCTGGGCCAACCTTTCGGAATGCATGGCGCGAGGTGCAGAACGCCCGCTTTGATCGTTACCCCGAGAATGCTCTCGACGCCGGCCCGCTGCATCCAGG
>JANNSB010000431.1:0-12581 GCA_031402175.1 Planctomycetaceae bacterium
CTGGCTGGGCTGCGTGTAGTATAGGTGCCGCGTCTCATCGAGCACTCCCGCGGCATAGCTCTTCTGCACGATGCGGCGGTTGGCGCCGTCGTACTGGTACTCGGCCACCGTGTCGTCGGTGTCGTCATCCACCAGCTTCACCAATCGGTTCCAGGCATCGTACGTGGCGGTGTAGGTCTTGGTGGGATCGACCGGCTGGGGTGTCATGCGTCAATCAACTCATGAATCACATGCCCGTGCACGTTGGTCAAGCGGCGTTCGATGCCGTTGTGATAGAACGTCAGCCGCGTGTGATCGATGCCCAGCAGGTGCAGCACGGTGGCATGGAAGTCGTGCCAGTGGACGGGATTGTCGACGGCCTTCCAGCCGACTTCGTCGGTGCTGCCGTAGGTGATACCGGGCCTTGTGCCGCCGCCGGCCATCCAGACGGTAAAGCCGGGCGAGTTGTGATCTCGCCCCGCTCCGAGCACATCGGCGGCAGACTGCGTGAACGGGGTGCGCCCGAACTCGCTCGTGAAGAGCACCAGCGTGTCTTCCAGCATTCCGCGCTGACGCAGATCACGCAAGAGGGCCGCAACGGGCTGGTCGATCCGCAACGCCTCCTGCCCGTGGTTCTCCCGCATGTCTTCGTGGCCGTCCCAGTTGATGCGCGGTGAGCCGAACGCCCCGCCCGCATAAAGTTGGACGAATCGCACGCCACGCTCCAGCAAGCGCCGGGCGAGCAGGCAACTGCGTCCGAAGTCGCGAGTTTCGTCCTTGTTCAGACCGTAGGAGTCCTGCAGATCGGCCGTCTCTTGCGCCAGGTCGGCCACTTCCGGCACCGCCAACTGCATGCGGGCGGCGAGTTCGTAGCTGCGGATGCGGGCTTCGAGGGCGTCCTCGTGACCGCGCCGCTCGGCATGTCGCCGATTGAGCTGGAGCAGCAGGTCGCGACTGGCAAGTTCCGTCGACTCGGCGATCGGCGTGGCCGGCGTCAGGTCGTCGACCGGCGTTCCCTGGCTGCGAATGATGACTCCCTGATGCCTCGCCGACAGAAAGCCATTCGACCAGTTGATCGACCCACCCGCAGGCAGGCCGCGCGTATCGGGAATCACCACATACGCCGGCAGATTCTCGGTCTCGCTCCCCATGCCGTACGACAGCCATGCGCCTGCCGTAGGAAAGCCGTTCAAGCGAAACCCCGTGTTCTCCTGAAACGTGGCCGGCGTGTGATTCGAGGTCTCGGCGAACATGGAATGGATGACCGTGAGCTCATCGGCCACTTCGGCAATGTGCGGAAACAGACTGGAGACCCACAATCCGCTCTCGCCCCGCTGCTGGAATTCCCAGTCGCTCTTGCGCAGCAGGCCGATTTGGCCGAAGAAGACATCATCCTTGGTGACACTGCCGCCGAACGACTGGCCGTGCGACTCGGCCAACGCGGGCTTGTAATCAAAGCTGTCGACCTGGCTCAGTCCGCCGCAGAGGCAGATGTGGATCGCTCGCTTGGCACGCGGCTGATGGTGGGGCCACGGATCGTCATCCTCGGGCAGCGTCCCCTCGGCAAAGATGTGATCACCCTGCCCCAGCAGCGACACGATGGCCGCCGTGGACAGGCCGTGCCGGGTCCAGTTGAGCAGGTCGCGCCGCCGCAGTTCCAAACACAGTTCACGCATGATGCCTCCACGAAGATCGTTCGAGAAAGCCAGTCTATCAAGTCGCGTCAGCGAGGCGACAGGCAGACAGGCTTTAGGCTTGAGGCTTGAGGCTTTAGGATTGGTCAATTGCTTCTTAAGCCACAAGTCACAAGCCACAAGCCTTTCCGCGTGGATTCCGCCTGTCCCAAACGCGAATTTCTCATCGAGCCGGAACACTTCATTCCGGTGAGCAAGAAGCGTCTCGTCGACACACTCGCGGCGCGAGGGGATTTGCCGGAACGGTTTCTCGACTTCTGCCAGATGATCGAGGCGGTCTACCACTTCGAGAACCTGCGCGTGTCGCAGGAACTGAAGGAAGACTTTCGCCTGCTCGAACAGGATGAAGGACTGGTCGAGAGAGCGGGATTATCGGACGCCGAACTGCGTCAGGCGGAGAACCGGTTTCTGACGAACCTGATGCGCGTGATGAAGCAGGCCAACTTTCGGCTACTTTCTCAAGAGGATGTCGAGTTCGCCCATCAGGAGGAACATCTCTTCAATCTGCCGGTGCAGGTCGACTGGGACAAACTCGATTCGCGACTGCTGGGCGACTTTCTGGCCGCGCACGGTTCGACGTCGACCGAGCCGTTGCCGGAATTCGCCAGCAGGATCCTGATCTTTCGTCGAGGCGTCGGCGTCGATCGTTCGTACGGATTTCACATTCTGCCGAAGATCGACTACTTGATCACGCGCGGCATCGAACGGCTGATCGGTCTGTTTCGCCGGCGCGCTGAGCCGGAAGTCATCAACGAAGAGAAGAAAGGTGTGCAGGCCGCGCGGACATCGATTCATCAACCCAGGCGCGTGGAACGCATCTCGCTGCGAAACAGCGGACTGGGCATCGGATCGCTGTTTCGCCGCACCTCGCTGCAGGAGCCGACGTTCAAGGAACTGGTGATTCTGTTTCGGCTCGCGCCTGTACCCGATGACGAGACCGAAATCGAGCTGGTGGCCGACCCGACGATTTTCATCAAGGCGTTCTGCGACATCCCGATGGCGGATCTGGAGGTCGTGTTCCCCGAGAAGAAAATCTCGATGAAGCCGCTCGACCTCATCAAGCTGATCGTGACGGGAACGATCGGGCTGGTGTTGTTCGTCGTGAAGTTCGCGTTCGCGGCACTGCTGAGTCCCGTCGTCGCGCTGGCGGCGTTGATGACGGTGGGTGGCTACGCGGGAAAAGTCTTTTTTGGCTTTCGCGCTTCGCGCAGCCGCTACCAGCATCTGGTGACGCAGTCGCTCTATCACAAGAATCTCGACAACGATCTGGGCGTGATCTTTTACTTGATGGACTCGCTGGAGACGCAGGAGTTCAAGGAGGCCGTGCTGGCTTACTACTGCCTGATCGCCCATGGGCCGGCGACAGTGGAGGAACTCGACGGCCATTGCGAACGGCTGCTGCTGGAGCAGTTCGACTCCGCCGTAAACTTCGAAATTTGCGACGCGCTCGAAAAACTGCGGCGCGATCAGTTGGTGGAGTTTGACGATGGCCGCTACAGCCATGTCCCGATTCCCGAGGCTTTGAAGCGACTCGACAAGAAGTGGGACGGGTATTTCGCGCACCACGATCCGTGTGGAGAGGCGGCGTCGCCTGTTAGCGCATCCGACGCGATCGGCCTGTGAAGGCTTGGCCGAAGGCTCTGATGACATCCCACTTCGTCAGCTTCGGCCGCACGTCCCAGACCCGGTAGTTTGCCTGCTCGATCTTGCGGAGTATGGCGAGTCCGCCGTGTCGAAACAGTTCAATGTCGAGTCGCACCCGTCCTGAGAGATGGCCCGCCAATAGAGCACCACGATCGAGAAACTCGCGGGCGCGGGCGACCTGAAACTGCATCAGTTCGAGGAACTCCGGCGTCGTGCGTCGCTGCTGCAAGTCGTCGTCGCGATAGCCAAAGTGTTCGCGGTCCTCGCGCGGCAGATAGACGCGGCCCATCTCATGATCCCGGCGGATATCCTGCCAAAAGTTCGTCAGTTGCAGCCCGGTACAGATCGCGTCGGACGAAGCGAATGTTTCCAGGCTGACGGCGTCCATCAGATGCAGCAGAATGCGCCCGACCGGATTCGCGCTGCGTCGGCAGTAGTCGAGCAGTTGATCGAAGGTCTCGTATTCGTGGACCAATTGGTCCTGCACAAACGCAGAAATCAGATCCTCGAACGGCTCTCGCGGCAGCCGGTGTTCGCGAATCGTTTCGGCCAGCGCGACGAACACGGGGTGACGGCAGCGCCCCTCATAGCACGCGAATAGCTCCTGCTTCCACCAGTCGAGCAGTTCCAGTGACCGACCTGCATCGCCAACCTCATCCCCCAGATCATCGGCCCAGCGGCAGTAGGCGTAGACGTTGTAGAACGGTTGCCGCAACCGCCGCGGCAACAGCCAGGTGACGACAGGAAAGTTCTCGTAATGATGTCTCGCCAGCTTTCGGCAGTAGGCTTGCGCCTCCGCCAGAGACGGAGCCGGCGTGGTCGATTCCGGTCCCCAGATGGCGAGTTGTTCGACGATCATCCGCGTACGGGGCCTCGATCATTCACTGGCCGGATACGTCAACAGTGTTAAGCCCGCATCGATGTACTGCCCGCCGCCGGTCTGATGACAGTGGATGGCCAACGAGTTCAACCCTTCCCGCAATGACTCGGCTGCCGATGTATCCAGCGGGATGTCGACGTAGCCGGTGGTGTAACCCGTCAACGACGCGATCTGTTCGCCGTTCAGGAACATCTCACAGTCTTCATCATGATGGATGCGCAGCGCGAGTTGGCCTTCGACCTCCGCAGTCAATTCGAACTCCCGTCGAATCCAGATGTCGGAGTTGTTCCATTCAGTGCGAACGACGGTACCGGGAGTGTCGGGCGTGCCGAAACCCCCCTCGCCTGTCGCCCAGTCGGAGTCATCGAAGTCCGGGCTTGACCAGTCTGCCGCAGGCTGAACTGCGGTCGCAGTCCAGGATTGGCCTGAGTTCTCCGAAGTGGCCACCAGCACGGTCTTGACCGGAGGCGGCCCATACAGCACGGTGTGCAACTCGCGCACTCGTTCTTCATCGAACTTGATCACCTCGCGGTCGTAGGTCATGAAGCCGTTGACCTCGATTTCCACATCGGTCGTCTGCGTGTAGACCGCCGCCGACAGCCCGTCGGCGATCAATGACGGAACCTGCACCAGCAGCGCGGCATAGGCGTCATTCAGGTCGTCGATCGACTCATAGCTGCGATAGCCCCAGTTGTTTCGGCCCAGCCAGGTGTGGCCCTAAAGAGGCAGACCGTGGCCGCCGTACTCGCCCAGCACGGTGATGCGATCACCCATCGCGGGGAACATCCCAGGACCCGGGTAGCTGTGCATGTCCTTCAAGTGGCCGAACCCGCGATCGATCCAGCCGGAGGGTCCGCCGACGAGACGCGTGGGATCGCGGTCCATCGTCCATCGCAGCACGTCGTTGGTATCGTGCTGTCCCCAACCTTCGTTGAACGGTACCCAGACGACGATGCACGGATGCGGCTGTAATGCATCCATCATCGCGGCGAGTTCGATGCGATACTGATCCCGCTCCGCCGCAGTCAGCACGGCGTCAACCGGCTGTTCGGGGCCGACATGTTGATTGCGACTGCGACCCATGCCACTGGGCATGTCCTGCCAGACCAGCAGGCCGAGCTTGTCGGCCCAGTAATACCAGCGATCGGGTTCAACCTTCACATGCTTGCGTGCCATGTTGAAGCCCAACTGCCGCGTTACCTCGATGTCGTACCTCAACGCCTCATCAGTGGGAGCCGTGTATAGCCCGTCCGGCCACCAGCCCTGATCCAGCGGTCCATACTGAAACACCGGCTCCCCGTTAAGGAACATTCTCGGCACGCCGTGCTCATCGGGGCGCATTTCGATTTCACGCATGCCGAAATAGCTGGTCAGGCGGTCGAGTTCGTTGCCTTCGGCATCGGTGATCGTGACAACCAGGTCATAGAGAAAGGGACTATCCGGCGACCAGAGTTTCGGTGCCAGAATGACGACTTGCGCATCGCGGTTTCCCTCAGCGGGGATGCCGCCATTGATCTGTTCCACCATCTGTTCAGGCCAGGGGAAGTCGGCCTGGCTTTCGCTGATGACCCGTCCGCCGTCGAGTGCCTGAATGTTGAAGAAGATCACCTCGCCGGGCAGGTGATGCACGTCGGTCGTGAATTCGATCTCCACGGTTCCCAGCTTGATGTCGGTCACAAAGTCCATCGAGGAGACATGAACCTGGCCGACCGGCTCCAGCCACACCGTCTGCCAGATGCCCGTCACCGGCGTGTACCAGATACCTTCGGGTTCCTCGACTTGCTTGCCGCGAGGCTGCACCCCCTCGTCGGTCGGATCCCAGACGGAAACGATGATCGAATGCTCACCCGCCCAGTTCTCTCCCAAGGCATCGGTAATGTCGAACGTGAACGGGTCATACCCGCCGCGATGTTCACCGACGGGGATGCCGTCGATCCAGACATGGGATTCCCAGTCAACCGCGCCGAAGTGGAGCAGCAATCGTTCGCGCGGCCAGTCTTCGGGAATCGTGAACTGCCGGTGATACCAGAGCGTCTCGGTCGCATCGACCCGCTGCCGCACACCCGACAGTGTGGATTCAATGCAGAACGGAACAAGAATCTCGCCATTCCATTCCGTCGGCGCGAGTGCACTCTTGGGTGTGATCGCATAATCCCATGGACCGTTGAGATTGAGCCAGTTCTCCCGCACAAGCTGCGGGCGAGGATATTCCGGCCAAGGTGCTGCCGGGTCGACATCTGCGGCGAACCGCGTGACGAGTGTGGGTTGCTGGTCGTCGACAGCCACATCATCGGCGAGCACTTTCTGCCCGTACGACAGCAATGTTGCGACTGAATACAGGAGCAGGAGCGTCGAGTTTGTAGGTCGCATTGCAGTATCGAAGTGATGGGATCGGTGGGACATGAACCAGCGGCGGTCACTATACCGGACGGCCCAAGTCCGCTGTAGCATGCGGGGTGATTCCGTCTCATTCAGATCAAATCCATGCGATACGACCTGCTCCTTCCGCGCGATGTCCGCTTCGGCTGGGGACGACGCGCCGAGTTGGGGGAGATGATCCGTTCATGGTGCCGGCGAGCGTTCGTGGTCGTTGGTTCGCGAACGCTGGAAAACCTGGGCATCATCGACGAACTCGTCGAGAGACTGATCTCCGCCGGCATCGATGCTCGCAGGCTGACGACGTGCTATCGCGAACCGACCGTCGACGATGTCGACGCCGCGACGCTCGATCTGTTGCAGTGGGGCCCGCGGGAAGGGGACGCAGTCATCGGCATCGGCGGAGGGGCGGCCATTGATCTGGCCAAGGCCGTCGCTGTGATGGCGACAAACGCCTGTGGCGCATCGGTGCTGGAGTTCCTGGAGGGGGTCGGCACGGGACGCCAGATAGATGTGCCGTCATTGTCGATCATCGCACTACCGACCACCGCCGGCACAGGGAGTGAAGCCACCAAGAACGCGGTCATCACCGGGGTCGATCCGCCGTTCAAGAAGAGTCTGAGATCGCCATGGATGGTGCCGAGCGCGATTATCATCGATCCACAGCTCACCTGCAGTCAGCCGAAGTTTGTAACAGCCACCAGCGGCATGGATGCGATCACGCAGCTCATCGAGAGTTACATCACGCGAAAGGCGACGCCGGTCACAAAGGCACTCTGCCTGGAAGGTCTGCGCTATGCGCCCGCATCGCTGAAACGCTTGATGGCCGAACCCGAGAACCGCCAGAGTCGCGAAGTGATGTCACACGCCGCGTTCCTGTCGGGAGTTGCCCTGGCGAATTCAGGACTGGGACTGGCGCACGGCGTCGCGGCCGGTCTAGGAGCCGTCTGCGGCGTCGCCCATGGACTGGCCTGTGCCACAATGCTGCCGTGGGCGATGCGATTCAATCGCGAGGTCGCGCAATCCGGACTGGCCGATATCGGTCGACTATGGTCGGATCGGGCCAAAGTGCTCGACGATGAAGCCGCAGTCGATTTCGCGATTCATACAGTTGACCAGTTGCTCGCGGACCTGCGATTGCCGACCCGGCTGAGTGCATTGGGCGTCGAAACTGCCCAGATTGAAGAACTCGCCCTTGCGTCGCGAGGCAACAGCATGAACGGCAATCCTCGCGATGTCAGCGATGAGGAGTTACAAGGTTTATTACACGACATGCACTGAATCATTCTTCCACTCTCAACCCTCCATCAATGGCAGGCGTCTCAATCAGCGTGGCAACAGCGGATCTGGGTCGGGGACTTAGCGCCACCATTCCATTTGCGGCTGCCACCGGGGCGGCCGGAGTGGCGTTCGACCTGCGGCATGAGGTTCCCGAGAGCGAGTTCGGCGACACGGCGATCCGGCAGTTGTTGCACCGCTTGAATGAGAACGGACTGCGCGTCGCCACGGCGTACTTCCCCTTGAGGCTGCCGTTGTACGAGGCCGCACATGCCGATGAGCGCGTCGCAGCGATTGAGACAGCCATGCGGCGTACCCGCCAGTTGCGTGCCGGGGCGCTGGCGCTATCGGTCGGCCAATTGCCAGCGGCAGGAAGCGAAGATGACCAGAGATTGATCGAGACCATCAATGCCATCGCGGCGGCGGGCAATCAAACGGGTACGATTCCCTGTCTGGAATTTGGACGCCAGCCCGCGTCGCGAGTTCAACAGGTTCTTGCGCAGATCAGTACCGGCCCGGTGCTGCTCGATGTCAATCCCGTCAATTGGCTTTCGGATGGGGCGAAAGAATCGGCGACTGCAAAGTTGCGCCTGGGCGATCTGTCGTTTGGAGCCGCCGAGAAAACGGATGAAGTCAATCAGTCGCTGGAGGATTTCAACCGAGCGCTGGCCCAACGCATCGGCCACGTTCAAGCTCGCGATGGACGTTGGGTCGGACGTGGCACGCATGCCGAGACGGCAGTCGGAACCGGGCAGGTCGACTGGCAGCTCCTCTTGGCGCTGCTCGACGAGGCAGCATACACCGGCTGGTTGACGGTACGCCGCGAAGCGGGAGATGCGGTCGATGACATCACCCAAGGAGTGAAGTATTTGCGTTCGCTGTCCGCTCGATGATCGGTGACGGAGTGGTCGGGCATGAGGAATTCATTGCCTGCCGGGCGGGTTTGATGGACCGGCCGCGATTCGAGAAAGCGAATCCCCCAGGCCATGGCAATGCCCAAGAGAAGTGCCGTAGTCAACAGGGCACGGTTGTGTGAGTGAAACTCCATTTCCGGCAGCAGATCACTTAGCGAAATACAGAGGAAGACTCCGCAGGCAAATGCCAGCGCACAGCCGACGATCGGAGACTGAGCCAGGCCGAAGGCCCCGACTCCTCCGATGAATATCAATGCTCCGGCCGGACACATGAGCGAGAACAGGCAAACGACAATGAGCTGAGACTTTCGCGACCAGCCGCCGGCTGTCATCAGCGTCGTGATGCTCAGTGTGTCGAGCGGCTTGTGCAGCAGGATCGCTGCGAAGGCCCCCAGGCCGAACCAGCCTTCTGAGGAAGACAATGCTTGCCCGACTTGCACGCTCGCCGCCAACGCGATGCCGTCGATGAGTGTGTGGATCGCCAATCCCGCAAAGACGCCGACCCATTCCCAGCGATGTTTCGAAGACGGCGTCTTGCTCGCGTGTTGATGTCCCGCGTGTTTCGCTTGCAGGGGCAACTCCACGGGTGCGGCATGATCCCGATCGCAATCATGCGAATGGCCGGTGTCTCCTGGTCCGAAATCAGACGGGCCATGCTGATGAAAGTGGAACGCCCGAAGCAGCAGGAACATCATGAGGATGCCGGCCATCACCCAAGTCGCCACTTCATCGGCCCGGCCTTGCCCCATGTGTCCCAGCGCGTGCGGCCAGAGATGAAAGATCGCGATGCCGAGCATCAGCCCGCCGACGAAACTGATGACCGCCTGCATCGGCGTGTGCCCCAGTTTCTCCAGGGAGAGGAACGCTGCGGCCAACGAAGCGGCGACGATCGCCAGGGAATAGACGGCGATTTGGACGGTCGGAGACGGCGTCATCGAGGTCAGGCCGGCGGCGATGACGAAGTTCATTACAGAGCGGCCTTGGTTGCAAGTTCGAGGGGCAGGGAGTCATCTTACGCGCGACGCACATGGCCCGCCACACTGCACGATCGCTGGAACATCGATGAGATTCTGGGACGTGTTGCTCGAATACCTGGTGCTGGCGCATGTGCTGCTCCCCTGGGTGATCGTGGCGATCGTCGGCTGCTTGCGATCCCGAGGAATGGACGCCACCCGGTTTGTCGTGCTGCAGGGATGCCTGTTGTGGGTGAGCTGCGGCATCGCAATCGTGATGCGTTTCGACTCGGCGATGCCGCTCGCTGACCCGCCGGCGATTTCGCAGATGGTGAAGTCGATCGCGTGGCGTCCGCTGGCTGACGGGTCGCCGATCATGCTGGGTGTCGGTGTCGACGGGCTGAGTCTCTGGTACCTCGTAATGCTGCCTTGGCTGGCGCTGTCGATCGTGCTGTGGGAATCGGCACGGAGGACATGGGTCAGGCGGGACTTCATCACTTTGTTGTTCGCGGCTGCGGGAATCGCATTGGCGCTCGCGGCAATGGATTTCCTGTTGCTCGCCATTGGGGGGACGATCTCCTTACTGAGCGTCGTACTTTGGAATCGACCTTCGTTGGTATCCGCACGGTCGCGGGGAGAGGTGATCTGGGGAGTCGCGGTCGCCGCCGCGTTCTTGTTCGGGACGGCGGTCGCGGTAGTCGCGGCGATACAGGTTCAAGTACAGAACCACGTCGCCGATCCAGCGCTCACAACCGGCATCAATGATCTGGTCTTCGGGCTGCCGCGAATGGCTCTCGACAGCGAACGGGCACATGTCGCCTGGAAGCAACTGGCCGGCAGTATGTTTCTGGCGTGGAGTGTTGCGATCCTATTGTGCGTCGGTTCATGGCCGATGCAGGAATCGTTGATCCGCAGTCTCCTCCGAATGGAGTGCGGTCCACGGCTCGTGATTGTCTGCGGTTTGCTGCCATTGGGAAACTGGCTGCTCATGAGGTGCTTCCTCCCGTTGCTCGGTGAGTTCGTCGGGGGCGGTCAGGGCTGGGTGATTGGCCCTGTTTTGGTTTCGCTCATGTGGCAGCTCGCGATGCTGACCGCGGTCGACTCTGCGAGTGAAGGCATGTTGCGGCTCACGATGTCGGCCCAGTTGCTGGCGATTGTCGGCGGCATCACAGGCACCGAGGCCGGCATCTGCGGAGGCATCATCCTGTCGCTGACTTCAGGCTGGGCCTATGCCGCATGGTGCCTTGGCGCCCCGGTCGACGAATCGGCATCACCGCATCCTGTTCAATGGCTGGCGCTGCTGCTGCTCGCGGGTTGTCCGGGCGGGGGCGTCTTCGCCGGTTTCTGGTTGATTGCCGCGGGCATAATGTTCGGGGCGAATCAGGGGATCATGTCGGGCGTCGTGCTGCTGGCCACTTTGGGGTTGCTCTGGATGCTGCTGGCGGGGAGCGTGTTTCGCATCGCCCGCAGCCGGGTCGCAGAGTCGCCGCGATCTGCCGTGAAGCCGTTCTCACTGGCTGGCGCAGGCTTGATGCTGGCCGCGATCGTGCTGTCAGGTGTGCAGACGGCGAAAGTAGAACGTCAAATCGCTCACGATGTAGAGATCGTCAGCCGGCAAGTGCTGCATCTGGCGAGTCCGGGCGCTCCGTGATGCCTCAGCAGGCCGAAAATCGCAGATTCCCTGAGTCCCCGGTTCTGCTAGAATCTCTTAGTGCGGCCGTGAAACCGCATATTGCACAGAGTTTGCGATCGACAGAGTTCCGTTATGCCTACTTACGTTTACGAAATCGTCAATTCCGACGGCTCGCCCGGCGAGCAGTTCGAAGTTGTGCAGCGATTCAGCGACCCACCGTTGACGCAGCATCCGGAGACCGGAGAGCCGGTGCAGCGGGTGATTCAGCCTCCCTTCATCGGCGGGGCCTGGTCGGAAGGGGCGATGAAGAAGTCGGCCGGCGACGACAAGAAACTCGACCGCCTGGGCTTCACGAAGTACGTGAAATCGGGTGACGGCTACTACGAGAAGCGGGCCGGCGTCGGCCCTGACGTGATCCATAAAGACAATCCGATCACTGCCGAGCATCTGAAGAAATACGACTGACGCGGATAAGGCTTTAGGCTACAGACTCTGGGCTTTAGGATGCTGCCTGAACAAGGACAAGTTCCGCCCCTCTGTCGTCAGCCCTCAAACGTTCAACGATCAAAGTCCAACGACTCTTTCATGACCGAACGCATTTTCAATTTCTCCGCGGGACCAGCCGTTCTGCCTGTCGAGGTTCTCGAAGAAGCTCGCGAGAACATGCTGTCTCTGGGCAACACCGGCATTGGCATCATGGAGCATTCCCACCGGGGGAAAGCGTTCATCGCCGTTCTCGCTCAGGCCGAGGCCGACTGCCGCAAACTGGCTGGCATCCCCGACGACTATGCCGTCCTCTTTCTGCAAGGCGGAGCGTCGACGCAGTTCTTTCAGATCCCGATGAACTTCCTGCGGGCGCGGGAGACGGCCGACTATCTCATCACGGGAAGCTGGTCCGAGAAGGCGTTCGAGCAGGCGGGTCGCTATGGAGCCGCTCGCCAGGCGGCCTCCAGCAAGGACCGCAACTTCTGTTACATCCCGCGCGAAGCCAACTACTGCGACAATCCTAAATACGTTCACTTCACGTCGAACAACACGATCTTCGGTACGCAGTGGGAGAAGGAACCTGAAATCCCCGCGAGTTCAACGCTGATCTGCGATGCGAGCAGCGACATCTTCAGCCGGCCGATCAATGTTCGCAAATATGGATTGATCTACGCCGGCGCGCAGAAGAATCTCGGCCCTGCGGGAGTCACGCTGGTCATCATCCGCAAGTCGCTGATGAACTCC
>JANNSB010000432.1:0-14376 GCA_031402175.1 Planctomycetaceae bacterium
GTCGGGCATTCAGCTCACCGACATGTTGCCGCGGTGCGCGTCGATCATGCACAAGTGGTCGATCGTTCGCAGTCTGTATCACGAAGATGCCGGTCACTCTGCTGCCGACCAGATTTGCTTTACGGGATACAACTCGGGGCCGAGTCCCGATCAGAACGTGCACCCGAGTTGCGGCTCGATCGTGGCCGAGCAGTTGGGACATCTTTCGCCAGAACTGCCTGCCTATGTGATGATCCCCAGCATGTTGCCCGGAGCAGACTCGGCTTATCTGGGGCCGAGCTATCGACCGTTCGAGACGATGGCCGACCCGGCGAACACAGGGCCGTTTCAGGTTCCGAACTTCGAACTGGCGGGCGGATTGACGATGAACCGCCTGTCGGACCGCACCGCACTCAATCGGCAGTTCGACCGTTTGCGCGGTGATCTCGATCGCGAGGCGATGATGGGGGCGATGGACCGTTTCCAGTCGCAGGCGATGGGTATCCTCACTTCCGACAAGGCGCGGGATGCCTTCAACCTCGACGCCGAGCCGCAGGAGCTTCGCGAACGTTATGGCTTGATGCCGTCGTTCGATCCCGGGGCATCGGATCGCTGTGGGGCGCCGAACTGGGCTCAACGGATGCTGCTCGCCCGACGACTCGTCGAGGCGGGAGTGCGGCTCGTGACGGTCGACCTCCGCTGGTGGGACACGCATGTGCTCGGATTCGATTCCTTGCGGCGCGGATTTTTGCCGAGATTCGATCAGGCATACACGGCGCTCATCGAAGATCTGGACAATCGCGGACTGCTCGAATCGACGCTCGTGCTGGCCTGGGGCGAATTCGGGCGCACGCCGCGAGTCAACGCGCAAGCGGGGCGCGATCACTACCCGAACGTCTTCAGCGCCGCTTTGGCCGGCGGACCGATTCAGGGAGGCCGGGTCGTCGGTTCTTCAGACTCCAAAGGCGCTTTCCCGCTGGAGAACCCCAAGACCCCGCAGGACGTACTGCTGACGATGTATCGGCACCTGGGAGTCGATGTCGATCATCACTACATCGACAACTCCGGCCGTCCGATCCCGGTGCTGCCCAGCGGCGAGTATCTGAACGAACTGGTGTGAATGGCCCGCAGGCCACGGCACCAAGTCGTTTTCAATTCAGGCTTTGCACGATCGGCCTGTGCCCGCGAACCGCATGCCCTCGGCTGTGTCACATTCGCTAACGGATGCGATTTGACATGGCCGATAACGACCCGATAAGGTGTGCACCGCCCGGCCCCATCGTCTAGTGGCCTAGGACATTGGATTTTCAGTCCAACGACAGGGGTTCAAATCCCCTTGGGGTCATAGCGGCCCGGAGAACGCCAGTTTTCCGGGCCGTTTTTTCGTTAGGTTCGCCCGTTCACCGAAAGGCCCCCCGTGCCGCCCCGATGCCGAGGATGACGGCCAGAATCAACAGAATCAGCCCCACGATCTTCACCCAGCTATAGGGCCGTTCGCCCTGCACTTCGCCGGTGCCGGCGTTGATGAAGACCCGGTAGCTCTTGTCGTGAAGGCGATAGACCAACAGCCATAACGGCAGCAGCAGATGTTTGAACGTGATGGCGTCGAACCGCGACTTCACCGAGTGCACTCGTTGCTCGTCGCCCCCGATAAGCTGGCGGGCCTCGCTGTGAATCGCCGCATCCATGATCTTCTTGGCGCTGCCGAAGCCGTCTTCGAGTTCGACGTCGTAGGTACGTGCGAAGTGTCCCGCCAGCACCTGTTGCGTAAATGGCATGCACTTCTCGTGCGGCCAGGGCTCCAGGGCCCTGATGTATTTCTCCGGCATGCCAAGCAGGCCGCAGATCAGCACATCATCGAAGAACCGCTGAAACTTCCCCGACGCCGGATACCAGCGCGTGCGTCGTTCCTGCCGCTTGTCCTTGCCGGAGCCGACCGTCACGTAGTAGTGCTCGCCCCTCTCACCCGAATACGCATTGAACGTCAACGAGTCGTAGGTCCAGTAGGGCAGATAGACTCCCTCGAACTTGCCGTCGGCTCCGCGCTTCTTGAATTCGTTCGGCGCGAACCAGCGCGACTTGACCCATTCCTTGAGCCGCGTGGCCGCCGTACCGTGATCGACCAGAAAGGGGAGCACGCCATCCACCGGCACGCGCCAAGTAGCCGTATGGACGTTCTCCCTCTGGATTGGCGAACCGCAGTAAGGGCACTCGCTGCTGGTGAGCGTGCCCGCGAAAATGACGTTGGCTCCGCACGACTCGCAGCGAACCTCGGAATGCTCCGGCTGCGCATCGAGTTTCTTCTCGCGAACGTCCTTCATCCGCTGGAGCATGGTGTGAAAGTCCTGCTCGACAATGACGGCGTCTTCGGCGATCGCGATCTGTTTGACGTGGCCGCAAAACGGGCACTTGAGTGCCTGCTCCCCGATGTTGAACACCAAGTCGGCCCCGCACTCCTCGCAGGGGAAGATTTTCGCTTTGCCGGCATCGGTGGTTTGCCCGGCGGCGTCCTTCGCTCCGAATGGTCCGTCACCCTTAGGATGGGCGACTTGATCTGCGTCGGGAGTGATGAGGCTCTCGTCGTTCATTCCGTCTCCTGTCAAACCGCGGTCATTGCAGTCAGTGACACAGCATGAAACGCCGCCGGGTGGGATTCAAGGGAAGCCGCGGTTCTGGTGATCGCTTCTGGACAACGTGCAATCCGCCGTCAAGGTTCATCGTTTACTGCACATTTCTGTGACTGCGCCGCGTTCCCTTGCAGCCTGATCCGCACGCGGTATCGTGAGGGCACGCCGTTCGTTCGTCACGGAGGAGCCATTCGCGATGCCACGTCCCTGGAGATTCGCCCCGCATGACCGCGGCCACGTCGCGACGCTCTGCCGCGAACTGAACTGTTCGCCGCTCCTGGCCCAGGTGCTGGTCTCACGAGGTGTTTTCACCGGACATCAGGCCCGCGCCTTCATTCAGGCGAAAATGACCGACCTGCACGACCCGGGCTTGCTGCCCGGGATCAACGAGGCGGTCGATCGCCTCACGTCGGCGATTCAGGCGGGCCGCCGCATCACGATTTACGGTGACTACGATGTCGACGGCGTCACTTCGACCAGCATTCTCTGGCATTGCCTGAAACTCGCCGGCGCCCGGGTTGATTACTACATCCCCTGCCGTCTGGAAGAGGGTTACGGACTGAACGAAGACGCTATCCGCAGCCTGCATGCCGAAGATCCGCGGCGGCTGCTGATCACGGTCGACTGCGGCATCGGCAGTCTGCGCGAAGCCGCTCTGGCAAAGGAACTGGGTCTGGAACTGATTGTCACCGACCATCACACGATCGGTGAAGAACTACCCGATGCGGCGTGTATCGTTCATCCGCGCTTGCCTGGGGGGAGCTATCCGTTCGGAGATCTATGCGGGGCCGGGGTCGCGTTCAAAGTGGCGTGGGCGGTCTGCCAGAGGCTGGGTGACGGACGCAAGGCCTCGCCGCGGATGCGGGAGTATCTCAAGATGGCCGTCGGCCTGGCCGCCATTGGCACCGTGGCCGATGTGGTGCCGCTAGTCGGTGAGAACCGCATTATCGTGCGCTATGGTCTCGGGACATTGCTCGACAAGTCGACGCCCGGATTGGCGCGCCTGCTCAAGATCTCTGGACTCGAAGACAGCAAACAGCTTGATGCGGACGACATCGGCTTCGCGCTGGGGCCCCGCCTCAATGCGGCCGGGCGTCTGGGGCAGGCACGTCTTGCCGTGGAGATGCTCACCACGACCAACGAGCAGCGAGCGGCCCAACTGGCCGAGTACATCGATCAGCTCAACAAAGAACGGCAGTCGGTCGAACGCCGCATGTTCAAAGAGGCGAAGGAACTGGTGGAGAAACATCCCGAATGGAACGATCATCCGGCCCTCGTGCTGGCACATCCTGATTGGCATCCAGGGGTCATCGGCATCGTTGCGAGCCGAGTCGTCGAGACCTATTCACGTCCCGCCATCATGATCGCCTTGAAGGATTCCGCCGGCGTGGGGCAGGGCTCATGTCGGTCATTCGCGGGGTTCGACCTGTACACCGGATTGTCGTCGTGCCGGCAGTTCCTGCTTGGATTCGGCGGTCACCGGGCGGCCGCGGGACTGCGAATCCGCATCGAACAAATCGACGCCTTTCGGGAATCGTTCGTGCAGCATGTGCGCGAGAATCATGAGATCACTTCGCAGGATGTCGAACTCAAGGTCGATGCCGAGGTAGCGCTAGCCGATGTCACGCATCGGGCGATCAAGGAACTCGAGCAATTGGGGCCGTTCGGGTCGCAGCACCGCAAGCCGATCTTCGCCGCCAGCCGGGTTGATTTGAATGAGCCGCCGAAAAAGATGGGGAATGGCGAACAACATCTCAGCCTGCGTATCAAGCAGGGGGGCCGCGTGCTGCGGGCGATCGCGTTCGGTAAAGCCGACTGGGCCGACGAAATCGCCGCCGCGGGCGGCCCGATTTCCATCTGCTTCACCGCCGGCCTCAACGAATACCGCGGCTACCAGAACGTCGAACTGCAACTGCTCGACTGGCAGCCCGCCGCCGCGCTGCAACCTGCGATGACATGCTGATGTCGCGGAACGAGCCGTGCGCGACGTACGTGCAGTAAGAGATCTGGTCCTGTTTCGGCGGGACGCTCGTACTCTGTGCCGATGCTGCGCCTCAAATTGACTCAATCAACAAAAAAGACATGCCGGGGCGATCCTTGCGAACCGCCCCGGCGTGTGAGAAAGGCAGCGTTAGAAACCAGCAGCCTCACCGGCTGCCGCCCGCGCCCGATTGAAGCTGCTCCATGACTTCATCGAGCGAGAAGCTCGCGGCCTTCTGGCGTGGCGGGTACTCCTCGAAGGTGGCGAGGAAATTAGCCACATAGGCCTGGGCAGGCACCAGAAGGTATGCGCGGTCCAGCAACCAGTCGTAATAGGTATTCGACGTGATCTGAGCGCGCTCGTAGGGGTCACGCCGCAGATTGAACATCAGCGGAACCCTCAGCGGGGTAAATGGCTCCGCCCAGACCCGCAACGTTCCTGGCGCACGCTGTTCCATGAAAATGATCTTCCAATCCTGGTAGCGGAGCGCCGTCAGATCACCGTCATCCGAGAAGTAGAAGATCTCCTTCCTGGGGCTTTCCACTTCTTGCGGATTACTGAGATGCTCGGTGATGTTGTAGCCGTCGAGATGGACCCGATACTCGCGCCCGTTCGACTCCGACGTGTAACTGTCGAGCAGTTGCTCTTTGATGTCGGGATTGCCGGCCGCCGCCACGAGCGTGGGGAGCCAGTCCATATGATGCACGATGCCATTGCTGATCGAACCCGGTTCAACGACGCCCGGCCAGCGCACAGCGCACGGCACGCGCCAGCCCCCTTCCCAATTGGTGTTTTTCTCGCCACGAAACGGCGTGGCGGCCGCATCGGGCCAACTGTTGTAATGCGGGCCGTTGTCGGTCGAGTACATCACGATCGTGTTGTCGGCGATTTCGAGTTCATCGAGCAGTTCGAGGAACTTTCCGATGTGCATGTCGTGTTCGACCATGCCGTCGGCATACTCATCCTGCCCCGAGATGCCTCGAAGTTCTTCCCGAACGTGAGTGCGAAAGTGCATTCGCGTGCCGTTCCACCAGCAGAACCAGGGGATGCCCGCCTCGTGCTGGCGGCGAATGAAGTCGATCGCGGCATCGCTCGTTTCATCGTCGACCGTCTCCATACGCAATCGGGTGAGCGGCCCGGTGTTCTCGATGGTTTGAGTGCCGTCTTCATTCGCATAGGAATGAATCACGCCCCGGGGGCCGAATCGCTCCAGGAATGTCTGGCCGTTCGGCAATACCAGATCGCGCGGATAGTCTTCGTGCTCCGGCTCTTCCTCGGCGTTCAGGTGATAGAGGTTGCCGAAGAACTCATCGAAGCCGTGATTGGTCGGCAATTGCTCATCCCGGTCGCCGAGATGGTTCTTCCCGAACTGGCCCGTGGCGTATCCCAGATCATTGAGCAGCACGGCGATCGTCGGGTCTTCCTCGCGCATACCCAACTCCGCGCCAGGCAGGCCGACTTTGCTGAGTCCCGTGCGGAACACGCTTTGCCCCATGATCCAGGCCGATCTCCCGGCTGTGCAGCTTTGCTCGCCATAGTAGTCAGTGAAGATGATGCCTTCGCGAGCGATGCGATCAATGTTCGGTGTGCGGTAACCCACCACCCCCATCGTGTAGGCGCTGATGTTCGACTGGCCGATGTCGTCTCCCCAGACGATCAGAATGTTCGGCTGATCCTGGGCGTTGGCAGCCGATGCCAGCGCTGAGGCGACCACGGCGATGGCCAGCGCGGCGCGCCACATTGTAAATAGTCGTTTCATTGTGTTACTCCTCGTAGGTGAAGTCCTGTTTAAGATGACAGCGGCCGTGCGCGATCAGTCAGGACGCAAACTGCGGCATACCGTCACTCCAAGGCATCCGTGCGGCCCGTGGTCCCATCCGATGGTCGTAAGCGCGATCAGTAATCGTCGACTTGGTCTTCCCGTTCAGCTAACGCCCGCAGAGGAATAGGCGAGATGGGAAGTTGAAGTGCTGGCGTGAAGATTACCAGACTCATTCTGCGGAAAACAGCAACGAAGCAGATCTGCAATTGCTGAGAATTCTCACATCGAGAAGCAGTTTCTCAGTGCGTAAATGCACGAGTCGATGATCACAGCGCGCGACAATGGTCGAATCAAGCTTTACTGATTTGAGGCTTGCTCAACTGGCATCGGAACGCGAACTCGCGACTGCGATTCGACGCGGCATCAGAACCGATAGCCCAGTCCGACGTTGGAGAAGAAGTTCGCCGCGTCGTCATTCACGCCCCAGCCCACGCGGACGCCGATCTCGCAATCGGGCGAGACCAGGTAGTGAATGCCGGGGCTGATGTACTGCGGGTTACGTTCGTCCTCGCGATTGTCCGTGAAGATGCCGAAGTACTCGGCGTGCGCGTTCCATTGTTCGTGAATCGGAATCTTCACCACGATTGACGGCGCCCACTGATTGAAGTGGTCTTCTTCCTCGGTAGCGGCTCCATAGCGCAGCGCGGCATCGAGCAGCCATTCGTTCGGCAGCGTCCAGCCAATGACGTATCCGGTGTTGAACTGCGTCGCGGTTTCGGGACCGGAGGTCGGCGTATTGGCCTGCACGATGAGCGAGCTTTCCGGCAGCCATTCTTCCTGCTCGGTGAGGAACACCTTCAATCCGTACACGACTCCGCCTTCTTCTTCGATCTCGCCGGTCCCCTCGCCTTCGGGCAAGCCATTGGCTCCGCTCACCGACCCGCCGCCGCCGATCTCGTAGTTCCAGCCGACTCGCAGTTCGAGCCATTCGTTCACGCCGACGCGGGTGAGAATTTCTGGAAAGCTGTGAGATTCGGGGCCGCTTCGATTGTCAATGAACGAGTAAGATGTCTCGAGCAGCACGCGGCCTGATCCTACCACGGTCGTCGACGGCGTGAACGAATCGCGGTCGGTTTTGAGATGCTCTTCTTCCGTTCCTTCGCCTTCGGCGGATTCACTCAGCCAGGAGGCTTCCCCCTCACCGAACAGCCAGCCTTGCGCATGGCACGCTTGCGAGACGAAGCATTGCCCGAACGCAATCAACAGCGCAATTCGCAGGAGTCTCGGCATGTTCCTCTCCGAGAGGACGTCGCGGAATCAAAGTCTCAGGCAAACCGCACGGCTGTCGGTGCGTACCAATCCCTGCCGACAGCATGCGCGCCTGCAACCGGTATCGGCGCGGCAGCGGTCAAAGAATGCGACTGCATCCGAGGATGGCACATCAATCGAACGGCCGCCGACCAGCCTGCGCATCACGCTGGTATTACCGAACGGATGTCGCCAACGATTCGCACGGACTCCCTCAACAACCGGCAAGAAGTGCCGACGGAAGCGTTCGCCTATTCCGCAACACGGAACTCAATCCGTTCGATCTCTCCCGTGAAAGGGAAACTTCCCTGGCCTTCATAGCCAGGACAGACAGGCGCGATCGAGTCGCGGCCGACCTCGAAGGGCTCGACGCCGTGGCGGAACGTCACATGGTCGAGGGCGCCTTCGCCGGCCGGCTCACCGTTGATGGTCAGCTTGACCGTGCCGCCCCCATTATCACCGGCGACGAATTCGACTCCGACAGCAACCTCGCCGCTGGGAAGCTCGCCCCCCTCGACCGAGAACCGCTCGAAGTCAAAGTAGTTGTAGTGGTACTTGAGGTGTCCGTCCTGCACGAAGAGGGTCCATCCCGCCGTCCCCCCACCGCAACAGGTGATAACTCCTTCGGCTCCGCCGTCAGGAATCACCAGATGCGCGGTTACTGAATGCGAGTTTGGAAAGATCAACGGACCCGCCGGCTCGGGCAGTCGGATTTCGTTGCCCGTGTAGCTCCAGCTCGTTCGCGGCTCGCCCGCCAGTCGGTTGCGCGAGTCCATGCGCTGCGCCATGCGGTCGTCGAGGGGGAGCACGTTGTACTTCATTGCTTCCTGCAGAAAGACTGCCTGAAGTTCAGCCAACTTTTCGGGCTGCTCAGCAGCAAGGTCGACCGCCTGACTGAAGTCTTCGTCAATGTGGTACAGCTCCCAGACGTCGTCATCAAAACTCCGTGCCGTGCCCGTCGTGATCCACGGCGTGCCGTGCCGCGTGCAGGCCATCCAGCCTTCGTGATAGATGCCGCGATTGCCCATCATCTCGAAGTATTGCGTGGTGTGGCGGTCGGCTGCATCGCCGTCATCGAACGTATAGAGCATGCTCACTCCCTCGACCGGTGTCTGAGGAATGCCATTGACCTCGATCGGTTCTGGAACGCCTGCCGCCTCGAGAATCGTCGGCACGATGTCGATCGCATGATGGAATTGCGAGCGCAGTTCTCCCTGCGCTTCGATCCCATCCGGCCAGTGCACCACCATGGCGTTGCGCGTGCCGCCGAAGTATGAGGCGACCTGCTTGGTCCATTGGAAGGGCGTATTCATGGCATGAGCCCACGCGACCGGCACGTGAGGCTCGGAATGCGGACCGCCGATCTCATCGATGCGAGAAAGCAAGCTGTCCAGGCCCAGTTGCACGCCCACCAGACTGGCCACTTCGTTGAACGTGCCTTCGAGGCCCCCTTCCGCGCTCGCGCCGTTATCGCCGACGATGTAGAAGATGAGCGTGTTATCGAGCTCGCCCGACTTCTCAAGCGAGTCGATGACCCGCCCAATCTGATGGTCGGTGTGCGCCATGAAGCCGGCGTAGTTTTCCATCAGCTTCAGATAGACTCTTTTGGCGTCCTCGGACTGTTCGTCCCAGGCGGCTAACTCCGGCGGGCGCGGCGTGAGCTGCGTTCCGGGCGGAATGATGCCCATCTCCAGTTGCCGGGCGTGCGTCTCCTCTCGCACCTTGTCCCATCCCTGGTCGAAGTCTCCCGCGAACATTTCCCGATACTCATCGGGCGTGTGGTGTGGTGCGTGGATCGCACCCGTCGAGTAGTAGATGAACCAGGGTTTTTCTGGATCGGCCGCGTTGACGTTGTTGATCCAGCCGATCGTTTCGTCCGTCATGTCGACCGTGAAGTGATACCCCTCCTCTGGAGAGGCGGGCGGGTCGACCGGGGTGATGTTGCGATAGAGCGTTGGGTAGTACTGGTGCGTCTCCCCCTGATTGAAGCCGTAGAAGTACTCGAAGCCGAACCCTGTCGGCCAGCGGTCGAACGGACCGGCGGGACTGATCTCGGTCTCGGGGGTATTGTGCCATTTGCCGAACATGGACGTGGCGTAACCGTTGGACCGCAGCATCTCCGACACGAGCGCCGTGCTGCGCGGCACGCGGCCTGTGTAGCCGGGATAACCGGTTCCCATTTCGATGATGACGCCGGTCCCGCAGGTGTGATGGTTCCGTCCGGCCAGGAGTGCGATCCGCGTTGGCGAGCAAAGGGCCGTCGTGTGGAAACGGTTGAACTTGAGACCATTTTGCGCGAGCCGTTCGAGTGTCGGCGTAGGGACCGGCCCGCCGAAGGTGCTCGTCATGCCGAAACCGGTGTCGTCCGTCAGAATGATCAAAACATTCGGAGCGCCCTCGGGAGCCTGCACCGGCTGAGGAAAGTCGGGAGTCGAGTCGAGAAAGGTTTGACCGATCTCGCCACCGAACTCAGGATCCGGGATCGGAAGCGCGGATCGTCCCGGAACAACATCGTCGGCCATTCCAGTAGTCAACGACAAGCATGCAATGGAAAGTGCGAAAAGGACGTTGATCTTCATGGTTTCCCTTCGGAATTCGCGACAAGGCAGGAATCTGACTGTATCCCAAATCGTTGCTTGCTCAATTCGACTCTTCACTAAAAACGGTGCCCCAGTCTGCCTGCATGTCGACCACGGTCCAGCCTCTTGTCGCGGCCTCGTCGAGGGCGGCGTCGAGCTTGCCGATGTGCGACTCGCGGTCGTAGGCGAACTCCCGCTCGGCGTCGGTGTGATGCACGATCAATCCGAATCGCGGCCCCTCGCCGGCAGTCGTCCATTGCAGCATCTGTAGGTCGCCGTCGGAGTTGCCGAACGCCATCAATGGCCGTCTTCCGATATGCAGTTCGATGTTGGCGGGCTTTCCGGGGCCGTCATCAATGCTGCCGATCTCGGCCGTCTTGATGAGCACGGGAACCCCGTCACGCAACTCGAAGTGCGTCAGTCCGCTGCTGCCGATCACTTGTTCGGGGGGAATGCCGTACACTTCGTCCGCGAACGAGCGAATGAAATCGACTCCTCCCCCCGACACGATGTAGGTCTGGAAGCCGTGCGCCCGCAGATAGTCGAGCAGTTCGAGCATCGGCTGGTAGACGAGTTCGGTGTACGGGCGGTCGTAGATCGGGTGCCGTGCGGTCTGAAACCACTCGCGGACAATGGCGTCGAACTCATCGGTTGTCATGCCCGCGTGCGTCGCCGCCATGATCGCCCCCAGATCGGCATGGCCCAAAGCGGCGAGTTTCTCACGATCGTTCGCGAGAACGGCCGCGAACGGCTGCTGATCTTGCCATTCGGGCTGCTGATCGGCCAATGCATGCACGCGATCGAGCGCGAACAGAAGCTGAAAGTACATCGGCTGTTCGCACCAGAGCGTACCGTCGTTGTCGAAGACGGCGATGCGCTCTTCCGGCGGCACGAACTCGGCCCCCCCTTCGGTGGTGACTCGCGCCACGAACTCGACGATCGCCCGCTTCGACGCGGTGTCGTTCCACGAGGAGAGAGACGCCGCATCGTCGCCGAGGACTGGAGTGACGACCAGCAGCAACGCGACTAATCCAATAGACCGCGTTGCTCTGATCGACATCATTCCATCGATGAAGCGAGTGTCATTGACTGGGTGTCGCTGCATCATCGCTTCCCTCTGGGTTCTCGAGGCGTACGAGCATCCAGTTCTCGGTGCGGTCGGTGCCGAAATGGACAAGGATCGGCGTCTGGTCCTGGGTCAGGTTGTAGATGCCGGTCTCGATGACAACGGTATCGCTGTCGGCGATGCGCATCGCCACCCGCTGCGTCTCCTTGTCGACCTGCCCTTGAACCGACTGAGCAGCATCGGTCTGCGTGTTGTACAGCGAGCCGCTGATGATGCCTTCCTTGCTGACGGCGAGTTGCACGACCCGCGAAGGTTCGGTCTCCTGTTCGTTGCCGACGACGGCAAAGGTTCCGAGCGGCATCCACTCCGCGGACTCTGCCTGAGTCTCGTCGGCAGGTGGCGCGACAGTGGCCAGATCGGCCGCACTTTGAGCGTATTCGTCAGCGGTGCAGATTTCGTCACCGCCAATGTAGACGCTGTTGTCCTGATAGGTCACGTTGCCGCCGTCGCCGTAGTCGTAGTACACAGGCTCCGACCAGACCTCTTGCGGATACGTCCCCCAGTTCCACCAACTGGTCATCGCGCCCCAGACCGGGACGGTCCACCAGTAGTTCGGTCCGTAGTTGTTGTTCCAGTAGTGGTAATGCCAGCCACACCAGCCGTGGTTGTGTCCGTTCCACCAATTGTTGTTGAACCAACCATCGTGACAGTGGCCGGGCCACCAGTTGTTGCGAATCGGCCCGCCGCGACCGTTCCAGTAGCCCAATCGATTCGCGGGGAGAGTGCCCCATCCGGGCCGATTGAACGCGTTGCCCCAATTGGTGTGAATATTGTTGATCTGATTGTTGTTGATGTTGACCCAGTTCGGGCGGTTGTTGATGTTGATATCGCGATCCGCAAAGTTGAGCCGATTGATATTCGTGTCGTTGCCAATGCCCGGGCGATTGCCAATGCCGGGTTGGTTTCCGATGCCGGGACGATCACCAATGCCAGGCTGATTGCCGATGCCACCTGGCAGGGTTGAAGGTCGGCTCATACCGAGGAAATCACCAACGTCGCCGGGAGTCGGCCGGTCGCCAACACCAGGAACGTTGGGTCGGTTGTTGCCGATTCCGCCACCGGGGCGGTTGTCTCCAATGCCGCCACCAGGCCGGTTGTTGCCGATGCCTCCCGGGAGAGTGCTCGGCCGATTGCCACCGAGGTCTGGCAGACTGGGCCGGCCTTGTCCACCGCCGATACCTGCACCGCCACCCGCTCCCGGAATGTTCGGTCGCGTGCTGCCAATGCCGCCAGGCAGTGTGCTGGGACGATTACCTGCGATGGATGGCGTCGAGGGGCGTGTGGATGGACCCAATCCACCGGATGGAAGATTCGGTCGCTGCACTCCGCCTCCGCCTGCGCCTGGATACGAAGGTCGATTACCGATTGACGGTGGACTGACGCTGGGCCGGCTGATGGATGGTGCGCCGCCTCCGCCAATGCTGGGACGAGAACCGCCCCCGCCACCGAGACTCGGCGTGCTTGGCCGGGATGGCATTGAAGGCCGGGAAGGCATCGACGGGCGAGAGCCTCCTCCACCGCCGCCGATGCTGGGTCGAGCGCCGCCTCCGCCGCCACCCCCACGGCCACCGCCGCCGCGACCGCCAATGGCAGACGCCTCGTCGAGTGCCGAAAAAATCGTTACGGTTACTGCCAACAGGCAAACAGCAAGAGTCTTGGTGTTCATTCGTTGCCTCCGTTCTCACCTTGTTCGCCTGCAGCCGCCTGCTCCGACTCGGAACGCACGATGGTCACGGCTTCGCTCGTCGGTTGCGGCTCGCCTTCCACTTCATGCCCGATGAGTTGCACCGTCATCGTGTTCTCATCCACCTGGGTGATGACGTATGTCCCAGAGGCGGCTGCTCCATCCGCCAGAGTTTGCGTCGACTGCACCAGCCACTTGCCGCTGCTCTGCGTCCAGACGCCGTCGCCAAACGAGCCATCAGAATCGAACGCCCACGAGCGAATCTCGCGGGCTCGCGGATCCCAGCCGATCACCTGTGTTCCTTCCTTTACGGTTTCGTCAGCCGCTTCGACGGAAAACGATCGAATGAGGAAAGAACCGCCGGGAGCCCAACTGACCTTGGTTTCGACGCGAACGGCGTCGGATTCATCGACCCAGGTGCCCACCATCCAGGCCAAGGGTTGCAGGGCGTCGTATGCGGTCTCGGGGACCGCGGCGTCCGACTCGTGCACAGTGTGCAAGAGCCATACAGCACCGTCTTTCACGAAGGTGGCCGAGAAAGTTGCCAGCGACGGATCGGCATCTGGGGCATACACGGTTGCGGTGCCGTTTGCGATGGCGACATCGTCCGTGACGAAACTGATGTCGGTCACTTCGCCGACCAATTGCACTTCGGGATTGGAATCGAAGATTGTCGCGAATTCGGCCTCAATCGCGTCGCGGCCTTCGATCGTCGTGCCTGTCTCGCGATCGACATAGACGGCATCCTCCACCCAGTGAGCCGCGACCGCGGCAGCATCATGCTCGTTGAAGGACGCCACATATCCCTGCAACGCCTCGCGAATCGGTGCCGAGTCATTGTCGTCACTTCTCGCAGATGAAGCGCACACACAGAAGAACATACCCAGCATTACCAATGGAATAGCGATAGTTCGAGCCATAATTGTCTCCTGTAATGAATAGTGAACGGGCCGGCGCCGCAGGTGAGAATTGAACCCCGTGCCTGCAGTGATGGTGATGGAAAAGCGATCGGTTCGACTTGAGACGGCCCCTGCGAACTCACTTGTAGAGTGCCGTTGTGCTGACTTCGGCGACGGAGCACGACACGACATCCACGATCGCCAGATGTGGAATGTACGCTTTCGAAGTCGGAACTCAAGTGTATGGGCGATTCCATACGAAGTTTTTCATATGTGCGCAAAGCATATGCGCGAGATTCACTTTATCACGCATTCGGCAAGACAGACTGGGCCAACGAGATCGCCACTGCGGGCGGTCCGATCTCGATCTACCTCACTGCGGGCCTCAACGAATTCAACGGCTACCAGAGCGTCGACCTGCACCTGCTCGA
>JANNSB010000433.1:0-23134 GCA_031402175.1 Planctomycetaceae bacterium
CACAACGGCTTGTTGTATATCGAAACCGTCGGCTGCCAGATGAACGTGCTCGACAGCGAACTCGTTGTCGCCGCGCTCCGCAAGCAGGGGTACGAACTGTGCGACGACCCCAAGGAAGCCGACACCGTGCTCTTTAACACCTGCAGCGTGCGGGAACATGCCGAGCACAAGATCTACAGTTCCGTCGGTCGACTGAAGTACGGGAAGCGCAAGCGGCCCCAACTGGTCATCGGCCTCATCGGCTGCATGGCTCAGAAGGACCAGGAACAGATCTTCGAGAAGGCTCCGCACGTCGACCTGGTCGTCGGCACCGGCCAGCTCGCGGAGATCCCAGCCCTTATCGACGAGGCCCGCCGCACGCGAAAGCGACAGGTGGCCGTCAGTCTCGGCCGCAAGGACGGCTCGCGCACCGAAATCGCCGCCAGCTTCGAGAGCTACGACCCGCTGCGCGATCCGCAGATGCGCCCCAGCCCTTGGCAGGCGTACGTGCGAATTATGATCGGCTGCGACAAGTTCTGCACGTACTGCGTCGTTCCCACGACGCGCGGGCCGGAGCAGTCACGCTTGCCGTCGGAGATTCATCGCGAAGTCGTCTACCTCGCGCAGCAGGGAGTGAAAGAGATCACCCTGCTGGGGCAGACGGTCAACAGTTACAAGGTCGAGGAAAATGGCAAGCTGCATCGCCTGAGCGATTTGCTGGAACTCATTCACGACACGCCAGGTCTCGAACGGATCAAGTTCGTCACCAACTTCCCCAAGGACATGACGAACGACCTGCTGCATGCCGTCCGCGATCTGCCGAAGGTGGCCCACTATCTGCACGTTCCGCTGCAGGCGGGCTGCAATGACGTGCTCGCTCGGATGAAGCGGCTCTACACCGTCGAAGAGTATCGCGACATGATGGGCCGCATCCGCGACATCATCCCCGACTGCGCAGTGTCGAGCGACTTCATCGTCGGCTTCTGCGGCGAGAGCGATGAGTCGTTCGAGAAGTCGCTGACGGCCGTGCGCGAGTTCCGCTTCAAGAACAGTTTCATCTTCAAATACAGCCCGCGCCCCGGCACCCGGGCGTACGAACTTTATCCCGATGATGTTCCCGAGGGCGTGAAGAAGAGGCGCAACAACGAACTGCTACACGTGCAGACCGAGATCAGCGAGGCGGACAATGCCGACTTCATCGGCAAGCAGGTCGAAGTGCTGGTCGAGGGCCTCAGCAAGACGGCCCAGAAGCGCATCGCCCGTGGCGAAGGGGGCGAAACCGAAGTGCAACCCTCTCTCCCCGGCTGGCACGCCGGTGCGGACATCAGCGAGAGAGACGCCCACCACGACCATTCCGAGCCGCTGCTGTCGCTCGACGGCATGACGAATGGAGCACCAGCGCATGGCACGCCATCAACCACCGAACCCGCCCGCCACGAAGGCCGCGTGCAACTCGTGGGCCGCACGAAGTGCGACCGCATCGTCGTCTTCGACGGCAACCCGCGCCTTGCCGGCACGCTCGCACAGGTGATGGTCGAAGACATCACCCCCACGACGCTTCTCGGCGCGATCGTCACTCGCCATGTGCAACCCGGCTCGCATGAGCTATTGCCGATTTTGCAGTGACGCGACCGTAGCGGGGGCTTCCAGCCACCGCGTCGGCACAGTAGTTCGCAGAGTCACAGTGCGATTGCATGTCGGTCTCGCGAGAAACGGAGATCACAAACTCCGACATGCACTATCATTCGTCTACGGCATTGCCTGAATGGGAGCCGGCGGACGAATCGGTGTTCGAGCCAGTGTCCATCGTGGCCAGATAGATGCCCAGGTAGATCAGGATCGCCAGTAACACGGCTGACACGAACATCTGGAAGGTTCTGGCGTTTATCAACCAATCCCTGATCCCGGGTTTTTCTGGTGGGAGCAGTGTGATCGGTTTTCCCCGCAGCCAGCAGTCGAGGTCGTCGGCCAAAGCGTTCAGGTCGCGGTAGCGCTGCGCCGGATTCTTTGCCAGCGATTTGAGGCAGATTGCCTCCAGGTCTTCCGGCACATCGGGGTTGAGTTCCTTTGGCCGTTGTGGCAGATCGCGGACCACCTTCTGCAGGATTTGTGGGATGTTGCCGCGAAATGGCACACGGCCGGTGAGGATTTCGTAGAGCATGACGCCCACACTGTATTGATCACTGGCAGGGCCTACGGCTGTCGTCTTACCCGCCGCCTGCTCGGGCGCCATATAGGCCGGCGTCCCCAGCACGCTGCCATCGGCGGTCAAAGATGAGTTGTCTTCCACGCGACGGGCGAGTCCGAAGTCGGTGACATACACCTGCTTCGATTCGCTGACGAGCAGATTGCTCGGTTTGACATCACGATGGATGACTCCCTGTTCATGCGCGTAGGCGAGCGCGCGCGCCGCATCCCGCAGCCAGGTAACGAGCTGTTTGAGTGAAGTACGCCGCTCCTTGAGGATTCGCGCCATGTCTCCCCCGCTGATGTACTCACAGGCGATATAGAGCGATCCGTCCACATTGTCGCTGTCGAAAACCGTGATGATGCCCGGATGCTTCAACTTGGCTGCCGCTCGCGCCTCGGTGACGAACCTGCGATTCGAGTCCGCCGATTGAGACGAGTGCGGCACCTTGAGTGCGATGTCGCGACCGAGTCTTGAATCGTGGGCCAGATAAACTGCCCCAAAACTGCCCGCGCCCAACTTCTGCTTGAGCTCGAATCGTCCGAGGCGTCCGGGAACGTGTAGACGGCCTGTTTCACTGGGATCCGGGGGTAACGGAGGGACCACCGGAACTTTGGGCTTCCGCACCGCAGGCGGCGAAGATTCCTCATTGGCCGGGGCCGTATCCGTGTTCGTTCCCATTCTGGTTTCCCACTCGACGAAGACGGCCTCGATGAATGGCTGAAACTGCGGAAATCGCTGGTGATAATCCCCGGTCACGAGGGTCTGGCCGCTCCTGGCCCGCCATTCGAGTTCGAGCGCGAGCAGTTCCCGGAAGAGTCGCCCGGCATGCGGCGGCTCGATTCTCCTCAGGTAGGGCTCGATTCTCGGCCGACGGCCCGCGTTCAATTCCTGTTCGAACTCATCCGCGATCGAATCGATTACCTTGAGCAGTTTGAGTTCCGCGGGTTCCGGTGATTGCGGAGCAGACATGATGGCTCGACACGCTGCAGGACAAAACGGGGGAATTGAACGGACGAGCTATCGGTCGACGTGCACCATGCGCCGCGATTCGCAGTAGATTAGCGTGAACGAGACCGAGGCGAAGACCACGAGAAACGCGACATAGGTCAGCACAATGGCCGACACCGAGATCGACCGGAGCAGGTTGTCGATCGTCGTGAGGTCGAGTGTCAGTAGTTTTTCCCCGCCCGTCAGCATCACTGCCCCGAACAGGCAACCGCCGGCGATCGCCAGACTGAAGATCGCAAACGGCGCAATCGTTCCCAGCGCGCTGAAGTACCTGCCGTACAGCGCGAGGCCGTTTTTCGTGACCAGGCGCCTCAGAATACCGAACGCACTCAAGGCGGTGCAGTCTTCCACTCCCACGACGATGGGCATCAGGTACAGATTGAAGAAGAGTGACAAAGTAAAGAGCAGGAACAAAAATGCCGGGATGATCAGCAGGGCGCCAAGGTACGTTCCGATCGTGGGTGCGTGAGCCATCGCCCAGACGATCGCCGCAATCAGCCCGGAAACAACCACGACCGCCAGACACACGGCCCCGATTCCGAAGAGAATGGTCATCCATCGCCGGAAGAAGAAATTCCAACCCTCGGCCGTCGGCGGAGTCTCGCCGTTCTGCAATCGCTGTGAAACCATGTAACTGATCCCGGGCACGACGCCTACCGCATAGACAATGATCGCGAGAATCGACAACGGAAGCGACGCCCACCACAAACCGAACTTGAGCAACAGCAGCGAGACGATGTTGGCTATGACGAGTGCTCCGGCCCATTGCAGCGAAAAGCTGATCAGTTGCGGGTCCATGGCGAAATCCGCGATGGTCCCGAATCCGAATTCGACGCTGTTCGCCGACCGCGCGGGAATCGTCGGCTGAAACGGAACCGGAGCTTCGGGAAACGGCATCGCCGGATCGTCCTCTTCCATCTCCTCTTCGTCGGCGTCATCCCAGTTGGGAGTCGACCAGGCAGGTTCGTCCTGCGGAACCGGAAGCACCGTCGTTTCGGCAACGCCTGGATGCTGATTGTCGGTCTCCGGTTCGGCATCGAACTCCGGAACATTGAGTTTTGGCAACTCGAACGGGCGCGCTTCGCTCGAAGTAAAGGATGGTCCTGGCACTTGAATGCCCTGGCCGCATTTCGGGCATTTGACGCGCTTGCCGGCCAGGGCGTCCTTCGCCTTGAACTCTCCAAGGCACTTCGGGCATTTCAGCGGGATACTCATGCGGTTGCTTCCGGGTGATCAATTGTCAGAAGAGTGTGATGACGAATCTGGAGGGTGAATGCCGTGGACCGCGTCCAAGGTGACACGAATCTTTTGGTTTTCTGTAGTCGTTGGGGCAGGAGGGAGGGGTGGCTAGAATAGGGAGCGGCCGAACCACCTGCAAACACTTCTGTGTGTCAGTGCAATATCCGCTGCAGAAAGCGATGGCAGACTTGAAGACCTGCCTGCCTCCCTTCGATTCATTGGACAGATCAAACTGCAGATGGCTCCTCGTGAAGACCTGAATGATGCCACCGACCCTGCCTCTCTGAGCCGGCTGATTGAGCATTGGCCCGCCGCCGAATCCGCCGCCGTACAGCGCATTCATCACGATTACTTCCGGCGGCTCGCCGCGCTTTCACGCCGCGTGCTGGGGCAATTGCCCGGAGCGCGTACGGAGGCGGAAGATGTCGTACAGAGCGCGATGCAGAGTCTGTGCCGCTACATGCGCCAGAAGGATGGCGCAGGGAAGATGGATCGCGACGACATCTGGCGATTGTTATGTCATATCGTGGCCTGCAAATCACGCCGGCGCGTGCAGCGGCAGACTCGCGGCCTGCCAAACGGCCAGGTACGCCCGATTTCGGACTTCGGCGATGATGCGGCACAGTCGCCGCTCGCGCGATTGCCTGAAGACCTCTCCGCTGACGAGTTCGATCGACTACTGGCCGAGACGCTGGAGACGCTGGAACTCCCGCTGCAGCGGATCGCGCTGCTAGCGATCGAGGGGTATACTCAGGCGGAGATCGCCAAACACATCGGCTGCTCGAAGCGCACGATCATCCGCAAGATGGAGATCGTCCGTCAGTGCGTGATGCAGTCGCTCCAAGAATGACATGGATCAACACGAGGAGAGGCTGGGAAGGCCATCCGATCTGCTCCGTACCCGCCTGGCTACGTCCGCACTATCCTGTGCCGCATGCATGCCGCGATTCGTTGTGCGCAGTTGGTGATGACCTACCCGGGCAAGCCCCCGGTCGAGGCGGTGCGCTCGCTCGACCTCGAAGTGGCGCAGGGGGAGTGTTTCGGCATGCTCGGTCCCAACGGGGCGGGCAAGACGACGACGATTGAGATTCTCGAAGGCCTGCTCCAGCCTACTTCCGGCGACGTCGAAGTGCTCGGCCGACGCTGGGGGGGCCGGGATGATGAAGAAATCCGTCAGCGTATCGGCATCTCGCTGCAGGAGACGCGGCTAAGCGAGAAGCTCACGGTGGCCGAGACGGTCAGGCTGTTCCGCAGCTTCTATCGCTCGGGCCTCACTCCCGAAGACGCCATCGGCCGCGTGTCGCTCGAAGAAAAAGCCAATGCCCGCGTCGGCAAGCTGTCGGGCGGACAAAAACAGCGACTGGCCGTCGCCTGCGCCCTCGTCGGCGATCCCGAAATGGTGTTCCTCGATGAGCCGACGACGGGACTCGATCCCCAGTCGCGTCGACAGTTGTGGGAGATCATTCGCAACTTTCGTGATCGGGGACGCACGGTCCTGTTGACGACGCACTACATGGACGAAGCCGAACGATTGTGCGGCCGTGTGGCGATCGTCGATCACGGCAAGGTCATCGCCCAGGGATCGCCAGCCGGGTTGATCGCGCAGCTCGGGGGCGACCACGTCATCGAACTCGCATTTGCCGAGGGACAACAGGGCCTGCCGCCGAGTGCCTTCGCCCAGTTGCCGGGCGTTGTGTCGGCCCATCAGGAAGACGGCATCATCGCTTTGAGCGTCAGCCAGTTGCACGAAGTGCTGCCAAGCGTCTTGAATCGGGTCGAACAGAGTGGCGTACCACTCGCCCGGCTGATGACCCGTCAGCCCAGCCTCGAAGATGTTTTCGTGCAACTTACGGGCAGGCACTTGCGCGACGAGGAGGGAACCGATGCGATCGTCTGAGTGGGCTTTGAAGCAACTCATCCTGGCGCGCTTGCGAGAGTTCTTTCGCGAGCCGGAGGCCGTCTTCTGGGTATACGGCTTCCCCATTCTGATGACGGTGGCGCTGGGCATCGCGTTTCGCGAGAACCCCGAGCCGCAGTATCGCGTCGACGTCACCGGACCAGAGTCGGCGACAGTCATCACTGCGCTGCAGGCGGAGAAAACGCCCCATGGTCAACCGCTATACATCACCGCCGAACAGGAAACCGACGCGGCACACGACCGCTTGCGGGCCGGCAAAATCGACCTGCTGGTGACTGCTGCAGCGGGCGAGTACGAATACGAGTTCGTCCCCACCCGGCCCGAAAGCAAGCTCGCCCGCGACGAAGTGAACAACCTGTTACAACGCGCCGCCGGCCGCAGCGATCCGGTGGCGACCCAGTCGGTCGAGATGAGCGAGCGCGGCGGACGCTACATCGATTTTCTGGTGCCCGGCCTGTTGGGTATGGGATTGATGGGGGGCGGCTTGTGGGGCCTGGGGTTCGTCACGGTTGATATGCGCATCCGCAAACTGCTCAAGCGGCTCATCGCGACCCCCATGCGCAAGAGCGACTTCCTCGCGGCCCTCATGATCAGCCGGCTGGTCTTCATGATCCCGGAAGTGCTCGTGCTGCTTCTCTTTTCGTGGCTGGCGTTCGGCGTCACCATCGCCGGCAACATCGTGGCCGTTTTGTTCCTCATCCTGCTTGGCGCGTTCAGCTTCGCGGGCTTGGGACTGCTGATCGCGAGCCGGGCGAAAACGATGGAAGCCGTCTCCGGCCTGATGAACCTCGTGATGCTGCCGATGTGGGTACTGTCGGGCATCTTCTTCACATCCGAGCGTTTCCCCGATTTCGCGCAGCCGTTCATCCAGGTGCTCCCCCTCACCGCACTGATCGATGCGCTGCGGGCCGTGATGCTCGACGGTGCCACCCTCGCCTCGCAATGGAGCGAAGTGCTGACGCTGGTCCTCTGGGGAGCCGTTTGCTTCGCGCTGGCGCTCAGGCTGTTTCGCTGGAGCTGAAGGCGAGCGTCTTGGGACTTGAGACTTTCGGCCAGATCGTCGCCCTTCGCACCGCGAAAGCCGCGTCGGCGTTTCCAGCCGCCGCCGTCGTGACTCTCGGTGAGCAGCTAAGTTTGCAAAAACTCAGCCGATCGCGGGCGTCGTCCGCATCACGGCTGAATTCTTGGGAATTCAGCTACGGAACAGGCATGCCACACGCGTCATGTGGCTGATTGTGAGTTCGGGATCATCAACATGCCACCCTGCCGCAACCCAGCCAACAAGCGGCTGGACCACCCGCCATCAGCACTCTATCTCGGCGTATTTGTTCCACACCTCGGTCAGAAAGCGTTTCTCCTGGTCGTTGTGATGGTCACGACTTACCCATTCATCGAGATACATGATCTTCGCTGTCTCCCAACAGCGGCGGCTGTATCACGAGATGGTGCGGCGCCCATCCCAGGAACTGCGCGAGGCGGCGTGAGACTGAGAACATCACACAGGCATGCGGGCTGAACGGACGTGTGGCACGGATAGAAAGGATGTCGGCATGCTGACCAGGAGTGGAAGACGTCGATCACTGCGGGAACCTGCGACGCGAAGCTGAGCTCGAGTGCCACTTGGGCAGACCACGTCGGGAGTGATCCCGACGCGTGCCTCGCTCGAAGCCAGATGGGGCAGGCTTCGCAACCTCGAAACACCCCACAGGGCTAGGCCGTCAAACGCCGACGCTCGCATAGAAGACTGGGAACCCCGCAGCCAGCAACCACATCCACCCTTGACGCACAGCCGACTTTCATAGAAGTGGCACCAGGCCACCGACCGGTCGGCCTAACACGCCGGACTAAGAGTCTGAACTTGATGTATCAAATGACATACGAAGCCTTTACGGTACTTGACGGTCAAGTGCCATTTCGTGTTAGGCCGACCGGCAACAAGTGTTAGGCCGGTCAGCCTAAATATGAGTTCGGCGGCACGGCGAACGTGATCCTATGACAAAAGAGCAGACGGCCGGTACATACGAGTTCGAAATCGTTATCGCCGCGCCGCCTGCGCGCGTGTGGCAAGTCCTCGCATCGGAGGCGTCGGCGTGGTGGCCAAAGGAATTCCACACGTCGGAGCGTACCCAACGCTTCGTGATCGAACCAGTGCTCGGTGGCCGCGTGTACGAGGACTTTGGCGGGGGCGACGGCCTAGTATGGTATTCGGTAATCGGCGTAGAGGCGGGACGGGAGTTGATCCTTGCGGGCCATTTGCTCCCGCCATTCGGCGGACCGGCGGTTACCGCCCTCCGCCTTACCCTGTCCGCGAAAGGGAAACAAACTCTGTTCCGCGTGCAGGACGACCGATTCGGCGCACTCGGAGGGGAATCACCGCTTGATGGCTGGCGTCTTGTCTTCGACACGGGGTTACGACAGCACATCGAGTCCGGCAAGAAAAACGGCTGATGAGTGGCGGAGTGGCATGTTTTGGGTGCCATGCCTGCATCGCGCAGCAGGGCAGGCATGCCGACCGTGGATGGCCCAGAAAGATCGATTCGGAGCGGCGGTAGCCGTGGAGGTTGTGTCCAGCGTTCCGCGGATGGGTTTGCTGAACGTGGCTATCTCGTATTGGCTGACGCCTCCCTCCGGTCATTGACCGGAAGCTAAGGGGGCGGCGATGAACTCACAGTTGTACTCAGCCGCGATCACTCCACCCCCAGTTCCAATCCCACCCACGTCTTCTTCTCATACGACTCCAGCACCGCATCCGCCACGGCTTGGGCCTGCGCGCCGGTGTCGAAGCCGGGGATGGCGGGGCGGTCTTCGACGATGGCGGAGGTGAGTTCCCACACCAGGTCGTAGCGAAAGACCGTGCTCGGCACGCCGATGTCGGGGTTGCGCGGGCTGCCCTTCGCCACCAGAAACTCGCGCGGCACGGGGACCGTCTGCAGGCTCTCACCGTGACGGCCCAGGAGAATCGTGTTCGGCTCGGTGAGCCGATAGACGGCTGATGCTTCGCTGCCGTTGACCTCGGCCCACTCCCAGCCGAAGCCATTGTTGTGATGCCCCTTCATCACGGTGCTGCCTTCCCAGACGCCGACGGCTCCGTTCTTGAACTGACCGATGAGGGCCGACCAGTCGTCGACCTCCGAAGGAGGGCAGGGCGTGCCGTCGACGGTGACGTCTCGCGGCGTGAACTGCGCGACCGCGCCGCAGACGCTGGTGAGCGGTCCCATCAGGTCCATGGCGAAGTCGATGCGATGGATCGTCATGTCGAACAGATCGCCGGCCCCCGCGCGGGCCTTGTACTGCCGCCAGCCCCAACTCGTTTCGGGCAGATCCAGGAACCGCTGCGAACGAAAATGCCGCGGCGTGCCGAGACCGCCGGTCTTCACGAGATACCTCAGATACCGCATCGAGGGCGCGAAGCGATACGTGAAGGCCGTCATGTGCTTGACCCCCTTGTCGCGCGCGGCCTGATACATCTCCTTCGACTCGGCGAAGTTCAGGCCCAGCGGCTTCTCGCACATCACATGTTTGCCGCCGGCGATGCAGGCCAGCGCGATCGGCCGATGCGTGTCGTTCGGCGTCGCGATGATGACGGCATCAATGTCGGGATCATTCGCGATCTCCCGATAGTCGGTCGTTACCTTCGACACACCCCAGTCGCTTTTGCGCTGCTGCAGCAGTTGCTCGTTGGGATCGCAGACGGCCACCACCTCGGCCCGCGGGTCGAGATTGATGCCGGGAACATGGTGATAATCGGAGACCGCGCCGGCCCCGATGATGGCGTAACGAATCATGGTGGTGTTTGGTGAGTGGATGTTGTGGTTGAGGCGAAGTGTGTGAGGTGGAGGTCGGGATTTCAATTGTGTGGAGCGAGTACGCCGGGAGGGCGACGCTCCTGCGGAGCCGCGCGATGTTGCAGGGTTCATTTCCATGCCGGCTCGGCGGGAGCCTCGCCCCCCCGTTAGGGAGTTAGTTGCCAGTTGCGTCTCACAGACCTACCTTCCGCATGTGTCTGCCTTCTGGGACATCCCTGAACTGGAGCAACTGCATTCCGGCCCCGATCTGATTCGGGTGCCGAACGAGCAGAACGTCCCGTTCACGCCGCGGGTGCGGGAGATCATCGATACCAGCGAGTTCCAACGGCTCGCGCAGGTGCGGCAACTGGGCTTCGTGTCGCTCGTCTATCCGGGAGCGTGTCATACGCGATTCGAGCACGCGCTCGGCGTCTATCACAACGCACTCAGATACCTGCGTCAGCTTTGGTATGACCCGCGGTTTCGCGCGCAGGTAAGCCGGCGGGATGCCGAACGCTTGATCGTCGCTTCGCTGCTGCATGACTTGGGGCATTGGCCGTACTGCCATCCGATCGAGGATCTGCGTCTTGAAGGAATGCCGCCACATGAAGTGTTCGCGGGCCACTTCCTGCAACCGGGGACACAACTTCATCAGGTCTTGAAGGACGCATGGGGCTTCGCGCCGGACGAAATCCTCGAACTGCTCGTGTCGCCGAAGCACGAGAACAAAGACGCTGGCGCGAACACGCTCAAGCTGCTGCGGTCGATCCTGTCGGGGCCGATCGACATCGACAAGATGGACTACCTTGAACGCGACAGCCTGCACGCCGGCGTCCCTTATGGCAGGCATTTCGACAAACAGCGACTGATCCAGTCGCTGATGCTCAACGCCGCCGGCGACGGTGTCGCGATCAATTCGAAAGGCAAGACGGCCGCCGAACTGATGGTGTTCGCTCGGTACGTCATGTTCAGCGAAGTTTACTGGCATCATGCCGTCCGGGCCGCAACCGCAATGTTCGGGCGGGCGTTCTACGCGCTGCTGTCCCGGTTCAATTGGGAGAATCTGTTCTCTTCGACCGACAGCGAAATGATCGCCGATCTGCGATCGAACGCGCGCGGCACCGAAGCCGAGACGTTGCTGGAAGGTGTCTTCGGTTCGACGCGCCGGTTGTACAAGCGGGCGGCCGAGTATAGCCACGATCAATCGCCGGAGCGGTATCGGCGATTGGCGCATCAACCGTTCGAGCGAATCGTCGCGTGCTCGAATGCGCTGGCCGATCGGCTGTCGTCGCGAATGGTGCTGCCGGTCGCATCCACGGAAGTGTTGATCGACGCACCGCCCCAAGGACGCGAAGTGGAATTCCACGTCGAAGTCTACTTTGCCCGCCAGGGTGTGTTTCGACCGATTCGCGAGGTCTCACCGGTGGTGGATGCCCTGGCGCGTTCGCAGTTTGACGAATACGTGAAGCGGGTCCGCGTTTACGTGCATCCGCGTTTGAAAGACGTGCTGCCTGCCGACGAGGAGTTCGATCTTCTGGTCGATGAGGCCACGGTGGCTGCGACGTGACGGCGACTACTTCCGGCCGGCCTGCACTTCCTCGCGGATCGAACGATCGAGATGGCAATCGAGCGCCAGCCAGATGGCCCGCGAATGCCGAAACGTCAACAGCGGCACGAACAGGCAGAAAGCGATCAGCCAGCGCAAGCTCTCGTTCGGCCAGCCGAACTGAAAGTGCAGCACGATGTACAGAAACGTCACCGGCAACACGATGATGCCGTAGTTGATGTAACTGGCGCCGAGAAAGTATCCCGGCTCGCGTTCGTACTTCAGTCCGCAATGCTCGCAGCGCGGATGCATCTTGAACCAGCCCGCGAAGAGCGGTCCTTGACCGCAGATCGGGCAGCGCAGCTTTATGGCCCGCCCCAGCAGTACGCCGAGAGTCAAGGGAGGCGACGGGGGACGCGATGCAGCATCCCCCTCGTCGGGCACGTTCACTCAAACGCCTCGATCACGTCGTCGGCCACCGTGTCGTTCGCGGAAACGAACCCGAATGTTTTCTTGATCTCACCATCGACAGTGACGATGGCAGTCACCTCGGCATCCAGATTCACCGCCCATTCGATCGGGCCCAATGGATCCGATGTGCAAACGGCGAGCGACGTATGCTCCAGTTGCAGCGACTGCTGAGCGACTGGGAGATACTCCTTCGACTCCTCGGCGTCTTCGGTCAGCCAGACGACAACAATCGCCGCGTCTTCACCCACTTCGGAGATCCGACCATCGAGCGTTTTGAGCAACCGGGCGGCTGGACGAGTCCATTTGTCGGCGGGAACAAAACAGTAGATCGTCGGCTTGCCTTCGCGGTGCGCCGTGAAATCGACGTCCTCGTTCTGCACATCTCCTGTCACGCCAAAGACAGTGAGGGCGGGCACCTCGGTTCCGACCGCCGGTCCGCTGGGAACATCGGCTCGAACAGCGACCACGAATATCAGGTTCGCCAGAAACGCCAACGCCAGACTTCGCGACATGACATGCTCCGTTGTGATTGAAGCGGACCGATTTGTTGTGACTGACTGTATCTGCGACCACGCCGCAACGCTAGACCCTCGGCCCCGTCGCTGCTATCTCTACCCCATCACCCACAGAACGCCCTCCACCGGCCGGGATAACGCATGAAAATTCACGAATATCAGGGTAAGGAACTCCTCGCCAAAGCCGGCGTCCCGATCCCGCGAGGGATCGTCGCCCGCACGCCTGATGAGGCCGCCAAAGCCTACGAAACGCTCGGCACTCCCGTGGCGGTCGTCAAGTCGCAGATCCATGCCGGCGGACGCGGCAAGGGTCGGTTCAAGGAGCATCCCGAACAGCCCGGCGTCGTGCTGGTAAAGTCGGCCGACCAGGCCCGCGAGCACGCCAAGCGCATGCTCGGCTCGACACTCGTCACCATTCAGACGGGTGATGAAGGAAAGCAGGTCAACACCCTTTACGTCGAGCAGGGGCTCGACATCGCCCGCGAGCTGTATCTCGGCATCGTGATCGATCGCGAAGCCGGCCTGCCGGTCATCATTGCCAGCGCCGAAGGGGGCATGGCGATCGAGGAACTGGCCCACACGCATCCCGAGAAGATCATTCGCGAACACTACGATCCCGATATGGGACTGCAGCCCTATCAGGTTCGCAAGCTCGGTTACGCCCTTGGGCTGAACGAAGTCGCGATGAAGTCGGCCGGCGTCTTCCTGCCGAAGGTCTGCAAGTTCTTCGTCGACAACGACTGCAGCATGACCGAAATCAATCCCCTCGTGGTCACCGGCGACGGGCAGATGCTCGCTCTCGATGCCAAGGTGACGTTCGACGACAACGCAATGTTCCGGCACAAGGACTTCGCCGCGCTGCGGGATCTCAATGAAGAAGAGCCGGCCGAAGTGCAGGCGCACGAGGCGGGACTCAGCTACGTGAAGCTCGACGGCAACATCGGCTGCCTCGTCAACGGGGCGGGACTGGCCATGAGCACGATGGACCTCATCAAGCTCCACGGTGGCGAGCCGGCGAACTTTCTCGACGTCGGCGGCGGCGCGAACGTGCAACAGGTCACAGAGGCGTTTCGCATCATCCTGGCCGATGAGAATGTCAAGGCGATCCTGGTGAACATCTTCGGCGGCATCATGAAGTGCGACACAATCGTCGAGGCCCTGCTGGCCGCGTACGACAGCGTGGGGATCAAGGTGCCACTCGTCGTGCGACTGGAAGGGACCAACGTCGAGAAGGCCCGCAAGATGCTGGCCGACAGCGGCAAGAAGATCATCGGAGCGAACGACCTCACCGATGCGGCGAAGAAAGTCGTGGGGACGCTCGGCGCGTGAAGTGTCCGAGCCGGAAGCGTAAGCGACGGCATCGTGTGTGATGATGTCGATCGATGTTTCGGATGCCTTGCGGAGCCGCATTCATGTCGAAGCGGCCGTGCGGTGCATTCCGCAAGGAGCGTTCAGACTCAATCGGGCGGTCGCCGTCACGACGCCCTCGCTGACGCGCTGACGCGTCGGGTTACAATGAGATGAGAACATGAATTACACGCAAGAACTCAATGTCGCCCTGTCCGCTGTCGCCGAGGCGGCGAAGCTTTGCCGCCTCGTGCAGTCGGCCATCGTCGTCGAGTCGGCTCAGAAGGAAGACCGCAGTCCGGTGACTGTTGCCGATTACGCTTCGCAGGCCATCGTCTGCCGCCGGCTCCACGAAGCGTTTCCGAATGATCCTGTCATTGGCGAGGAGGATTCCAGCGACCTCAGGGGAGGCAAACATCAGGGACTGGGTGATGCCGTACTGCAGCAAGTGCGTTCGGCCCTGCCTGATGCATCGCTGGCCGAGGTCTTCGGCTGGATCGATCAGGGACGCACGTCGGAATTCTCATCGCGGTTCTGGACCCTCGATCCCATTGATGGCACCAAGGGGTTCCTGCGGCGGGATCAGTACGCAGTCTCGCTGGCTCTCATTGTCAACGGCCAGATCACCGTGTCGGCCCTGGCGTGTCCGAATCTTCCCGTCGCTGGCGAGAGTGATGAGCAGCGCGGCGTCATCTTCACGGCGATCAAGGGCCAAGGGGCGAGATTGCATGTGCTCGATCGACTGCACACGCCGCCGCAGCCGGTTCGAGTCAGTCGCACCGCGAATTCAGCGGATGCGAGATTCTGCGAGTCATTCGAATCGGGTCACAGCGCTCACGACACATCAGCCGATATCGCCCGGCATCTGGGAATGACGGCTCCGGCTGTGCGGCTCGACAGTCAGGCGAAGTATGGCGTGGTCGCGCGTGGCGGGGCCGACATCTATTTGCGGATGCCCACGCGGGCCGACTATCAGGAAAAGATCTGGGACCATGCCGGCGGCGTGCTGGTCGTGGAAGAAGCCGGCGGCCAGGTCAGCGACATCACGGGGGCCCCGCTCGACTTCACTCTGGGCCGCACACTGGCGAAGAACCGCGGCGTGGTCGTCACGAACGGCCTGCTGCACGCCGCCGTGATTGATGCCATTCGCGCCGTCGGGTAGCTGATCTCCTGGGTAGCTGAATTCGCAAGAATTCAGCTTGGCGGCAGATGAGGGTGACGAGCTGAAATTATGCAGACTCAACTACCGTCGGCAGCATGCCCATAATGCGGACCTCTCACGCAGTTTCCCAGACATGAATCTTCGTCATGAGTGAAACGGGCTGATCCTTCGGTCCTGACCGGCAGAAAACTTCACGCAAGTCGTCTCGCCGCGGACTGCAACGCGAACCTGGACCTCGCTTCGGCCGATGCAAGACACGATGGAGTCTATCGGCGATGACTCGTGCATCGCGTATTCCGCATGGACAGCAAGGCTTGACTGACGTGAACAATTCCACACTTCGCCATTGTCGGCACGACCGCTCCCCGTCGTGCTTCGCCCGCTTCCTCATCACGCTGGGACTGGCCGCGACCGTTTGCGGCTGCCACTACTGTCCCCACAACAGACACGTTCTCCGACCCGGCGAGGACTGCGCCAGCGACTACGTCGGCAACCCGTATGCCTGCCATCCGGGGGGCCGGCGCGGCCTGAATGACTGCGTCGACCGCTCGTGCGATCAGGGCGGTTCAGGCTGCACCGACGAGCAGCTGGAAGCCTACTATCCGACACCGGATGCCGACGATGCTCCCCCGGCACCTGCGAATGTAACCGAAGAACCGCAGCAGGCCGAGACATCGCCCCTCACGCCGTTCGCACCTGTGGAGAACTTCCCTCCTCCCCCGACCGCGTCAGTTGAGCCCGAGACCGTCGAAACGCAACTCGAACCGGCGCCGATCCCTGACGATTCCGCCTCCCCCATTCCATTGTTCGAGGGGCGCATCGAACTGAACACGATCGAAGCCTTGCCGCTCGAGGAACCCGTCACTCCCGACGCAACGCTCAATGCTGTTGACGCGCCTCCTCCGCCGTTGTCCGCACAGCCCGATGTGCCGACCGCCGCCGAGGAGACTGAAGCAGAGAGTGCCGACGAGAACCCGGCGGCCTCGCTCTTCCGCCTGCGGCTGCCGCCGCGCCTGTTCCGACTGCGTGATGAAGAGGACGTCGAGATCACCCAACCGCCTGCCCCGCCGGTCTCCGAAGCTTCCGCGAGGCACGCCGGAAGCATCTTCGGCGGCCATTCGCTGACGCCCGCCCCGACGCCGCACACCCAGGCACCAAGCACTCCTCGATCGACGGCGACCGGCTATGGTCATTCGCTGCGATAGGTTCGCGCCCAATTGAACCCGGAGGGTTCATCGCTGTCAGCCCTTCGGGCTGATGAGCATCGAGGGAACAGCATAGACCAGAGAGTTTTGCTCTGAACTCGTCTTCAAGCCTCCGTACCGAATCGGGTGCCCTTGTCCAGCGTATGCCCCCGCAGGAAGTCGGCATCCGTCATCGGCTTCTTGCCGGCGGGCTGCAGGCGTTCGATGTGGGCCACGCCGTCGCCGGTCTTGACCAGGAGAGTCTCGCGGCGCGTGGCGAGAACGCCGCCGGGAGCGAGCGTCGACGCTGCAGTCATTTCGGCGGCCGACAACTCCGCGGGCTGCACCGACAGCACGAGCAGGCGCAGCGCGGGGCGTCCGGGGGAGTGCAGGAACGTAAAGGGCTGCGGCCAGGGCTGCATGGCGCGAATGTGGCAATCGATTTCGCACGTCGAGCGCGACCAGTCGATGGCCCCCTGCTCTTTGGCCAACTTCGGCGCGAGAATCACGTCGCCGTCCGATTGCGTGATCGGTGAGCTGACGCCCCGCTCAAGCTCGTCGATCACTCGCAATAACAACGGCGGCGAGGCTTCCGACAGGCGCGCTTCCAACTCTCCGGCGGTCTCGCGCGAGCCGATCTCGACCGCGACCTGCCCGAGCATCGGACCCGCATCGAGAGCCGGCACAATTTGAAAGACTGTGACGCCCGTCGTGGTCTCTCCCCGCCAGATCGCATAGTTGATCGGCGCTGCCCCGCGATACCTCGGCAGCAGCGAGGCATGCACGTTGATCGCTCCCAAACGCGGCAACGCGAGCAGCTTCGACGACAGAATCTGACCATAGGCCGCGACGACGAACAGATCGGCCCCGAAGTCGGCCAGTCGCTCGAGCGATTCGGGACGGCTCGCCTTCTCTGGCTGAAAGACCGGCAGCCCGCGCACTTCGGCGAGAGCCTTCATCGGGTTGACGTGCTGATGGTGCCCGCGCCCCACGCGGTCGGGTTGCGTGACGAGTCCCGTGACCTGGTGCGGCGAATCGAGCAGCGCGCGAAAGCTCTGCAGGGCGAACTCGCCGGTGCCGAGCATCAGTAACTTCAAGGGCACATCGAACTCCTCGGGACGCAAGTCGGATCACATCGGACTGTCGCGGTTTTTCGCGCGTGAATCAATAACGCTCACGCTCTCGGTCGAAACGGCTATCATGGATCGCAAACAATGGGAGGGCGACGCTCCCGTCCTGAATCTCATTTCGGCGGAAGCACGGCATGCTCAGCGAAGACGCTCGGCGACAACTTGTTCAGGCGGCGATCGACTCCCGCCGGGCGGCGTATGCTCCGTACTCGCGGTTCGCCGTCGGCTGTGCGATTATCGGCAAGTCGGGCGAGGTCTTTACGGGTGTCAATGTCGAGAATGCATCGTATGGATTGACTATCTGTGCCGAGCGGGCGGCCGTGTTCAATGCGGTAACGCACGGCGTGCGCGAGTTCGAGGCGCTTGCGATCGCGACTGCCGGCCAGGCGACGCCGTGCGGCGCGTGCCGGCAGGTGCTTGCGGAGTTCGCGGATGAACTGGTGATCCTGCTGGTTGATGCCGACCAGCCGGACGATGTGCGTGAAACGTCGCTGTCGGATCTGTTCCCTATTCGGTTTCGACGACAATGACAGCCGACCAGCGAGAGCAGTTCCGGCGTTGGATCGAGACGGCATGCGTCTGGGAAGCGGCGGCTCCCAAGCCGGGGAACGTGCATCCCGGCGCGGCGTTCGATGATTTGTGCTACGACGACTTCGTTGCGGCCGCGCGAGTATCCGCGCTGCATCTTTCGCGGGCGAGCGAACTGGGTGTGGGACGCGCTGTTCTCGATGCGGTGCAGGCGACCCGCGAGGTCTGCGGCTCGAACGTCAATCTTGGCATCTGCCTGTTAATCGCGCCCCTCGCGGCAGTGCCGGCGGACAGCACCTTGGCCGAAGGCATGGGCTCCGTGCTGGCAAGGTTGGATGACGACGATGCGAGACACGTCTATGAAGCGATTCGTCTCGCCAACCCCGGCGGACTGGGGCAAGTTTCCGTGCAGGACGTGTCGGCGGCTCCCACCTGCGGCCTCGTCGAGGCCATGCGTCTCGCGGAGGACCACGACCGCATCGCGTGGAACTACGCGCACGCTTTCGAGGATGTCCTCGTCACCGGGCCGGAGATACTGAGCCGGTGGATGGAGCGCGGCGACCTCGACCGCGACACGCTCATCGTCGCGCTGCAATTGGAACTGCTGGCGAGAACGCCCGACACGCTGATTGCCCGCAAGTGCGGTGCGCGGACTGCCCGAGATGTGAGTGATCGAGCGCGCGAAGTGCTCGCGTCGGGCTGGCCGAACGCCTCGAATGCAGTGGCGCGGCTGAGCGAGTTCGACGCGTGGCTGCGGTCGGACGGCCATCGGCTCAATCCGGGAACGACAGCCGACCTCATCGCGGCGACACTGTTCGCCGCGATGCGCGACCATCCGCGAATCGCACGGCGATTGATTGCCGATCCGCAGTGACGCCTTCATCACGGCGGCCGACCTTCAGTTGCCGCAGCGACGTGTTCACCAGCCGCGAGACATGTTCGTTTCGATCACGCGGCGGGCCTCGTTCAGGTCGGCACCCGTGTCAAGGCAGTAGAGCCGAATCGCATGCAGCTTGTCGCCAGCGGCGCGGGCCAGGCAGTCGCGGGCGATTTCGCAGGGCTCGTTGTGAGAGTTCAGTCCGAGGAAGGCCTTGGAGAGCACCCAAGTGTCTCGCGGACGCTTGCTGACGCGGATGATTTCGTCGGTGGGGTACTCGGTGCGGGCGACTTTTTCCGCCTGTTCCGGCTCGTCGGCCCAGGCGATCAGGATATGTGCTGACGTTTCAATTTCGAACAATGGCATGTGTTGGGACTCCCTGTCGCAAAAAAGGTCACTCCGGTTTTCAACCTGCACGAAACGCTGAATCACAATCTGGGGACGCGGGCCTGCAACTCCGCATCGCCGTAACGCGGATCCCAAAAACTACTGGCAAACGTGATGCCGAAGCCGAGCGAACGTTCGTATTCCGCGCGCTGAGCCCACGGGGTGTCGGGGTGCTGCTCAATGACGAAGTCGTACATCTCAATCGCTCTGATGCGCTGCTTCTCGAGTTCATCGAGATTGACTCGCGTCTGGGCCACGACCTGTTGGTCGGGTTCGATCATTTCGGCGACATGATGCATGTCCCAGACGTTGTGGATCGGATCACTGGGAGGAGGCATATCCTTGGCATGCCGGTCGAGCGCCAACAGAAATTGGAATTGCCGGACACGATACGCGAGGCATTGCGCCAGGACGAGGTCGTAGGCCGCCCTCCAGCGCATCTCTTCCTCTTTGGCCCGCATCGGGCGGATGCGGTCGAGCATTTCGACGGCCTGATTCAATTGCGTCAACGCGCGGTTCGCTCGTTGGAACTGCGACTGTCCCGCGACGGCGAATTCTTCCATGGCGAGCGGATAATGCCAGCGCTGCAGGTTGAGTTCGGGATTGTATCCCTCGTGCGGGTTGAGCTGCACGATGACATCCCACACCGTGGTGCGAAACTCGCTTTGCGAGCGCGTCGCCTCGTAATCGCGCAGCGGCTCCAATAATGGTTCGTACTCCTTGAGCGCCAGATCGTCGAAGTTGCGCTGCATACGGGCTTGCGGGCCGAGCAGGTCGGCTTCCTCGCGAGCCAGCAGGAAGAAGATGCCTCCCGATTCGCGCACGAGTCGCACCTGGGCGTAGGGTCCGAACCCGCTGGAGGCCGAATCCCAACGGCCGGTGAAGCCATCATACTGCAAACATTCGGGCATGGCGGTTTCGGGTCCGCGGTCGACCGGAATCCAGAAACCCAGCCCGGTGATTTCATCGATCCAGTGCACATGCGTCGTGGGATAGCCGAAGATCGCTTCGCGTCCCAGCACAAACACGGGACTGCGAAAGGTCTGGGCCGCGACGATCGTCTCTTCCAGGCGATCGGTGTCGCTCCCTGTCTCATCGGTGACCGCGATAATGACGAGTTTGCGGTCGGATCGGCCTGCCGCCCGGCCATACTGTTCGATCATCGAGCCGACGGCGGTAAAGAGCATCTCTTCGCCAGACTCATCCTCCTGCACGAGGTCGATGGCGGCTCGAATCTGATCCAGATCCGAAGTCGCCCCCTTCGTCAGTTCGGTCACGCCGCTGCCGAATTGGGCGACCACGGTTTCGAGCGAGTTGAAGCGCTGCCCGTCCTGCGTGGCGCGTTCACTGGCGATGCCGAGTTCCTCGTAGATCTTCTGAAAGTTGTCGCGAATCTCGATTCGATCGTCCCGCAGGCTGCCCGATGCGTCGAACAGCCAGACCGCGAGTACGGGCTGCTGGCGCATCATGCGGGTGAGTTCGAGCGTCAAGCGATGCATGGCGACGTCGTAGCCGGCGACGCGCGCGCCGGTCTCGCCGCCGACCTCGCCTTCGCCAAGGTCCATGCCGAGCATGTCGGCCCCGGGAATAGTGAGGTTACCAATCGTGGCCACTCGCACCTGACTGTCGCGCACCACTTCGGAGCCGTTGTCTGAAAATGCGGCAATCCCGCCGGTGCCTGAACCCGAGCCGGTGCCCGATCCTCCCGACCCGGTGCCCGTGCCGCCTCCACCGATCGTGGCCGAGGGTGACCCACCGCCGCCGCCACCGCCGACGAGTGACAGGGTCTGCGAAGCCTCGGTATTACTTTGCAGTTGTTGACTGAATTCGCTGGTGACGCGGACATCATCGATCACGGTTTCGATGTCGAGTTCCTGTTCATCTCCCACCACGCTTTGACGAACGGCTTCGACGCCGACGCCCAGTCCCACGATCACGCAGGCATGCACGATCGTCGACGCGGCGAACACCTGAACATTCTTGAGCCAGTCCATCCTCGCCAGTTGACGAAACGCGTGGACGGGTACGCGCAGCACGGATTGCACACTCATAAGCATCTTCCAACGTCGAAGTTCCGAGGCGACCCCACTCGATAACTTGGCGGGATCTGACCGAAATGTCTGGCGGTGCCGCCTGTCTATCGTATCTCCCTGAACCAGCAAAGAGAAGCGCCCATCCACCCCACGGACACCGATCTCAACCCCCGGTATTGCGGCCCGCATAATCGTCACGGTTTTTCGCCTGGACCGGCTGGACCCGGCAACCGGACGGAGATGGGAACGTGAGTCAATACTCGCCGTTGCCTGCGGGCATTGCGTGGAATAGACTCACATTGGACGCCGGTCAGCGTCCGTCGATCGAATGGGGCCAAAACAGCCCGGTTTTTCGGAGGGTGGCATGGCGCTGCGAATCTCCCGTTGGCAATCACTGCGATACCTGGCTGCCTGGATCGCAGCGGCTTCGTTTCTGCCGATCGCTCTGGCCGAAGTGACTCCCGAACAGCGGGCCGAACTCGGCATGCTCAAGCGGGAACTGAATGGCGTGAACGGCATGATCCGCCGCGACGAGTTCGATGATGCCGAGGCCCTGCTCGACCGCGTCGAGATGCAGGCCCAGGAGATCGCCACGGCAGCTGGCGTCGAAATCACCGATCGGGCGATGCTCGGCATCTCGCCGCTGCTCACTCGTAATCGAACCGTGCTCGAAACAGCGCGCGCCCGTGCCGAGGGACGGCCCGCCAATGCCAACATGGGAGTCAGCTTCTCCGGCGCGGTGGCTCCGCTGATCGCCGAAAAATGTCTCGGCTGTCACGGCAACGACAATCCGCGTGGCAACCTCAACCTCAGCACTTTCGCCGGCTGGCGACAGGGGGGCGTGACGGGACCGCTGTTGGCGCCGGGCAATGCGAACAACAGCCTCCTTCTCGCTCGCGTGTCCGATCAGAATGCGCAGCGGCGCATGCCTCGCGGTCAAGACCCATTGACACAAGAGGAACTGCAGACCCTGTCCGACTGGATCACTGAGGGCGCGAACTACGACGGCGCAGAGGAAACCACCACACTCGCTGACCTGGCCGCAGCAGCCATGGCGGAAGAGGATGATCCATCCATCGTCATCCCCGAACCGGAAGGGGATGAGATTGTTTCGTTCACCGAAGACATCGCGCCGTTCATGGCGAACCTGTGCGTCGGATGTCATTCCGGCAACAACCCGCGCGGCGGACTCTCGCTCGTCAGCTTCTACGACATGATGAAGGGTGGCGACAGCGGCCGCGTCGTCCTGCCCGGCAACGTCGAAGGAAGCCGGCTGTTCCGTCTCGTCGGCGGCCTCGAGAACCCGCGCATGCCCCAGGGGCAGGCTCGCATCACCCGCCAGAACTACGAAGACCTGCAAAAGTGGTTCGAGGAAGGAAACACGTTCGACGGCGAAGATCCGAAGCGCCCGCTGCGGGAATTCGTTAGCAGTGAAGAAGACATCGCCGCCGAGCAGTTCGCGGAAATGACTCCCGAACAGATGAACGAATACCGTCTCGACCGCTCGCGCACACAGTGGCAGCGGACGTTGCCCAATGCAGAGCAGTTTGCCTATATCGAGACGCCTGACTTCCTGATCATGGGGGATGTGCCTCAGACGCGACTTCGCGAAGTCGAGACCTGGGCCGGTGAGCATGCCCGCAATCTGCGGCAACTGTTCGATGCGGGGGATGAGCCGCTCTGGCGCGGAAGGCTGTCGATCTTCGTCTTCAAGGATCGGTTCGGATACGACGAGTTCAATCGCATGGACGACACCCGTGAGCCTCCGGAGGAAATGACCGGGCATTCGCTGGTCTCGGCAAACTATGAAGACGCCTACCTTGCACTGGAAGAC
>JANNSB010000434.1:0-4196 GCA_031402175.1 Planctomycetaceae bacterium
GGAGTTCGACCACCACCTGATTGCCCTGATCGAAGCGGCATGGCATCTCGCCAGGGAACGGCAGTTTGCGATTCTCCTACAGTCATAGTCCTTTCAAGTTCCGGCAGCTGACTTCAAGCACCCCAACGCAGCGACACCCCCGCCGCCGAATGTACCTCACACCCTCTCCACTACCAATGACACTCACTCAACACCTCACTGAATACATCAGCGCCTGCTTCACCGGCATCTGGATCGAATCCCGCGAACATCCCGACGCCCTCGCCGAAATCACTTCGCTTTGTCAGGCCCAGGGCTGGATCCTGACGCACTGGAACCTGGAACAAGGCCTGTCGGTGGCCGGCAGATCCATCGCCGAAACTCCCACCAACGATCCCCTGGCCGCGATCCGTAGTCTGGCGGCGCTGGCGCAGCCGGAAGGCACGACGCTGCTCGTCCTGGAGAACTTCCACCGGTTCCTGAACTCGGTAGAGATCATTCAGGCGCTGATTCAACAGATCCAGCAGGGGAAACAGCAGCGGACGTTCATCATCATCCTGGCACCGATCGTGCAGCTCCCGATCGAACTCGAAAACCTGTTCGTCATCGTGGAGCACGATCTTCCCGGCCGGGAACAACTGCTGGAAATCGCGCAAGGCATCGCCACCGAAGAGGAAGAGTTGCCGTCCGGCGCGCATCTCGACCAGGTGTTGGATGCCGCGATGGGACTGACTCGGTTCGAAGCGGAAGGCGCGTTCAGCCTGTCGCTCGTCCGGCATCGGTCACTGACACCGGAGGCGGTTTGGGAGCTCAAGACCGGACTGCTAAAGAAAAGCGGTCTGCTGTCTTTGCACAGGGGAGGGGAGTCGTTCCGTGACCTCGGCGGCCTCGACCCGTTGAAGGCGTTCTGCCGTCGGTCGCTGCTCCGAACATCCGGCCCTGATCGGCAACGGCCGAGACCCCGCGGCATTCTGTTGCTGTCGCCGCCGGGCTGTGGCAAGAGCCAGTTCTGCAAAGCCCTGGGGCATGAGACCGGCCGTCCCACGCTGACTCTCGATATCGGCGGGTTGCTGGGATCATTGGTCGGCCAGACGGAGCAGAACATCCGCCGCGCACTGAAGATCGCCGATGCGATGGCTCCGTGCATCCTGTTCGTCGACGAGATTGAGAAGGCATTGAGCGGCGCCTCGGGCAGTCAATCCGACTCCGGCGTCTCGGCCAGGCTATTCGGATCACTTCTGACATGGCTGAACGATCATACGTCGGACGTCTACTTCGTCGGCACCTGCAACGACATCTCGCGACTGCCGCCAGAGTTCAGTCGGGCCGAACGGTTCGACGGCATCTTCTTCCTCGACCTGCCCGACCAGGAGACGCGTGCCACGATCTGGAACCTGTACCTGACGCAGTACGGACTCGATCTCTCGCAACCCCGACCTGCCGATCAGCAGTGGACTGGCGCGGAGATCAAAGCCTGCTGCCGATTGAGTGCGCTGCTCGATCTGCCGTTATCGGATGCAGCAAGCCACATCGTCCCCGTGGCTGTTACTGCGGCGGAGTCAGTCGGCAAGCTCCGCGAATGGGCCAGCGGCCGGTGCCTCTCGGCTGACTCGGGTGGGATCTATCAGTCATCGCCGGGTAAGCGGAAGCGCCGGGCGATTGCGGCGAATCCGTCAAACAACTGACATCTCTCGATTGAGGTGTGAAAAACCCGCCGGCAACCGGAGGCGTTTTTTGCGCGCACATGGCCAACACGCGCGTTGCGTCTCACAACCATCGACGTCTGAGACGTACCGAAGGACGTCCGCGAACGCATCGCGTCTGAGCGGTCTTTGATGGAGCCAGCTGCGATTGGAGTAGGTCGATCGACGTCGGACTTCATCTGCACAGTCCAGAATTGAGACGGGCGATCACAGCTTGACGCTTCGTTCGGTATCGACACACCGCTCCCCGTGGTACCCGTGGTCATGGCGTGCGACACCTGCCGCGTTTTCAGAAGAGCGCTGTCACGGGAGTCCCCTTGACGAATTGATGGGGCCGCCCCAACTGATCGATGACGGTGGATGTCTCATCATATCCCAGGGCGTGGTAAATCGTCGCGACGAAATCGGTGACGTGCACGGGGTCATCCTGCGGATAGCCGGCGATGGCGTCGCTGCTGCCGTAAACCTGTCCCGGCCGAATTCCGCCCCCCGCCAGCACGGCACTGTAGACGAACGGCCAATGGTCGCGTCCGGGGAGCTGATTGCCGTTGATCGCCGGCGTGCGGCCGAACTCGCCCGTCCAGACCACGAGCGTTTCATCCAGGAGTCCGCGTTCGTCGAGATCTTCGAGCAGCGCGGCAAAGCCGCGGTCCATCGGCGGGAGGAGGACGTCACGCGTCATCCGAAAATGATCGGCGTGCGTATCGAAATGGCTCTCATGCCCCGGCCAGCAAACCGTCACCAGACTGACGCCGGCTTCGATCAATCGGCGCGCAACCAGACAGCTTCGGCCGAACTTGGTGTGGCCGTACCGTTCGACGGTGGCCGGCTGTTCGTCTTCGATGGAAAACGCCCGCCAGGCGCCGCTGGAATTCAGGATTTCTCCGGCTTGCGACTGATATCGCGCGTATTGCCGTTCCTCGGCGTTGGGCGCTGAATGTTCAAGACCGATGGCCTCCAGCAAATCGAGACGCTGCGTGAGACGGCCGGCGGCGACGTCCGCGGGTAAGCGAAATTCTTCCGGCAACCGGCCGGGCAATTCGTCCGGCTCCGGGTAGAGTACGCGCAGCGGATCGTACCTCGGACCGAGAAAACCGCCGTGCTGACCGGCGAACCGCTCAACGAATCCGTGGCCGATCCACCAGGGCAGTTGCACGGCGGCCGGCAATTCGCTGCCTGTGCCGCGGAGTTGTTGGATGACCGCGCCGATTCCGGGCCAGTCGCGTCGGTCGAGATAAAACTCGGGCGTCGGCTCGCGCGGGGGGACCGGTGCGCCGGTGAGATTGTAATGCGATCCGCCGCCGTGAAACGTCTGCTCGTGATGCAGCGAGCGGACGATGGTGTACCGATGGGCGTTGGCGGCGAGCAACGGCAGCAACTCGCAGACATGAGTGCCGGGAACGGTGGTGGAAACTGGTCGAAAAATCCCGCGCGGCCCTTCCGGCGCGTCGGGCTTCATGTCGAATGTCTCCTGCTGCGGGGGGCCGCCCGTCATGTAGAGGAGGATGCAGGCCTTTGCCGTCGCTGTGCCGGACGCCGCCAAAGCGCTGCGGCTGCGCAGCAGACCGGGAAGCGTCGCGCCGACAGTCGCCAGCTCGCCGGCCTGAAGGAAGACGCGGCGGCGCATTTTCAGCAACTCGTCGTGACGCCACAGCATGCGATCGCCCCTGAATTGCGCATGAGACCGGACACAAGGTTTAGATTATCCGGCCGTCGGCGAGATGTTTCAAGCCGCGATAGGTGTCGGGTCGTGTGACACGCCGTGAACGACGTCCGGAGCGAAGGGCGTGGAGAGCGGTGCCGACGGCTGGCCGTGCTCCAGCCGACGGCTTTCAGCAGCGCATCGCCCTTCGTCGTGAGATTGTCGACCCGCTGATTCAAGATTGCGATCGGATTCCCGGTGGGTTGGTCGTTCTTGGCCCGCTGGATGAAGTCGCTCTGCAGGATCTCCTTCGCGGTCTCCTGAAGTCCGCGACAAGCAGTGGCCGCAGTCGGGCGGTGCTTTTCCTCAACCCCATGTCCCTATTGGAGCAATTCATGTCCACCACCACGCCCCGACGTGCCTCACGTCCCCCCATTTCTCATGATTTCGACCCTGCGCTGCGTCTCAGGCAGTCGATGGCGGCCGTGCGCTTGAGCTGCACCTGGCTCGGCGTCCGCAAGACGCTTACCCCGCAGCAAAAGGCCCAGGCGGCCGACACGTTCGGCGCCGAGCGAGATTATCTCTCCGCCGGCAAGAAACTCCTCGACACGTCGCATCCCGCGTTCAAGCAGGTGACGCAGATCAAAGGCAAAGCCATCCAGTACTGGAAGGCGCTGACACTCCCCTACCCCGAGCCGGGTATTCGGCTGCTGCCGCAGCGTGCGGTGCAGGAGTTCAGCGCACGCATGCAGGAGTTTCAGGACGAACTCGTCGTGGCTGTCACCCAACTCGAAGAGAGTTACGACGAACTGCGGGAACTCGCCCGCGATCAGCTTGGAGATTTGTTCCATGCGGGCGACTATCCCCCGACG
>JANNSB010000435.1:0-12332 GCA_031402175.1 Planctomycetaceae bacterium
CGTGGACGCATCCCGCCCAGCCGAGCGCTTGAACCTCTTACGTGGCCTGAGTCGTTAAGGAGGCGTGCGATCGGGCAACGTCGGCGGCGGTATCGTTGCGATAATAGTTGCCGTATCGTTCTTCACCGTATTCCTCGTGGAATGTCGGCGCCACATCGTTGGCGATGGCCCCGATCAAGCGGATGCCGTGGGTTTCCAGAATGTCACGGGTGCGATCGAGCGTGGCGCGGTTGTTCTTCTGCATCCGCACGACAAGCAACACGCCGTCGGTCAACGGGGCGATGATGGTCGGATCGCTGACGGCCAGCACCGGCGGCGAGTCGATAATCACCACGTCGAACTCCTTCTTGACGCCTTGCAATAGACTTTCCAGGTTGTCGACGGACAAGAGTTCCGCGGGATTCGCCGGGCAGTGGCCGCTGGTCATCAGCAGCAGACCAGGAATGCGGCTCTGCTTGGAGGCGCTGCGGAACGAGAGGTTTCCGCGCAGCACATCCGACATGCCGTGATCCTGCGGCACGCCGAACAGTTCATGTACCCTGGGCCGACGAAGGTCGCCGTCGATCAGTAGCACGTTCTTCCCCGACTGCGCGATGGCGATCGCGAGATTGGCAGTCGTCACCGATTTCCCGTCCCCTGGCTCGGCGCTTGTGATCTGAATCACCTTTTGGCCGGCGGACAGCGTGTGGAACAGGGTCGTGCGGATCTTGCGATAGGCCTCCGCCTCGCGCGAACCGGGGCGATGGAAATAACACAGGGCTGGATCGAGGCCCGATTGTGCGGCGAGCCGGTCGCTGCCGGGCTGCAACCGCAGTCTGGGTACTGCGCCCATCACGGCGCTTCCGAGAGCGCGACGTATCTCGTCGATCGTCTTCACGCGCGTGTCGTACCATTCGCGGAAATATGACAGCCCGAAGACACAGAACATGCCGAGCAGCCCGCAGGCTCCGACGATCTTCAGCATGCGCTTGGTCGAGATGGCGACACGAGTCTGAGAGATCGAATCCATGCGATAGCCTTCCTGCTCGCGCGACAGCACAAAGGAGTTGATCTGGGCCGCGATATCGGTCAATTCATGCTTCTTTTCGGAGATCTGATCCTTGTACTGCTGATCCCGGCGCTCGACGACGGTCGCTTCCTTGACGGTCTCCTGCGCTGCCAGGAGACGCTCCTGATGAATCGCGATCTGCCGGCTGAGTTGATCGAGCTGGAATTCGAGCGTCTTGCGATAGACCGAAACCAGATCGACTCCGAACCCATCGTCATCGGAGGGAATGGGGCTGGCGCTGAGAGCCGGCGGAGTGATTCCGTGCGTGCGATAGAACTGCAGGATCGAATCGACCTGCGAATGGGCGCGGCGGACGTCGGGGTGATTCTCTCCCAGATTGTCGAGCAACCGGGCCTCCATCAGACGGGCGGTCAACAGCCGGCTGTCGAGTTCGGCTTTCGCCGGCGGGCCGGCCAGAATCGCCGTCCCGCCGGAGCCGCCTGAACCACCCGAATCGCCGGGGCCGCCTCCCACAGGTGCCGCCAGCGCGTTCAGCACGAACCATTCCAGGTCTTCCCGCGACTCGTCGTTGGCGACCATCTGGTCGAGTGCGGCCATCTGGGCTTCGACTCTCACCCGCTGGCCGACCGAACGCGAATGTTCCTGTTCGATCTGCTGCAGTTGCAGTTCATGGTAGCTGGGCGCGGGCATTGACATGCCGTTCGCCATGACAATCGGAGTGGATTTGAGGAAGAACGGCGCGGTCGACCAGAACTCGAAATGCTCCGCTTCCAGCCTGGTGATCTCTCCTTGCAGTTCTCCCTGACGAACGGAAAGCACTTCCATCAACTGGTCGGCATTGGCGTCGCGATGATCGGTCAGCCAGTCGTCGTAGCCTGCCACGATGGCTTCCAGGACTTCCTTGGCGATGTCCTCGTCCTGATGAATAAACGTGATGTTGATCACGTTCAGAAAATCGTTGTCTTCGCCCGCCGACCGCTTGGCGACGAGGTTGTCGAGAATGTCTTCATAGGGATCAGAGGAGCCGGCGTATTCCGGATGCTCGGCGAGGCCGTGGTCTTCGAGCGCCCGGCGGACGATCTCCTCGCTCATAATGAGGTGAATGTGCTCGCCGACGTCTCCGTAGCGATTGGCCTCGCTGGTGTTCAGCGGGACCGAGGCCTTCTTCGAGACCAGCACTCGAGTGTTGGCCTCGTAAGCAGGGCCAAGATACATGTAGGTCATCACGCCCAGTGTCAGCCCCGCAAGCAAGCCGGTGACGACGGGCTTCCAGATGGAGACCGCGAACTTGATGATGTCGATCTTGCGTCCGGGGTCGGAAGAATGAATTCCGAGCGGAGCGAAGTCGACTTCTGAATCGTTACGCATTTCAGGGGTTGTCACGGCATCTTCCCGGTTCGAAGTCAGGCGGCGGTCGAATCGACCGGGCCAACCACGTTGCGAAAGGCGTACCTCCCTGGGCGCGTACACTCACATGATCGGCGTTTCCCAACTATAAACCTTGGCGGCACGCTGCCGACGGGGCGCGATTCACGCACGAACAGCTTTTGCAGGATGCCTGATCCCAACAGCCGGAGTCACTGATACGACCGGTGCAACCGGTTGCGTGGCGAATGCGCCGACATCTACCGGGTGCGTTCCAGTCCCAGGACGCAGACGTCGTCGGACGCAAACTGGCCATTGCGAAACTTTTCGACATCCTGTTCGATGGCCTGGATCAGTTGCGGCAGCGGATCGCGCGTAGCGGCGACGAGCTTCACGAGCCGCTCGGTGCTGTATTGCTCGAGTTCGGTGTTCATGGCCTCCGAAACGCCGTCGGTATAGAGCAGGAAGCGATCGCCGGGTTTCAGCAGAATCTTGGCGGGACGAAACTTCTCCAGCGGATCGAGACCCAACGGGAGTCCCCCATTGGGAGTGACGACCTTCTCGACCGTTCCCGACTCCGCGTGAAACCATAGTGGATAGAGATGGCCTGCATTGGCCAGAGTCAACTGGTGTTTCGTCTCGTCGAGCACACAGATGCAACATGTGATGAATCTCGTGTCGCCGAAGCCGCAGACGAATTGATTGAGTTTCTCGAGCGCGATCTTGAGCGTGCGGGAGGTCGCGATCCGCAATCGTACCTCGCCTGCGAAACGCACGATCTGCATCGAAGCCGCCAACCCTTTTCCCGATGCGTCAGCGATGCCGAACACGATCTGGCCGTTGCCGAGCGTCTCGTAGAAATAGTAATCGCCGCCGACCCGTTCCGCGGCGACATAGTGGTTGCAGAATGCGTAGTTCTCGGACTGCGGCGTTTCCCGGGGAAGCATGCTGAGCTGCACCGTGCGGGCGGCATCCAGGTGGCGCTCGATCCGTTCATGTTCGATGACAACCTCGTGCGCCCGCGAATATCCGAGCGCCTGTCCGGCCACGACGCCGACGAGCGACGTCATTTCAAGATCCTCGTTGCGATAGAACCGGGCCGGATCATCGGTTTGGAGCAGGATGACTCCGAGCGGAGTATGTCCCGGACCGACGATCGGAATGCACAGCGATGAATCCCCGATTCGATCGTGAATGGATTCGGTTTCGCTCACCGGATCGGAATGCAGCTTTCCCTCGCCGCCGCGAAAGACCTCCTGGATAAGCGTCAAGTTGATTGGTGCATCGGTGAGATCGGTGCTGTCGCCGTCACGCCCGTGCTTCATCACGACCGGCGTGAGTTCGCCCGACTGATTCACGAGATGGATCTCGCCCAGCACCGTCTGGGTGAACATCCGGAACAGCAGTTCCAGCAGGCGCGGCAGCAGTCTTTCGGTGTCGAGCGTGCTTCCCAGATGACGAGTGATTTCGACGAGCAGATGCAGACGGCTCTTGAAATTGCCGGAACTGCCCATGCCCACGAACGCCGGAATCTCGATCTCGGTGCCCTTTACCGGCGACTCGTCGCGCGACTGCACGCGGATCGTCGATTCATCATTCTCGAGCTGATCCGACACGAAGAACACGAGTGGAACATCGTGCAGATCGATCCGGTCTCCGTCATTGAGCCGTGCCTTGGCGGTCAACCGCCGGCCGTTGAGAAACGTGCCGTTCGTGCTCCCATTGTCTTCGAGAAACCAGGCGTCCTGCTGAAACGCGATGGTGGCATGCACTCGGGACAGTGTCCGCTGGTGAATGACCACATCACACGCGGCGTCACGACCGACAGTAGCAGCGCCTGCGCGCTTGAGATGATGCTTGGCGCCCGGCGAAGGAGCGCCAAGGACTATCAAGGTGGCCATGACCGGGGGGCAAGTGAACTCAAGACGACTCGTACGAGAATCGGTCGATTCCCATGCAATCATAGTTCCGTCCAGTGGGCGATGCCATTACATCCGGCCGGAATCGTGCCTGCCGCCGGGCGATTGAGTACCATAATCCGCGATTCGCCGCCCCCCTGAACTGACTCCGGATGTCACATGTCGAGATATCGCATCGCAGGCGTCAATTTCGATCATTTCCACATGGGGGACAACCTGCGCTTTGCTCATGAGCATCCGGAGTGCGAGATCGTCGCCGTCTGCGACGAGCAGCCGGCGCGCATGAACGAAGCGATCCGCAACTTCTCGATTGCCCAGTCGGCCGTCTTCACGCGGGTCGAGGAATGCCTGGAACGCATGCGACCCGATATCGTGATTCTCTGCCCGGCCGCGGCCCGGCATGGTGAATGGGTCGAGCGTGTTGCGCCGTTCGGAGTGCACCTCGTGATGGAGAAGCCGTTCGCCGCCTCACTCGCCGAAGCCGACTCGATGATTCGGGCGCAGACGGCGGCGGGAAAGGAGCTACTCATCAACTGGCCGCTGGCGTGGTATCCCTGCCATCGCACGACGAAACGGCTGATTGATGCAGGCGCTGTTGGAGACGTTATTGAAGTGCACTTCTATGACGGGAATCGCGGCCCGCTCTGGCACGGAGCCGACAAGGTGGAACTGACCGCCACCGATGTCGAGCACGAGAAACCCAAGAGCTGGTTCTACAAACGGAGCGAGGGGGGCGGCTCTCTGCTCGACTATCTGGGATACGGCACGACGCTGGGCACATGGTTCATGAACGGACGCAAGCCCATTGAAGTGACCGCCGTCGTCGACGAGCCGCAGGGTCTCGAAGTGGACGAACATGCCATCGTGGTCGCCCGTTACTCGTTTGGGATGTCGAAGTTCGAGACTCGCTGGGGGACGTTTACCGATCCCTGGACGCATCAGCCGCAACCGAAATGCGGCTTCGTCATCGTGGGGACCGAAGGAACGATCAGCAGTTATGACTACGAGGACACAGTCAGGCTGCAGGATCGCAGATACCCGGAAGGCCGGCAGATTCCTGTCGACGCGATACCAGCCGCCGAGCGAAACCCCGTCGCCTACATCATCGATTGCCTGCAGCGATCGCGGCCCGTGGAGGGTGCTGTTTCTACAGCCATCAGCCGCATCGGACAGCAGATCGTGGACACGGCGTATGAGAGCGCGCGGCAGAAGAAGACACTGCGGCTGTTGTAGCGGCGTATCTCCGAGACGCCGCGGCTACGCGAGTTCGCGACGATCTATCGCAGACGCTGCAAGAGAGAGTCAACCCCTGCGCCCATCCGGCGAGCCTCGGAGAGTCTCGCCTACGCAGTCGCCCGGCCTTACGAACCCCAGTTCACAAGCTGTCCCACCCAGATCACGCTTTGGGAGTCTTTGGGGTCGACGAGGACTTCGGTTTCGGTTCCAGACTGCAACAATGACTGCGCGAGCTGAACGCCCTGCCCATAAGCGGCTATCGACTTGCGATGTGTCTCGCCAGCGGCCCGATATTCGAGTTCGACGTTAAATCGTTGCTGATTGTTGATCGTCACATTCGATCCAGTGATGGCCACGATGATGGCCGGCATTTGCTCGCCGTTCGTCAGGATGCGCTGCCGCGTGCGGTGATACCGATTGGCGTAGTGCCGGCCGATGCATATGCCGATGAATATCACTAATTGGATGGCGATGATCACAGAGGTCTGCCAGGGAGGCAGGTTTGCCGCCACGGCCATGAATACAATCACTCCTGTGATGAGGCCCGCAGTGGCGGCGATAATTGACAATGCGATCTTGAAGCCCCTGCTGAATCCCAAAAACGATTTGTTGATGTTGCCCGGCACTTCTCTCGGCGCTGGAGCCGCAATGAACTCCTGCGCCTGCTCACGCGTGACGATACGCCCCTTGAGCATGCGGCCCAGCATGCCGCCAATGTTCTGTTGCAGGCCCGCGACGGCTTCGGTGGGACTCCAGCCTTCGTCGAGTATTCGGCGAGTCGATTCCGCCAGACGGCTCAGCAGTCCCTGGGCGTCGTCAATCAAAGCCGTCAACTCATCGCCGGTGAGCAGCTTGCCGGGCCGGCAAACAAGCACGCGGTCATCGGCGGTTTGAATCTTCAGTCCCGGTCGCTCGGTGAGATAAGCCAGGAGTTCATCATCCATCAGCTTTCGCACGGCATCGGGCATGTACGTGAACGTCGAATAGATCTTGTCGTATTCGGCATGTCCCGCGAAATCGAGTTCTTCCAGCCCGGCCATTCCGGCGGCCTTCTCCAGCAGCCAGCTCCCGAAAGTGCGGGGCTGGATCCCCAGTTGCGGAAACGTGATGCCCGGCATCTCCAGCAGCACGACCGACTCGCGCACGGTGACGTAACTGTTCTCACCGGCCTGGCGGCGATAGGTCACATGAGCGATGACGAAGACCACATCGTCGTTCTGCCGAACAACAGCATCCTCGAACGAAAGTGAATTCGCGCCCGAGATCAGGCCGTCCAGCCGGACGACGAGATTGCCATGAGTTTCCGACCAGGGCTCGAAACCCAGCGATGCGCCGATTTCCTGCAGGTCGCTCATGGAGCCTTGGCCCAAGGAGAAGGAGTTCTGGCCGCTGCAACGTCACTCACTGGCGGCCGGCGGAGTCACAGAAACAGCCTCGGCTGCTGCTGGTGTCAGATCGACGGCGTCCTGCAACAGTAATCGCTGCGATTCCTTCAACAGAAACTCGGCGTCCATGAACGGCTTGAAGTTGATGTCGTGCCAGCGAATCATCCCCGTGCCGTCGATCAAGATTGTGCCGTGCAAGGTGATGTTCTCGAAGTCGTCGAAGCAGCGGTACGCCTGGAAGACATTGAGTTCCGCATCCGAAACCAGCGGGAAGGGGAACACGCCTTCCGAGTAGTTCGCATGTGACTGCGTCAAGAGCGACGGCGTGTCGGTGCTGATGGCGATGAGGTCGATGCCGGCTTCCGCGAAGCGGCCGGTCATCGGTGCAAATGTCTTCAACTGTTCTGCACAGTGCAGGCACCCATACCCCAAGTAGAAGATGATAACCACCGGACGACCTTGATAATCGGCTTGCGAGAATTGTCGTCCTTCGTGATCCTGCAAAGCCCATTGCGCGGCGGGTGACGGCGCCCACCGAAACGGTCCCAGCGAATCGAGAGTCGGACGGGTGCCGAAGTCCTCCGGAGGTGTGAACGGTACCCGCCAGTCGGCTCCGAATCCGAGTTCGGTCGCCGCCGTCGTCAGGCGAGCGAAGACTGGAGCCGACAGATCGACATCGGACGAAATCTTGCGGAGTGCTTCGAAGGCCGCCAGCGCCTCATCGCGTCGGCCCGCCTGCCAGAGGATGTCGACCTGGCACGCCAGCGGAATCGTTTCGTCTTCGTTGGAACTGACGAGGTTTCGCATCAGTTCGAACGCGCGTTCGGGATCCCCCTTATGCAGATGAGCCCGCGCCAGAATCTGTCGAGCGACGTCTCCGGCCGCCTCGAAGGATGTAATCGCTTGCTCGTAGTTGCTTTGTGCGAGAAACTGCAGCCCCTCCAGTTCCTGGATGGCCTGCTCCAGCACTCGCAGCCGCTCCGTAAACTGCCCCTTGGCGTCTTCGCCGGCGCGTTCGATGTCGGCATCCGGCTTCCCTTCGTCGCGGGCCAGTTGCCTCGCGGTTTCGGCAGCGGTGTCGCGCTCCGTCTCCACTTGAATCTTGCGGCTTCGGAGATCCTCCAGAACCTGCGTGCCTGATTCCGCGCGAGCGCTCAGGAAATAAGCGCGGCCGAGGTGTCGCAACTGCTTGACCTGCTCGGATTCCTTGTCAGTGGGTTCCAGGTAAACCGTGCCGCTCAGAGCGATCAGCTCGTCCCACATTTCGAACTCGTCCAGCACTTCGAACAATCGCAACCTACCGTAATAGGCACTGCCGTGGCCTGAATCGGTGTTGTAGTCGGGGTGCCTGGGCATGTCGCACATGTTCATGGCGAGATCCATGGCGTCGTGCGCGCGGCCGATGTGGACCAGATTGCGAATGAGCCAGTCGTTGTTGTGCGCGAAGTTGTGAATCTGATCGGGCAGCACGAGATCGCGCATCATGTGAGCGTGATCGACCCGAGCGGAGGCTTCCTGCTGCCAGACCGCTTCGTGATACCGACGCAGGTTGGAATAAATGTGTCCCGGCATGTGCCACATGTGAGCGATGCCCGGAGCCGACTCGCCGCAGAGAGCCGCGGAGTCGAGGGCACGCTCGGAACGCTCGTGATCCCACAAGTGAATCACGTAATGATGGCACGGGTGCAGCGGATTTTTCTCCAGCACTCCCTGCAGCAATGCATCGACCGCGAAGAAACTGCTGATCGGGATGCCTTTGCTTTTGTTGTTCCAGATCTGCAGAGCCAACTGCGCCTGCGCCTCCAGGTCGTCGGGAAACTCGTCCATGATGTCTTCGAGGTCATTCACGAGAGTCTGCCGGCGATTCTTGTCCCAGTCGTCTCCCTCCTGGGCCGCATTGAGGAATCGCTCCAGCGACTCGATGTAGAGCAGTTCGCGACGAGCGACACGTTCCTTGCACGCAACGGCTTCCGCGATGAATTCCTTGGCGCGTGTTTCGTTGTTGGCGTTGGCCATCGCCATGCCCCAGTAGGCCATCGCGCATTCTGGATCAAGAGCGGCGGCCTGACGGAAGCTCCGTTCGGATTCGAAATACCAGAATCCATGCAGTTGCCCAATCCCCTGATTCACGAACGACTGAACTTCTTCGCTCACACAAGTGCAGGGGAAACTCACGTTGCCGGTGTTTCCCATCAGGTACGCACGTTGACGCGGACCTTCGTTGAATGCCTCGCCGTGCGTCGAATGTCCGGCTTCTTCGGCGACTTCGCCGTCGGGAGGAGGCATGATCTCGACGCGATCGGACGGACTCTCGCCTTCGACCACCGCCGGTGCGATCTCGGCCGTGTCATCCGCGCTCAATGATCCGGCGACGAGTGCGAGCATCAACCATGCAGGCACTGCCGCACGAAGACCGTGTTCAAACAGCCAGCATCTCGGTTGAATTCTCGGCATCGGAGTTCGACGAACAGGTCAGGAGCAGAGGGATGCGCCAGTGCGCATCAGCAACTCGCTGGCTCACACATTAGCCGATGCCAATACGTGATTTCTACCGCGGGGTTCGATGTTTCCCCGAATTGGGTACGGATCGTCGTGACTTGGGCAGTTGATCAAGCCAGCGACCGCATTCAAGCCGCGCGAAGCGTGCGTGCCTGTCTCGCCCCATCGATCCAGTCGCTCACTTCGTTCAAGTCGGGAATCCTGGCCGACCGCAACAGCCTGCGACCTTCGCTGGTCGCGACGAACGGCCCCACTTTCGCAAACAAGGCTTCCGGCTGCGAGGCGGAGAGCGTCTCGGGATCAATCACTCCGCAAGCCACGAGCACCTGTGCATCATACCCGCGCAATCCTGGAACGCGCACCATCAAGGCGGCCTGCTGCTGCCAGGTGAGAATCGTCTCCGCGGAAATGCGGCGTTCGCCGAGTCGCTGCGCGAGGACGACTGCGTCACGGTTCAAGAACTCAGCCACCGTTTGAACGCCGATCCGAGCGAACTTGCGCGCGGTCGTCGGACCAATCGACGGAGCATCGACCAGGGGACTGGCCAGTTCGAGATAGAATTGAAGATCACCCGTTGTGGCTGCCTTTTCCAGCGGCGGAGCGGAGACAGAACCGCGAGCAGCTGCAATCCACGCAGCCAGATCCGCATGACGTGGCCATCCGCCGATCGCGCCGTGATCCAGATTCGTGCCGCGCAGCCGATCGAGGCGGCGCATCAGTGCGTCAGCCGACTCGCCTGAAAGTTGTTGAACGTTCAGGATGCCTGCCGCCACGAGAGACTGTGCGTCGCGTCCCGTGAGCCCTGGAACTGTGCGGAGGAGTCGCGCCTCGGCCTGCCAGATGCTCATCTGACTGCGTGAAATCTGTGACGCCTCCCAGTCGGTCGCAGCCGATTCGATGTCGAGAGCGTTGAGATCGGCGACATCGCGAATGCCGGCTGATGCGAGGCGGCCGACCATCTGCTGACTCAACGACGGAACAAGCGTCAAGGGGCTATCACCGCGCAGCCAGTAGCGATCGGTGGGTTGTTTCGCAGGACGCACTTCCTGCGATGAAGGCGCGGGCGGTTGCATCTCGGCGGCGCAATTGATCGCTGGCACCAAGTGACTGCTCAACGCCGACTGCTCGTGCTGAGCATTTTCACGGGCGCTCAACCAGTGCGGTCGGGGCATTACGTGCGAACCGTCAACTCGCAACTGACGCCGATGGCCGGGCATCACGACGATGTTGGCGCCGACGGAATGCAGCACTTCGACCAGATGCTCCAGGCATGTGAGATAAACGACTTGCCGGGAACTCAGCGTGAATTCCTTTAACACGGTGGCCGCGAGACGCAGGCGATCGACATCGCTATCGACGAGGACTTCATCCAGCACCACGGGCCAGCAGATGCCACGCTCGGCATACGCGTTGATCACCGCCAGTCGAAGGCTGAGCGCGACCTGATCCAGCGTGCCACGACTGAGCAGGGGCAGTTGCAACGACTCCGACAAGGGAGTGACCGCCAACAGCGAGCCTGATTCCGGAGTGTAACGCAGTTCGTGATAGCGACCCTGCGTCAACCGGTGAAATGTCTGTGATGCCTCGGCGATGACGTCTGCCGGCGTCTCGATGCGCTGCAGCGTGCGTGTCCGCGCAAGGGCAGACTCGGCCAGCGTCAGGGCCTGCCAGTCCTCATGAATTCGTTGCCATTCCTGATCGAGCACTTGCAACTGAAACCGCAGCACATCGAGTCCGTCATCGGTTGACAATGCCTGGCGTTCCGCGCTGACTCGTCGCAGTCCCTCTGCCGCAGCGCAGCGCAGCGCACTCACGGATTGATGAGCGTTCCAGCAGGCAGCGAGTTGTTCCCGCAGGGCGTGGACGATTTCTTGCAGGGCCGCAATCCTCTCGCGATGGACCTCGTGCGCGATCGGCAAGACATCCGAGTCCGAAGCTATTCTCGCTGAACTGACGGCGTCGCATGTTGCCGACTGAGCGCGACGCAAACGACGCTGCAGATAGGCAGCCACCTCAAGTTCGCAGCGATCGATCTGTTCGCGATCTGTGCGAAGTTCGCTCAGTTGTGATTCGTCTGCGACTTGGTGTGGGACCGGTGCATGCATCAGGACGTTTGCGATCTCACAGGATAATTCGTGCCGCGCCTGAGCCAGGTCGATCAGCATCTGCAGTGCTCGCGCGGTCGGTTGATCCCAATCGCTCAAGTCGGACGGTCCGTGACTTGGCGAAACAGGTTGTCGTGCTTCGCGGTGACACTGAGTTTCCCACAAGGCATCCTCGGCAAGGTGCAGATCGCATTGTCGAGCCTGCAGTTCGAGATGGCTATGCTCCATCTCACCAGTCAACGCGTCGAGCGACTCCTGCAGTTGCTGCTCGCGATCCAGAAGTGTGCGGTAGCGGGCAATGACAGCCTGACGTGCTGATTCGAGCGACTCAGCCATCCGCTTGCGCTTCTGGTCGAGTCGTGTAAGAGTGCTCTCGGTGTCGCTTACAACATCGGAGCCGTCACCCAGAAGCTGTTCTCGCTGCCGGCGAATCTCGTCCAGTCGTTCATGGTGCTCGGGCGACTCGCTGATTGTGGGCAGCAACGCGATTCCATCGCGTTCGACCTGCTTCAGAATGGCATCGATCGAGTGCGTTTCACTCGTGCCGACCGCCAACAGCAGCTTGACGAACTCGGACTGTAGCTGTTGCAGTCGGTTGCGGTACTGCTGCACCTCGAACCCGGTTCCGTCCTGAACGCGAACACTCAAGTGATCCTGCTGGTCGTTCCCCGTGGTGCGCACGATGCCCAGCTTGCAGGCTCCATCGGTCAGCGCGATCGAGCCTCCCGCCTGCCTGCGCACGGTGGGCGCCCAGTCGCGCGGAGGTATTAGCCCCAGTTGCCGCGATTCGTCGAACCCCAGCAGCACTCCGCGC
>JANNSB010000436.1:0-17808 GCA_031402175.1 Planctomycetaceae bacterium
CACCGCCGGTGACAATCAGACTGGGCAGCATCCCGACGGGATGCCAGCGGCAATGGCAACGACGTCGCCGATCGGTTGCGGAGGATGCCACCCCTTCAGGGTGGTGGGCGTGCAGTGCTCGTAACCGGTGGTGTCGCTCCGCTCAACCACCGGCTACCGCCTGCCAGACCTCCGGGCTGTGTTACGAATGGTTCTCATTGACCAAGAGAACCCGACAGAGCCTTCCTGAGCAAGGCGAGTACATAAATCACAACGAGTATCAAACCTCCATAACGATTCCACCCTGGCTGCTGTTTCTGCGTAGGGCTGAATGCACCGAAAGCGATAAGTGCAATCAAACAGCCAACGCCAGCCCCAATCGCGGAGCCGGCGCCAAATCCGATGTTTACCCACGCAACAGCGTCCTCATCCCGACGAACACTAATCTGGATCCAGCCAACCACGCTCATTGCAATTGTTGTCGAAGTAATCACTACTGCGCGTCCACCGCTACGAAGCGGTCTACCGTGCTCTCCCTTTCCTGCCACGAGCATGATCGTCGCGAAACAAGCGAGCGTGACCCAGCTCGGAGCGATTCCAGGCACAAGAATCTGAAATGATGGAAAAGGATATGTGCCATTCCAACTTCCGATTGGGAATTCGACCCAAGGCAGAAATGTTGAAAGAACTCCAATACCAGCCGCGATCAGGAGCCACACGCGTTGTGCGTGGAAACGACTCGATGTCGTTTTCTCGTCATCTGCGCCTGTATGTTGCAACCCGCTTCCTGAGCGCAATGTGGAATTTGGGTTCGAATCGACGGCTGCGCCATCGTCAAGCAACAAGTCCGATAGGGCACTGACAGAAACTGGTGTCGCGAGATCATTCCGATGAAGTTGATCGGTCGGCCGCAACAAACCGAGCTTAGCCATCGACTGTAACTCGGCACTGGTAACCGTTCCGAATACTCGTCCATCACGCAAAATTCGCCAGTGCTCCGTTCCATTTCCTCGAACACTTCGCCGGACGAGGATGAAGGTTGCAACGAAACCGGTCATCCGCTTTCAACTGTGGAGCAGATGCAGTAGAGCGAATCTTGTCAGGTCGCGAAGAGGATGGAGGTGTAACCGAGGCGACCAAGTGATGGTCGACGTCGTTCAGGACGTTTCCATCGGATGCCGCTTTCAATGAACCATCAATGACTGCAACTTGACGAAAGCTTGGCACAAATGGTTCACTGCACTTAGGACAGGTGGTGCTTCGACCGATGTTCTTGGGTTGAACCCCAAGAAGCCCTGAGCAATGCGGGCACTTGATCTTGATCAGGGACAAAAATCGGCCCTCGATTGGAACAGGTCGTTTCGACTACAAGAAATCCTCTCGTTCGATTAAGGATCCCTTGCGAAATGAGAAGTGTCAATGAATCATCGTCGCCGGGGCCGCTTACTAACGTGCGCGGCTCTGATTTCCAACGACCAACTTCCCATTCATGCCTGAAACTTCAGATTCCCGGACCCGAGGACTTCGTTCAGCGAGCGCTTGAGGTCGGCGTTGACGGTTACCTGGATCGGCGTCTGCACGAAGGCCCGCAGGCGGTGGCCGTTGCCGTTCGTGGAATCACCGTTCGCGACCGCGACTTGATCGGGAAGCGAGATGGGCGACACCGGCGGGCCGTTGAGGCCGGGGAGCGGTTGCTCTTTGACCTTCGGCGCTTCGGGCCAGGTGTCGATCACCAGAATCACCGGCGTCTTGCCGGGGTACCGGCTGAGCACGGTCCGCACGCGGCGCATGTCGTCGTCGGTGTGATAGCCGCGAACGAGCTTGATATTCACGCTCTTCGTAAATTCCTTCTCCGCCTCGGCCAGCGTGAAGACCTTGTTGCAAATGATATTCGGCTCCCGCCGTGACGTATCGATGCGGCCCTTGACGATCACCACCGCTTCGGGCTGGATCTTGTCCTTCTCGCGGGCGTAATCATCGGGCCACAGAATGCACCGCACGGCTCCCGACGCGTCCTCCAGATCGAAGTTGAGATACAGACTGTTGCCGTTGCGCGAGGGCTTCTTCGTCGTGGCCCTCTTGAGCGACGACACCATGCCGCCGAGCAAAATCTCGCTCGAGTCACCGAGGTCGCGCAACTCGCTGATGGTGTGTTGCGAGAACGCCTCCAACTGGTCGGAGAATTCCGTCAGCGGATGCGATGTGAGGTAGAAGCCGAGCGTTTCCTTCTCGAACGCGAGTTTTTGCGAGTGAGTCCAGTCGTCGGCATGAGGCAGCGAGGCATCGACCTCGCCGGGCGCATCAGCAGCGTCGTCCACGACTCCAAACAGCGACTTCTGACCGCGAGCCTTGTCGCGATAATGATTGGCAGCCGACTGTATCGCCCGGTCGACCACCAGCATGTACTGAGCGCGATTGGGCCCGAAGCTGTCGAGTGCCCCGGCTTTAATCAGCGTTTCCAGCACACCCTTCTGCAACTGCTTCGGATCGACCCGTTCGCAAAGATCGAAGATGTTGAGGAACTTGCCGTTCGCCTCCCGCTCGTCGACGATGGCCCGCATCGCCGCTTCACCGACGCCCTTGATGGCGCCGAGTCCGAAGGAGATGCCGCGCGCCCCACGATCGGAAGCATCCCGGATGCTTTGAGCATCCGGGATACTGGCCTGTGACTCCTGCTCCATCACCACCCCAAACAACACAACACTCGTGTTCACATCGGGAGCCAGAATCTCGATCCCCATCCGCCGGCAGTCTTCGGTGTGCTCGGCGATGCGGTCGGTCGACTCCATGCCGCACGAGAGCAGAGCGGCCATGAACTCGTAAGGGTAGTGTGCCTTGAGATACGCCGTCTGATAGGCGATCGCCCCATACGCCGTGCTGTGCGACTTGTTGAAGCCGTAACCGGCAAAGTGCTCGATGAGCTGAAAGATCCCGGCGGCCTTCTCGGCCGACATGTCGTTCTTCTGCGAGCCGGCGACGAAGTCGTCCCGATACTTCGCCATCGTGTCGTGCTGCTTCTTCGAGATGGCCTTGATGCACTTGTAAGCATCAGCCAACTCGATGCCCCCCAGGCGATTGAGGATGCGCATCACCTGTTCCTGATAGACCATCACGCCGTAGGTCTCCTGCAGGACATCGTCGATGATCGGGTGCACCTTGGGCACGGGCTGCCGGCCGTGCTTGCAGTCGACGTAGGTCATCACCATCCCGCCTTCGAGCGGGCCGGGACGGTACAGGGCCGATGTCGCGATGATGTCGGCGAACTGGTCGGGCTTCATCTTCGTGAGCAAATCTCGCATGCCGCCCGATTCCAACTGGAAGATGCCCTTCGTCTCGCCACGCTGCAGCAGGGCGAAGGTTTCTTTGTCGTCCAGCGGGAGCTTGCTCGGAACGATGTCGATGCCGCGATGCTGTTTGACATTGGCCACGGCCATGTCGAGGATCGTGAGGTTCCTCAGACCGAGAAAGTCCATCTTGAGCAGGCCGGCCTTCTCGACATCGGTCCATTGCGTGAGCAGATCATCGCGACCCGACAGTTTCTGCAGCGGCACGTACTCGATGAGGGGCCGGTCGCCGATCACGACGCCGGCCGCGTGCGTGCTCGCGCTTTTCGCGAGTCCCTCGAGCTCCATCGCGAAGTCGATCACTTCCTTCGCTTGCGAGTCGGTGTTGTACGCCTGCTTGAGGTCGGCGCTTTCTTCCAGAGCTTCGATGAGTTTGATGTTCAGCGTGTCGGGGACCATCTTGGCGATCTCGTCGATTCGCTTCTGAGGCAGTCCCATCGCGCGAGCCACGTCTCGCACAGCCGCTTTCGCCTTCAACGTACCGAAGGTGCCGATCTGTGCCACGCTGTCGTGGCCGTATTTTTCCTTCACATAGTTGATGACCATTTCCCGGCGGTCACGGCAGAAGTCCATGTCGATATCGGGCGCTTCGGTCCGGTTAGGATCGAGGAACCGCTCGAACAGCAAGTCGTACTGAATAGGGCAGACATCCGAGATGCCGAGCACGTACGACACGATTGCCCCGCAGGCCGAGCCGCGGGCCGTGCAGGGAATGTTGTGCGTGCGCGCGAACCGGGCGAAGTCCCAGACGATGAGAAAGTAACTCGAGAACCCCATGCGTTCGATCACGCCGAGTTCGTATTCTAGCCGATCGCGGTAGACAGCATCGGGGTTCTCGCCATATCTCCAGAGAAATCCGTCTTCCGCGACTTCTCGCAAGTGCTGCACGTCGGTTTTATCCGGCGGCGGGGTGAAGACCGGAAAGTGCCGCGTCTTGAGATCGAGCTCGATATCGACCCGGTCGGCAATCTCCTGCGAACGCGAGACGGCATCAGCCGCATTGGGAAACGCGGCATACATCTGCTCGGGCGAGCGAATGAAGAGTTGATCGGTGCCGATCCGCATGCGGTTCTGATCCGTGACATGCGACTTGGTGTTCACGCACAAGAGCACATCGTGCATCTTGGCATCCGTCTGACACAGATAGTGGGCGTCGTTCGTTGCCACCAGCGGCAACCCCATGCGGTTGGCCAGCGTGATCGTCGCCTCGGCACACGACTGCTGGATCTCGACGCCGCCGTCCTGAATCTCCATGTAGAAGCGATCGCCGAACTTGTCGACGTACCAGCGGACGAGTTCCTCGGATCGTTCGAAGTCCTCGGCCAGCAACAGGCGAGACAGTTCGCTCGAAGCGCAGCCCGACAGGCAGATAATGCCTTCGTGATGCTGCTCGATCAGTTCCTTGTCGATGCGGGGCTTGTAGTAGAAGCCTTCGAGAAACGCCTTCGAGGCCATCTTCACCAGGTTCTGAAACCCGGTGCGGTTCATCGCCAGCAGCGTGAGATGGAACACCGCATCCTTCATCCGCGAACTGCTGCGGTCACTGCGATGTCCCGGCGCGACGTAGGCTTCGTAGCCGAGGATGGGGTTGACCCCTTCCTTCTTGCAGGTCTGATAGAACTCGAGCGCGCCGTAGAGGTTGCCGTGATCGGTGATGGCGCACGAATTCATTCCCAGCTCTTTGACCTTTTTGATGAGCTCGGGAATCTTGCTGGCGCCGTCCAGCAGCGAGTAATGCGTGTGACAGTGCAGATGAGCGAATGGCCGAGTGGCGAGCATGGCTCTCCGTAGCGCAAGTGGTGCCTGAACGAATTGGAAAAGCCAATTCTACCGCGCGGCAAACGCAGGTGTTAGCAACCGCATGGCTCACGCCGTCGCCGCGGGCTTCTCGCCTTGAGCCTTCAGCAGATCGCGGATTTCGGTCAGCAACAGCACATCGGCGGGCGGAGCCGGTGGAGCTTTGGCTTCTTCTTTCTTGAGCAGATCCGAAAGCCGGTTGACTGGCTTGATGATCACGAAAAACACGACCGCCGCGGTGATCAGAAAGCTGATGATTGCCGAGATGACCACTCCCAAGTCGAAATAGACGCCCTTGATCGAGAATCCGAGGTTCACATCGGGGTTGCCGCCGAACAGATTCAAGATTGGCAGCACGACTCCGTCGGAAAACGCCTTGACGATCGTGGCGAACGCGGCCCCGATGATCACGCCGGTCGACAGGTCGATCACGTTCCCCTTGAAGATGAATTTCTTGAATTCATTGAGCATGCGGACACCTGTTGTGAGTCGAGAAATGCTGTACTGCAGTGCGCACACTGAATGGAGTGCAAGAAACTGCCGTGAACGCGAAAGAGCGCATACCGTAAGACTTCGGCAAACCGACCGTCAATGCGTGCTGATCGCATTGATCTCCTGGATTGCCGGGTTCCCCAGGTTCGGCAGGCGCGTATCGACCATGCCGCCGGGTTGCGTTTCGAGGATCGCCGGCACCGAGGCAGCCGTGGCGGGGACGAGCTTAACCATCCAGTTCTGGTTGAACAGCGACCACTCGTTGACCCAGTCGTCGGTGTACGCGTGCGGGACGGGAATCCACATGCCGGTATCCTGGTCGAAGTAGTACGTGTAATAGACCCACGAGCCGTTGTAGAACAGGAAGCGCGAGCGCGGGATGAAGAGCGCAATCTGTGAGAACGTCAGCGCATCGGCCGTTTCGTCACTGGGATTGACGAACATCCGCGGGGCCATTTCATTCACATGCTTGCGATACGCCACGCCGACGAATGTGTAGTCTTCCTCGAGAATGCGATTGATCTCCGACTGAGTGGCTGCCTGCTCGATGTCGCTGCGCAGCATAAAGGGGACATTGGTCGTCGGATACTCGACGTTCAGCAGATCGTTGAGCTGCCCGCAGGCCGCGATGCGGAAGAGTTCCTGAAACTGGGACATCTTGGCTTCATCACCGAAGAACCCGAGCCCGCGACGCAGGTCACGATCATTGATCCACTGATTGAGATAGTCGTGCGCCAGTTGATTGCGCCGGCTCTGCGCTCTCGCCAAATAGCTCGGCCCGTCGGGAACCGCATAGTAATCGTTTCCGGAAGGATCGGGGTCGACGACGGGCAGCGTGCGGGTCATCGGATCGTCCTCATCGGTCCCGCCGACCGGGTACAGGCTCGTTCGCCACAACACGCCGTATTGTGGACCACGGTCGCCAGCCGCGGCCTGTGGATTGTTTCGCAACTGCTGCGAGAGATTGCGCTGCTCCTCGGCGGTCAAGCCGTGCCGCAGGGCCACTTCCATCGTCACCTCGGCCGACAGTTGAGGGATCGTCGACACAACCGACCGTTGGAAGTTGGGAATCAGATGGTCATACGCCGGCGACATCTCGTTTTCGGGCGTCCCGAGGATGTACTCGAAGACCGGCAACGCAAACTCGGCGGCTGATGCGGCCATTTCACTCCAGGCGGTGACGAGTTCCTGCTCCATCGCGGCCTTGGGAGGAATGGCGCTGGTGAGCGGAATGAACTTGGGGAACTGCGCCGGCCCGAACAAAGCTGCCGCCTCGACCCAGGCCTGCAAGACTTGAGGTACGATGCTGGCGGCGTTCTGATCCCGTGCCTCGCGGAGGAACGCCGTCACCGCGAAGACGTCGGCTTCCAGATGGTTGGCGAACGCGATGGCGTTCATGCCGCGGGCGATCACGACGCCGCCGGAATAGGTGGCGGCGTCGACGGCGTTCTGCATCTTCACTTTGTCGTCCACCTGCAGGGCGACGTTCATGATGAGTAAGAGCAGCATCGTGAACATGAACATCGCGAACGTCGTCAGGATGCTGATCGTCCCGCGTTCGTTGCGATGAAGTTCAAAGATGCGTGCCATGGTCATGCGCCGGTGAATCACTCAATCATGGATCGTGGACATACGGGCGAACCGACATCAATCCCTCGGCCGTCATTGTCGCCGATGCGGTGAGAGGCGTTGTGTAGATGCCATTTCCCTGTGAATCGATTGTTTCGCTGACGCGGTCGGGCGCGCCGTCCTGTCGCACCAGCAATCGGTCAAGCATGCGGCCTGGGCCTGGCAGCAGGGCGAAGTGATGCGTTACCGTGACAGTGATTGGATCCTGCCAGCCGACTTCGGAGGGGTAGTATTCGATGATGGCGTGCCCGATCGGGTTGTACGTTACGGTCCCTTCCCTTGGCTCGGAGTTGCGGTCCTCGAAACTGAGCCGTACCGATGTCGCCACCATCGAGTAAGCGGCTTTTTTGTTGAGCCTAGTCGCAATCCGCGAGTTGGTCTGCGAACTCTGATCGAAGGATGGATAGAACCGCTGCAAGCCTTCATCGAGGTCGGTGCCACCGAGGACGCCGCTGGATTGACCATTTAAGGCGTCGCGGGATGGTGCGATCGGCAGGCAGGCCAGCACGGCCGCCCGCCAAATGCGCTCGAGCTTGTAGGAGCCGATGTTGTCGACGCTCGACATGTCGAGCACGAGGGAACTGCCAGGCGAGATGCCGGGAGGAAACTCGTTCTGGCCGTCGTCGTCATCTCCCATCCTGGCATAGAAGTCGTCAATGAAAGCCGGCCCCCAGACGCTCGCCGATCGGGCAGACGCATAGGCCGCGTAGTTGACGACGACGAGGGCGATCATGAGTTGGCTGACCTGCACGATGAACATCAGGATCGCCAAGAACAGCGGAAACGTGATCACGAACGCCAGCGACTGCACGCCGCCACGCTGGCAGGCGTGTATCCGGCCGATGCGCGACAGATCGAACTTCCCCTTGCTGGCGCGAATGAGAAGCACCAGCAGTGCGAACGAGATCCCCAGCGCGATCAGCGAGGGAATCCAGGAGATGAAGATCGCACGCAGCATTGGAAGAGGTCAGGGATCAGGGACTCGGAGTCCAGCCTTTAGGCTGTCCGCTGCAGACTAAAGCCTGGACTCCTCTCATTTCATCTCACGGTCCCGCGAGCAGTTCACTCCACCGCACAATGAACAACGCAATCAACGCCGACGGGGCCAGGAACAACGGCTGCTTGAGCATCTGTTGATCCTCCTCCTTTACAGGCACACCGCGCCCGCCGCGCACGACATGACTTGCGCGGCGGAACATCTTCTTCAACAGGTTCCAAGCCCCCTGCTGCCAGATGAGGATCGCCACGGCCATTGTCATGCCGATGACGAACGTCCACAACGTGGCTTCGAACCCATCACGAAACCCGAGTCCCGCACCCAATGCGGCCACGAGCTTGACATCACCTCCACCGAGATCAGGCAAGAAGACGAAGCAGGCGACAGCCATCAAACCGCACACTGCCAAGCCCACCAGACTGTCCTGCAGGCCGTCCTCCCTCAACACTGCATTCGCCGCGATCCCCACGAGGATGGCGGGATACATGGTCCAGTTGTAGATCATCTGCCGGCGGATGTCGGTCCAGGTGGCGACCGCCAGAAAGGGGATCATCGCCACAGTGGTCCAGAACATGGCCCGTCGGCCTGACTTCAGGAGTTGTTGATGACGTTGTCGCTCTCTTCCTCGAGGTTGTCCATACCCTGATTGAAGTAGTCACGAATCCGCGGCCAGCCGAACTTCAGGAGGAAGATCAAGATCGGAATGGCGATCGCCCCCACGATGAGAATCGTTTCGAGGCTGACGGACCCGCGTTCGTTGCGGTGAATTTTGCCAAGCAAACGGCGGAATGAACCTTTGGGAGCCATAACAGTCCTCAATGCGAGCACAGGCGGCAATCCGCCCGAGTGGCCAACGTCTCAATCAATTGTAAACGGAACAGCCCGGGTATCGTCAACACCCAACCGTCGCAAATGGGTCACATAAACGGCCAGGAAACCAGGGCGCAGGTCATTTCGAACACAAGTTGCATCATCCGTCGCCCCTGAGGGATAACGATCGCCAGCAGCGGCAGCACCACCCCCAATACCAGGATGTAATCGAGGGTCGCCGCCCCGCGGCGCGAAGCCCGCCCCGCCATTTTGGCGGCATGTCGTTGAACTGAGATAGAGAGGCGATGCATGGCACCACAGGTTGGTCGTCGTTGATTCCTCGATCATGTGTCAGTTTCAACTATGGAGTGGGCTGCGTCAATGTGATCCTTCGTTGATGGGTTGCGGACTGAGCGGCCATGCGAAATCTCGGCATTGGAAATCTGGCAATGCCGATGCGCAGTTGCTAATGTTCAAACCGGTAACGGGATTACCAGTCTGCCTCATCCAAGGAAGAACCATGCGAGGCCCATTTGCTGATTCGGCACGCGGTTATGTCATCGCAGTGCTCGGCACCATGGCGGCAACTTGGGGCCGCTTGCAGTTGGAACCATTTCTGGAAGGACATGTTCCATTTGCGCTCTATTTCGTTTCGGTAGTGGTGACGGCCTGGCTCAGCGGCAGCGCTCCCGCAATCGTGGCACTGATTCTGGGTGTGTTCTCGGCAGCACATTGGATCATTCCCCCGCATGACACTCTGTATCTGGAAGGGATTGAGCACCGCGTCGCTTTGCTGATCTACTCTTGCGGCAGCGGGATCGCAATCTGGCTGTTTCATCGAGTGGCCTCCGAACACAAGGCCGTCGAGCAGACGGCTAAGGCGAACGAGGAATTGACCGCGCAACTCCGGGCGTCCGATCGACGCAAGGACGAGTTCCTCGCGCTGCTGGCGCACGAGCTGCGCAATCCACTGGCTCCCATTCGCACCGGCCTCGAAGTGCTTGATCGCGGCCCGGTTGATCCTGAACGGCAATTGCAGATCCGGCGCACGATGAGCCGGCAACTCGATCAACTGACTCGCATCGTCGATGATCTGCTGGATGTCTCGCGTTTCCTGCAGGGGCAAATGCGCTTGCACAAAGAGACCGTCGACCTGCGTGAAGTTGTCGATTCAGCGCTTGAGACCTGCCATCCGATTCTGGAGCACAATGAACATCTGGTGCAGTTCGTGAAGCCCAAGGTTCCCATCTACGTGCATGCCGACCGTTTGCGCCTGGCTCAGGTCGTATCGAACCTGTTGACGAACGCCGCCAAGTACACGCCGCGCCGGGGAAAGATTCGCATTCTCGTCGAGACCAACGCCGGCGGCCTCAGCCTGCATGTGCAGGACAACGGCATCGGGATTCCTCGCGAGGCGCAATGCCAGATTTTCGAGTCGTTCTCGCAGGTGAATCCTTCGCAGACCCGCGATCACGGAGGGTTGGGCCTCGGACTGACGATCGTGCGCCAGCTCACGCAGCTTCACGGCGGGTCCGCGGCCGTGTACAGCGAAGGTCCGGGCTTGGGGAGCCGATTCACGATCAATCTGCCGCACGTCGACCCGCCAGCGGCCAAGACGGAGGAAACCATTTGTTGCTCGTCGGACACTCAGATCTCAATTCCGCTGATCAGCACCGAGATTCTGATCGTCGACGACAATGTCGATGCAGCCGACACGCTGGCCGCTTTGCTGTCATTCGAAGGCTACGAAACCTGTGTGGCTCACGACGGGCCCACGGGGCTGGCAAGATTCGATGAACGCGCTCCGCAAATCGTGCTGCTTGATATCGGCATGCCCGGCATGGACGGATACCAGGTGGCGCGAGAACTGCGCTCGCGAGCCGAAGGACGTCGGGCACGGATCATCGCCCTCACCGGCTGGGGGAGTGAACGGGACCGGCAGCGCACCAAAGAGGCCGGTTTCGATGAGCACCTCGTCAAGCCGATCGAATTCGATCAGCTTGTGCATCTGTTGCATGAGTCGCCGACGATCAAACGCTCATGAAGAGTCAACTCGCTTGACTGCACGGGTTTTCAAGCCGTGGGAAGCTGGCGTGCGACATCCCCGACCTGGACATCTCCCGACCGAACCACACGAGCATTGACGCCGCGCAAGCGCAACTGCTTCCCAGTCTCGGAATTCACGAACAGAACGGCGTCGGCTCCATAACGATCCGCGAACTTTCTGCAGCCCAAATGGGGCAGGGGACTGATTTCGACGATGGCGTCTCCGATCGCGAGTTGGGAACCGATCGGCAGGTTTTCGACGCTCAGATCCAGATCAAGGTAGATCTGGTCCCCCGCCAGCGGCCAGCGTGATTCGTCCTGAGCGAGCAAGGCGATCACGCGCTGGTTCATCAGGGTCAACTGCATGTCCCGCTGCGGATCCGCTTCCGAGGCGTGCCAATTGTCACCGACGAGGCCGAGTTCGGTATCGAGACGGGCGCGTGTCAGCGTCTCGCGGTCATCAGTTCGCGGCCTGCGGACGAGCAGATGAATGACACCTGCATCAACGGGCGACCGGCGAATGTCGTTCAGCCCGCGCTCCATTTCGGCGATTGTTATGTGATCCGGGTTCGTGAGCATGATTCATGCAAAAACCAGCGAAACCGGTCGATCTTGTCCGACAAGACTCGCCCGCTGTTCGATCTTGCCCCGTCCTGACCGGTTAGGCTACCGTTCCACCTGCAACTTTGTCGAGTTTTGGCCAGGGAGGGCACATGTCCGCGGGGAAGGCGACACTTATTACGGGGATCGTGGTCGGCGCGACGACTGGATTCGTCCTGGGACATCTCACGCTTTGGAGCCATGTTTCCTCGACGCAGGCCGCCCCTCCCGACCACAAGACGGCTTCTTTTCCCGACGACTTCAATCCGCTGCTGCCGGAAATCGACTTGTGGAATCCCATCCACTCGCCTCGCCTGCCGGGCGAGGTCTACTACTCGTCTGTGGCTGATTCCCAGGTTCACACGGGCGAAGGGACAGGCCCCATCGACGTTTCTCCGCCTGATGAGCACGCCCCGCCGTCGTTTCTGCCTCCGCCCGATGCGTCACCGATTGGAACGGATGTCGGATTCGATCTGCGGACGGCCATCGAACGCGAGGCCCCGAATCTCTCCGAACAGGAACTGGATGTCTGGCTCGATGTGCTGAATGGCCTGTCGGAAGACGACGCCCTCGGCATCCTGCGCATGTGGCAATTGAACGGCGGAGCATTGCCCCTCGGTGTCGAGTCGAGTTTGAGTGGACCAAGCGATGGGGCGGCCGATCTCAACATCGAACCGCCGACGACGACGGAAGAGGATCCATTCGCGAACATCGGCCAGGCTTCCGCATCTGGTGAACACGAAGTGCTGACGCAGTTCCGCGGCATCACGCTGCACAACATCGCGAACGCCGAGACGCCGGGCTATCGCAGCCTCGTGCCGATCGTCTCCAATCAGGTCTTTCCGCCGGCTGCTGACGATGCAGCCGACGGCTACGGCATTCGGCTGGAACGAATGACGCTGAGCATTGCAGAAGGTCCGCTCGTCGAGACCGGTGAGCAGTGGGATGTCGCGATCAGACTCCAACCGAATCTGTTCTTCAAACTGCAGCATGCAGGCGAACTCGCCCTGACGCGCTACGGCCACTTTCGGGTGGACGAACAACATCGCCTGTCGATTGTGGCGAATGGGCGTTCCTGGACCCTCGATCCTGAAGTGGTGCTCCCCGAAAACGTGGCACGAATCCGCATCGAAACGGATGGCAACGTCCACACTCGACGGGCCGAGGACACGGAATTTTCGCACATCGGAAGAATTGAACTCGTCGAGGTCCACTCGCCACGATCACTGCAGCCGATCGGGGACCGGCTGTACGGCGTGACCGACCCGCTCGGCATTTCCCATGAGCCTTCGGAGTCATCCGGGCTGGCCCAGGGATTCATCGAGGGGTCGAACGTCGATCTGACGGTCGAACGCAATCGATTGGCCTGGATCGAAGAGCTGCTTCGTCTGGGTCACTAAGTGTCGCTCACGGCGTTGCCTGATTCTCAAAATAGCGGCCGGGCGGATCCCGCGCGCCAGTCCAGAATTTTGGCCCGGATTCGCGATTGTCGGGCTATGATTCCCTAGGTGCGCATTGCAACTCGCGGTTGAGGTTGCGACGATAGCTTCCTGCCACCTGTCTCTAGTTATTGGACGCCCGGCGCGGTTGATGGAATGCGATCGATGAACATCAACATGAACATTGGCAAGAGGAATGGGACGACTGCCCGCGGACTGCGCTGCGGCGTGATCTTATTGGGCGCCCTGCTCCTGACGCCCCCCAATGGCGCTCAGGCACAGGTCGACAACATTTTCGACTGGATTCGCCGCGGATTTTCTGATCACGACAATCCGGAACCCGAACCCGAAGAGCTGACCGAAGAAGAGCAAAGCCAAGCCATCGTCACCGAGGGACCGCTGGCGATCTTTTTCGATGAATCGTACTTCGGCACGACCAACCCCTATGGACCTGGAGGCGTACGCTATTTCGCGACCCGCTTGGTGATGACCAATCTCTCCGATGAGGACGTTGCTATTCCGTCAGCCGAAATCGAACTCGATGCCGACGGGGACATACTGCATCTCAGCGACAATCCCGAACAGTTATCGCAAATTGCGATTCGCACAGGCGATGCATATGTTCAACTCGGCCAACAGCGAACGCCCGAAACGATCGAAATCAGAGCGAATCAAACCTGCGCGGTCTGGCTGATGTTTACCGACATGCCCGGAAGCATTCGCACTCCTCAATTGATCCTGCGCATGCCGGTGGCGGGAACAACCATCTCCGCGGACATCACCGGCTTCCATTCCCGCATTCTCGAACTCTCGCAGGAGCGACTCGGTCCCGAAGGCTGCGTGTGCTTGTTGCGTATCGACGGCGAACTGAATTCCATCAATGCGACCGACCTGGTCAATGCCGTCAGCGACGCGCTGAATCAGAACATTTCACGCTTCGTCATCTGCTGGCCGGAAGGCGCCGAACCTGTCAGCGATGAAATCGCGCAGTGGCTCGTGACATCGCGCATGCCCGCCGGTTTCGGCTGGCATTCGAGCAACGCGATCCTGCCCACGCTGCCGGGAGACACGAAGGAACTGAATCTCGTCCGCATCCCGAACGAGAACGGCATCGCCAATTACAGTCGCACGATCAACGGCATCGACCAGGGGACGCCGAGCTATTCCGACGAAGATTCGGCCGTCATCGATGCACTGCGTTCCGTGGCGGTGGGCATGACATCGGAATCCCTGATACAGGAAATCGCCGAAGGACACCCGTTGAGCCGAACCGCCATGCTGGTCCACGGGGCACATCTGCTGCCCCCTTCGGCGCTGCCGCTGGTGATGGAACTGGCGCAAGCGGAGTCCGAACAATTGCGTCTGGCGGCGATCATGGCACTCGGTGAATTTCCGGAGGCATCCGCAATCGAAGCCCTGTCGACGCTGGCTCAAGATGGTTCCGACGCTCAACGACAAGCGGCGATCGAGGGGCTGGCGCGCTCACGGTTTCCGCTGGCCCACGATGCGCTCAGCGACATCCTTAAAGCCGACTGGTCGATCGCGCGTCAAACCATGATCGAGATCCTCGCACGTTATCCGCGAACCGAATGGAACTCGTACATCTCCGCGGCCGCGACGGATTCCGACAGCGTCGTCCGGCTGACGGCTATCCGCGCCTTGGCGCGATTGGGGCATCCCGACCGGCTGCAACTGTTGACCGAGGCACTCGCCTCTGACGATGAGACCATTCGCGCCGAAGCCCTGCGGCAGCTCCTGGCTTACCCCGACCCCGCGGCGCAAGAGGTCGTGGTGACGGAAACGATTCGCGTATTGCGCGAAGACGGCTTGACCGACGTGGTTCAGAATGCGCTCAACCAGTATTCCGATCCGCGTCTGGTCGACGCCATGCTGGACAGATTCCGCAGCAGCACCCGGGGTCGAAACGAGACGGCCGTCCTGCTCGTGCGCATCGCCGACGACGAGACCATCAACGAAGTCCTGTCGGTGTTCGACAAGCTCAACGAAGACGAGCAGGCGAACATCCTACAATGGCTGACGCAGATGGAACACGCCCGGCTCGGCGAACTGGCGCGCGAATGCCTGGAGTCGAACAATGGCAACCTCATTCGTTCGGCCGTCAATGCACTGCGCGTGGAAGGGAGCGACGAATCGATCGACTTGATGCTCGAGGCCATTCGCGAGACGGAAAACGCGGCCGAGTGGTACATGATCTGCCAGCAACTCGTCTATAGCGGCGGCTCCGAGATCGAACAGATACTGATCGAGGCCCGTAACTCTGACGACGACGAACGCAAACGATACGCCCTCACGCTGCTCAACGAATACCGCATGCGATCTCCCGCGGGACAGATCGTGCAGCAGGCGCAGCAGTATCTCACTGAAGAAAAGTGGGCAGAGGCCATTCAGGTCTACGACATCGCGCTCGAAATCGACGACAAGTACGCCAGCGCTTACTCCTCCCGCGGCGGAGCCCGGTTGCATCTGGAGCAAGACGCCGAGGCCGAACAGGATTTTCTCAAGGCGCTCGAACTCGACCCATTCGATGGCTACGCGATCACCGGAATGGCCAGCGTACTGGCGTCGCGCAACGAAATCGAGGCAGCGCTGGAGATGGTCGACGAACACGGCGACCTGTTCCGCGAGGATTACACCTATACCTACAATGTGGCCTGCGTTTGCGGACGAGGGGCGAAAGCGATCGATGCACTCCCCGAGGACGTGCGGGACACCGAGCTGCGCGAGCGGCTCGCCGAGCGGGCCATCGATGAATTGTCCCGCAGTTTCGAGTTGGGCGGAGCCAATATCGAATTGCTCAACAAGGATCCTGATCTCGACGCCCTGCGCGACGATCCGCGCTTTCAGGAACTGCTCGACCCGCTACGCGAAGGCGCCGCAGGTGCCAATGGTGCGGTTCTGGAGCAGATCAAGATCGGCTTCTAGTTTCCCTCAGACGACTCCGTTCCCACCGAACCTGGCCGCAATCGATCAGCTTCCATGATGCTTCTGGCCGACCAGCAATGGATTCCCGGTGTTGTCGTGGGGGTGTTTCTCGTCGGGCTGTCGCTGCTGTGGGTCTGGGGGGTGACTGGGGCCTGGCAGCGGCAGAAAATCGATCCCGATATAAATCCCCGCGAACGGGACTTCTACTCCCGGCAGTTTCGCCGGCGACTGCAGATGGCCGTGCTTGTCGGTCTGATTGGCATCCTGATTCCCTTGGGTGATACTGAAATCATCTGGCAATCGCGCCCGATGGAATGGGCGTGCTACATTACGTTTGTACTGCTCCTCTCCCTTTGGGTGCTGTTACTTGGATTCGGAGACCTCGCCGCCATTCGCAGTCACCATCTGCCTTCATTGCAGTCTCTCAAGGATCGTCAGCGCGCCCTGCAGGCCAAGGTCGCCGAACTGCGTGAAGAAACCGATCGTTTCAAACAATCCGACCCCCCGTAGGACGGGCTTCCCTGCCCGTCGATCCCCCGCAAACAGTCCAGCTCACCAACAGAGTCGATCGCGTCCACAGGCACCTCGGTTTCTATGTTCCCAGACACCCGACTTCGCAGGCTCAGACAGCACCCGCTGTTTCGCGATCTCGTGCGCGAAACCGCGCTTTCGCCCAGCGATTTCATCATGCCGCTGTTCGTCAGGTATGGATCGGGGCAGCGCTTGCCGATCGCCAGCATGCCGGGACAGTTTCAACTCTCGGTCGATCAGTTGGGACGAGAAGTCGAAGAGATCGTCGGGCTCGGCATTCCGGCCGTCATTCTGTTCGGCATCCCCGAGCACAAGGACGCCGTCGGCAGCGACGCGACATCCGACGACGGCATCGTGCAACAGGCCCTTCGCGCCATCAAATCGCAGACGAAGGACTTGCTCGTCATCACCGACGTTTGTCTCTGCGAGTTCACCGACCACGGACATTGCGGCGTGATTCATGGCGAAGGCCACGATGCCGATGTCGACAATGACGAGACCCTCAACATCCTCGTCCGCGAGGCCCTGAGCCATTGCGAGGCCGGAGCCGACATGATCGCGCCTTCAGGCATGATGGACGGCATGGTGATGCTGCTGCGCACTGGCCTCGATGCCAATGGCTACTCGAACATTCCGATCATGAGCTATGCCGCCAAATTCGCGAGCGCCTTCTATGGTCCGTTTCGCGATGCGGCCGAGAGCGCGCCGAAATTCGGCGACCGGCGCAGTTATCAGATGGACCCCGCCAATGGCCGCGAGGCGATGCGGGAAGTCGATCTCGATGTCAGCGATGGGGCCGACATCCTCATGGTCAAGCCGGCCCTCGCCTTTCTCGACATCGTGCACGAAGTGAAGCGACGCTATCCCGAGATCCCGCTGGCCGCCTACAACGTGAGCGGCGAGTACGCGATGATCAAGGCCGCCGCTCAAGCCGGCTGGATCGATGAACGGCGCGTGGCCCTCGAGGTGCTCACGAGCATCAAACGCGCCGGCGCCGATATGATCCTCACCTATTTCGCCAAGGACGCCTGCCGCTGGCTCCATGAGCCGCGCACAAAGTAAGCGGAACCACTTGCGCGGCGCGCAAACAAAAACAGCCCGGCGACAACTTGTCGCCGGGCTGTGAGATGTAGAGTTCGTTGTCAGCCGCGTTTCAGTTGCTGCCGAGGCCGAACTGGTTGTAGACGTCGCCGAAGTTGTG
>JANNSB010000437.1:0-3043 GCA_031402175.1 Planctomycetaceae bacterium
AGTTCGTTTTGTTCGATTTCGTAGCGGGGCATGGTTCGTGTGGAGTGGTTGTGGAATCGCCGTCGGTCGGACCGGAGCGTGGGAGTTGGCAGGCGGGACAGACACCGAGGTGCGTGAACCAGTCGAGCGGTGATCGCGATACGTCATCATCCACGACAGGTTTGAACAGTTGAGGAAGGGGATCGCTGCGCAAAAACCACCGAAATCAGCTCAGCTGCGGAGACGAGAGTTGCTGGATGCTGCGGACCGATGGGATGACGCCGCCCTTCACTGAAATGCCGAGCGAGCGCAATTCGTCACATAGGTCAGGATAGTCGTCCGCCGGCAGGCCGCGGTCTTCGTCGACCTCGATGTACTCCAGCGTCCCCTCCACCGCTTCCCCCTCACCTTCCAGCAGGCTCTGGATGGCCTCAGCCTCGCAGCCGGCCTCGACGCGGTATTTCATCGTGTGCAGTTCATACTGCTCGATCTCATAAGTGTGCTGGGGAATCAGCGTGGGGATGTCGACGACGTGGCGCTCGACGACCACATACGTACCCTCATCGACTTCGGCGATCGTCTCTCCCGCTGCGGCCAGTTCCCGCGCTGAACCCGTATTCTCGGCTTCGACGATGTACGAGCGGTGAATCTGCCGCACTTCGTCCATATGTACTTGGTATCTGGGCATGCGGCTCCTCTTGGTATGGTGTTGAACTGGTCAATCAATGGGGTGGCGTGTGTAGCTGGTGTGATTCAATCGCGTGTAGCCCCTGGAGCTGCCAGGATGGCGAGACTTCATTCCATGAGTTCCACGTCAGAACTGGGGAACGTGATCTCTTTGACTTCCAGATCTTCGTCTTCCATCTCGCCGTCGCCGGCTGCCACCTGCGCGACGGCTTCTTCGGGAGACGCCGCGTCGATCAGCCAGTGCTGCCAGCCCGTCGCCCGGATCACCAGGCCAGTCACGCGGTACTTGGGCATGGAACATCCTCTGCAATAGATTGCGCTCGCGGACCGAGCGCAAGGGGTGAACTCAGGTCGCACTCACGTAACAAACTTCTCAAAGAAGTTGCCGGTTCCGATCTGTTCGCGATCGACGCCCGCAAACAGGTCTCCTGCATCATCCACGACGTCGAGGATGCAACCGGTCTCGTCGATCGCGGCGTTCAGCTCCTCCAGCGACCGGAACACATCGTTGTAGCCCTGGGCATAGTCGTCCGCCGCCATGACGCCGTAGGTCGGATCCCCTTCGGGCGTGCCGTCCAAATGCAGTGTCTGCACCCGCACCCGGCGGATGGAAAATGTGTTGCTCACGTTGTGCTCCAAATCGGTTAGAAGTCAGGCGGAACCGCCAGGACGGCGCGGTCAATCTGTCAGGTTCAGTGCAACGCACGGTTCCATGAGCTTGATGCCCACCAGGGCGCCAACACCTGTGAGTGCCAGAAAACACAGCTGCTTGTAGCCCGGCGTTTCCGGCGTATCACCCCATGTCATCTCGCCGGCGAACACGATGATCTGGCTGGCATCATCCGGATCCTCCACCCAATGGGTCGTTCTGCACGAAGGAGGCCAGTCGAGCAATCGTTCGAGCGCGCTCGCGATCCCCTGCCGCTGTGAGTGGTCGGCGGCATTCTCTGGGGCGGCGTCCGTCAACCAGCCCATCAGCCGCAAGAACTCGTCCTCGTCCGCCAGCAGCGCCGGGGAGAACTTCACGGGACACTCGTTGACCCGAGGGGCATACTCCAACTCCGCGTCATCCCCCAGGCTGCGCCACCAGGTCACTATCTGCAACAGTTGCCGCACAATCTGCTGCTGATGCTTCTTCAACACTCGCAGCTGCTTTGGTCCTTTGACGATCCAGCCGACGAGATCCGCGCCCATGTCGTTGACTCCCTGGTTGTTGTCGATTGTTGTGTTGCAAAACGCGTACAGGGCACCCCTGAAGGTTGTGCCGCAAACCCCGCTGACGGGGGTTGACGCTGATGTGGTGCGATCAATCCCTCAGCGTGAGCGTGATGCAGGGGGCCAGGAGCTTGATGCCCACCAGGGCCCCGACGCCCGTGAGGGCCAACAGCTGCAGTTGAACGTAGCCAGAGGTTTCCGGCAGGTCACCGTCGGTCATCTCGCCGGCGAACACGATCACCTGGCTCGGATCGTCAGGATCCTGCGTCCAGGCAGCGGTGCCGTGATGGGGCGGCCAGTCGAGCAGTTCGTTCAGCCGTGAGGAGAGCAGCTGTTTGGGTGTTCGTGATTCGTCCCCTTCAGTCTCGGTGAGCCACTCGATCAGCCGTTGAAAACTGGACTCGTCATCGATCAGCGACTGGGCCATCGGTATCGGACTCTCGCTGACCCGCTCCGCATAGTCAGTTTCGGCGTCGTCTCCCATGCTCCGCCACCAGTTCGCGATCTGCGACAACTGGTGGACGATCTGCCTTTTGTGCGAACGCGACACGCGTAACTTCAACGGCCCCTTGGCGAGCCAGCCGAGCAGTTCGGCGCCCATAAGGACTCCTTGTGAAAAATGGAAAGGATGTGGATGGAATCGCCGGACAAGTCGCAACGGCCGACATCATCCGGCACGGGAGCAGCTCATGGCGGCAGCCATGAGCCGGTCGGCGTGTTCCACCTTGACTGCAAACTCGAACACATCCTTCGGCAGAGGCGTGCAGCGAAACCAGAGCGAGTGGGTGATGAGCTGCAGGGCGAGCGCGCCGGCTCTGCCTGATCCCATGACCTGCACGACTACGGATCGCCAGGGATGTTCCCGGTGCTCGGGCAGTAATGGCGGCGGAGTAACCTCCACGGGTCGGCTCTCTCGGCGGCGATCTTCACGTGCTCCTTCCAGGCTGATCACCGACTTGTCGGAATCGTTGATGTCGGTGCCGACCAGCAGTCGCAGTTCTCCTTCCCAGACTTCCATGAGGATCGGCTCGCCGTAGCCGTCGACGGCTTCCTGCTCTCCGTAACCGTGTGGACGGATTGCCAGCCAGTCGGAGTTGGCCGTCACCGTGAGGGGGACGGCCATTTCGCTGTCGCCCGATTTGTCGCGCAGCGTGCAGAGGGG
>JANNSB010000438.1:0-4014 GCA_031402175.1 Planctomycetaceae bacterium
GCGCGACGGGAGTCGTGCTGGCCTGTTCCACAACCGGGCGCTCTATGAATCCATCAGAATTAATGCCGGGCGCAACGACTTCCCGCGATTCTTCGACAGGCGTGCCGGCTGTAGACGCCTCGCGGGGGTAGATCGCAGCGACCGCTCTTACATCCGGCTCGATCAGGTCGATGAGCGGACCGGGATAGACACCGATCCACAAACACAGCACGGCGAGCGGCGCCACGGCGGCGAACTCGCGGAGCGACATGTCGGTGATCGGCCCATCATGGGTATGCGGCTCCTTGAGCGGGCCGAAGAAGCCGAGCTGCAGCATCGTCAACAGATACCACGCGCCAAGCACGACTCCCGTCGCGCCCAGGGCCGAGTAGAGCGGATGCCTTGCGAACATCCCGGCGAGTGACAGCACTTCGCCGACGAAACCATTAAGTCCCGGCAGTCCGATGCTGGCCATCGAAATGAACACCATGCAGCACGCCAGCAGCGGCAATCTTTTGGCGAGGCCGCCGAGATCGTCAAGCTGCCGCGTGTGATAACGGTCGTAGATCATCCCGACGAGCAGAAAGAGCGCGCCGGTCGACAGGCCGTGATTGATCATCTGCAGCACGCTGCCGGTGATGCCCTCGATGTTCAAGGCGAACAAACCCAGCGTGCAGAAGCCCAGGTGTGCGACGCTGCTGTAGGCGATGAGCTTCTTGATGTCCCGCTGCGCCAATGCGCACAGCGAGCCGTAGATGATGCCGACGATCGAGAGAATGCCGATCATCGGCACACCAACCGCGAGACACGCATCGGGAAACATCGGCAGGCACAGTCTGAGGAACCCGTAGGTTCCGAGCTTCAGCAGCACACCCGCGAGCAGCACGCTGCCGGCGGTCGGTGCCTCGACGTGCGCCAGCGGCAACCAGGTGTGGAACGGAAATACCGGAACCTTGATGAGAAAACCGGCCGAGAGAGACAGGAACAGCAGCACCTGCAGATCGGGGTCGAGCGGGTTGGCCGTCAGCCAGGCGGCGAGATCGGGAATCGAACAGGGAGTGGTGAGACCGGACGACGCCGCGTGCAGCACGAGCGCGGCCAGACCGAGCAGTGTGATCAAACTGCCGGACAGCGTGTACAGGAAGAATTTCATCGCGGCGTAGCGCTTCTGCGGTCCGCCCCAGATGCCGATCAGGAAGAACAGCGGAATGAGCGTGAACTCGAAGAAGACATAGAACAGGATGATGTCGAACGCGCAAAACACGCCGACCAGGCCGGCTTCGAGAAACATCAGTGCCGCGAAGAACTCCGCCGCGCGGTCTTGAATCGACTTCCACGAAATCAGCACGGACGAGAACGTCAATACGGTCGTCAGCATGATGAGGGCCACGCTGATGCCGTCCAGCCCCAGATGCATTTCCAGTTGAACCGGATCGCCCACGGAACCGGCCGTGTGCACCGTGAACCACGGAATGCGCACTTCGAATCGCGGCTGCACCGGCGCGTGCGCCGACTGGCGAGACGCCGGCGCGGGGAGCGTCTGATAGGTCCGCTCCAGCGCCAGCGACACGAGTACCGCGGCGACCGCTCCCCCCAGGCCGATCCAACGCGCGGACTGTGAGGTGAGCGAATTGCGAAACAGCATCAGCAGCAAGGCCGCTGCGATGGGGATCGCCAGGGAAAGTACAAGCAAGACCAGCATCAGTTGATTTCAGTTTGAAGGTCGCCCCCGAAGGGCTGCATTGATTCGAGTTTCAGCGCTGCAAGACTCCCAACATGGCCAGGACTCCGATGACAAGGCCCACCCACATCACGATTCCATACGCCGGAACCAGTCCGTTATGCAGTCTGCGTGGAACCGCGCTGACCAGTCGCGGCAGTCTACCTACGCCGTCGACGAGCGGATCGATCACCAGTGCGTCGAATAGCGTCGCCAGTTTCGCCAAAGCGTGCAGCGGCATCACGATGATCGCGCTGAAGACTTCATCCAGATAGAGTTTATTGAGCGACAGTTGATACAACGGCTTGAGGCCGGTCGCTGCGGTTCTGGGAATGGCCTTGGCCTGCACGTAACAGAACCATGCCGCCACGATGCCGGCCAGCGCGATGCCCGTGCTGAGCGCCATGATGTTCCAATGCAGCCCGTGAGACTCGACGTGCTCGAGTCCGATCGCCTGTTGCATCTTGCCCGCGAACAGATGCGTCGGGCCCAACGCGAAGCCGATGCCGACCGCGCAGATCGCGAGGATGCCGAGCGGCACGGCCATGACGGGGGGCGCATCGTGCGGGTGGTGGCCCGCCTCTTCGGGGAACTTCTCTTCGCCCCAGAACGTCATGAAATAGGCGCGAAATGTATAAAAGGCGGTCAGTAGCGCCGTGGCGCACGCGAGACCGTAGATGATCTTGAAGAATGAACCATGCTCTTCATGTCCGGCCGCCGTTGAGAGCACAGCCAGAATATCGTCCTTGCTCCAGAATCCGGCAAAGATCGGCAGCCCCGCGAGGGCGGCCGCTCCGCAGAAGAACGTCGCATGCGTGATCGGCAGTACCTTGCGCAACCCACTGAACTGACGCATGTCGATGATGTTCCCCATGGAATGCATCACGCTCCCCGCTGCCAGAAACAGCAGCGCCTTGAAGAAGGCATGCGTGAACAGGTGGAACATGCCAGCAGTGACTGCAATCGTTGCTGAATCATGTGTGCCGGCACCGGCTCCCAGCGCCATGAACATGAATCCCAACTGGCTGACCGTCGAGTACGCCAGCACCCGCTTGAGGTCCATCTGTGTGAGAGCCGTGATCGCGGCAATCAGTGCGGTTGCCGCGCCGATGCCGGCCACGACGAGTTGCGCCATCGGAGCGAGTTCAAACAACGGCGTGCAGCGGGCGACCAGATAGACGCCGGCAGTGACCATCGTCGCCGCATGGATCAGCGCGCTCACCGGCGTCGGGCCTTCCATCGCGTCCGGAAGCCAGACCATCAACGGGAACTGGGCCGACTTGCCGACCGCACCCAAAAACAGCAGCAGGCAGATAAGCGTGATGCGCCCGGGAAACTGGTTCTGGATCAGTCCCAATCGCTGGGCGTTGAATACGTCTTCAAAGTTCAGTGACCCGAACGTCTGCCAGATCAGGAACATGCCCATCAGCAGTCCGAAGTCACCGATGCGGTTGACGACGAAGGCCTTCTTCGCGGCTGCCGCGGCCGAGGGCTTCTCAAACCAAAAACCGATCAAGAGATAGCTGCACAGACCGACGGCTTCCCAGAACATGAAGAGCATGAGGAAGTTCCCGGCCAGCACCAGCATGCACATCGAGAAGACGAAAAGGGATACGGCGGCGAAGAACCGCGGATACCCCGGGTCGTCGTGCATGTAGCCGCTGCCGAAGAGGGCCACGAGCAGACTGACGCCCGTCACCATCGACAGCATGATCATCGTCATCGCGTCGGCATGCAGATCGATCTGGACATCGATCGAGCCGACGGAAATCCATTGATAGCCCGGGGCGACCAGTTCAGCCGCTGCGTGCTCGCCGCCGGGTTGCAGCAGCAGCGTCAGCGAACAGGCGAATGCGACCGCCAGCGCGGCGCAGCACGGGACGTGGCTGCGTCCGCGGAGCAGCATTGGCCCCAGTAGCGCCGTCAGCAGCGCGGCGGCGAGCGGCGCCAGGGGAATCAGCCAGAGAAGTGCTTGTCGCGTCGATTCGGCCATTATTGGATGGAAGGTTTCACCCGGGGGATCGCGAAAGTGATCGCATCATTGATCGCGACCTGCTCCCTGGGTCTGTTGCTCCTCGTGTGGTCTGGGTGAACTGATGCCTGTGATTGCGTCTTCGGCGATGATCGGGGCGTGACCGGCGGGAGTCAGTCGCGGCTGCGCAGGGCGTGGTTCCTCCTGCATCGGAGTTTCGAGCCGGTCGATCGGCGATGGCAGGTCCGGCTCTCGCAGGTCCGACCACAGATCGATGTCGAGCGACTTCGTGACGTGATAAAGCGCGAGGAACAACGACAGCGCCATGCCCGCTTCGCAGGCG
>JANNSB010000439.1:0-4597 GCA_031402175.1 Planctomycetaceae bacterium
ACTCGGGATCCTCGACGACCATGCATGACGGATGGCACAGCAGGTCGAATACGCCGCCGTTGTCGATGGCCCACTCGACGCCCAGCCGGATGGCGTGTAAGAACGCCTCTCGCGGCCAGTAGTGGCTGCGAAACGCATTGACGTCGCTGATAGGACTCATCGGGACTTCGATCAGGCCCGTCGGATAGACAAATGGTTGCGCCTCCTGTTGTGCCCGGACGATGTCGGCGAAGACGTCGTCTCCCGGCGCTTGCATCGGCTCGCCTGCCTGATGCGCGGGGTACTTCGAACTGCACCATTTGAACCCCTGATCGAGCAACATCTGCTGAATGTCTTCGCGGCCATCGAGCCCCGTTGAGAACCCGCCCGGCGTGCGAAAGCCGTTGACTTCGATCCCGCACCGGTCGGCCAATGCCAGCGTCGTGATGCGGATGTTCTCGTGAATCACATCTTCCGCGGCGCGCCCCTCGACGAGCCAGGGCGCCCGCTGGAATCGAAACTGCGTTTCGACAGCGGTCGTCGCCAGCACGTAGACATGATCGTAGGTGTGATTGCCGATCGGGTGCCCCGCCTCGGCCAGTCCCTGCAGCCAGGTGACATCGGGTTGCTCCAGAACCCGGCCGACGCAAAAGTAGTGGATCACACCGCCGCGTTCCCTGACGATTTCGCCGGCGGCGACGGAATAGTCTTTCGTCGGCTGATCGAGGTTCCCCTTCTGAAAGTCCCATTCCATCATCCCACGTTCGGGATAGTGCCGGCTCATCTCCAGATCGAGCGTGATCGCGATTTGTGCCTTCGGTGCTGGTTGAGCGGCGAAGGCCCGCGGCAGACAGAGCATTGCCGACGTCGATGCCATGCCCGCGAGGCATTGCCGGCGCGTCAGTGACTTTCCCGCGGACATTGCAACTCCTTTAAGGAGGGGACGCCGGCGATTGTGCCAGAAACGCGAACAAATCGCGAAGCTCCTGCGGCGAAAGCTGCTCCAGAATGCGTTCGGGCATGAGGGAGACGTCGGATTCGCTCAGTTCCTCGATCTCATCGCGCTGCACGCGGGTTCGCTGATTCTTAGCGTCCAGCAGCGTCATGCTGGCGGCATCCTGCTCTGCGATCAGGCCGGTCATAATGCGACCGTCCGTTGTGGCAAGCGTGTAACTTATGTACTCCCGGCGAACGACCGCGCCGGGATCGACCATGTTCGCCAGCAAGGCGGCCTGATCGCTTCGGTTGGCGGTGGTGAGATCGGGGCCGATGCGGGTTCCTTCGTCGAAGAGGACGTGACATGTGCCGCAGCGGTGCCGATAGACCGCCCGGCCTCGCTCGACGTCTCCGACTCCAGCGCGAAGGTCATTGCTGAATCGCCGCATGTCGGCCAGTTTCTCCTCGGGGGTGCCGGCGGAGACGTTGCCCCACAGCAAGCGGACCTGTTCGTTGAGCACAACGTCTTCATGCGCTGCCACAATGCGCAGTTGCTCCACGGAGACGGCTTCGTGGTCGATCTTGCCACTCGCGATACGTTCCAAAAGCAAGCGAGCGGAGAGTGGCCGACTCAGGAGGACGTCGATCACCTGCGGGCGCACTTCGGCTGAGCAGTCCGGGAAACTCGCCAGCAAGTCGTATGTAATATCTTCACTCTCGAATCGTCCCAGCACGCGAATCGCGGAAGAGCGGACTACGTCATCCGTCGCGCGGTCGAGTGTCGCGGTCACCGCGGGCACGCAATTCTCGCGTCCGAACTCGTGGAGCAGATCCAGGGACTCGACCAGGAACTGGGAATCCGTATCCGGACGCGTAATCAGATCCATCAAATGGTTGTACGCCCCGCCGATCTCGCACAACAATGCGAGACGCAACCGCTCAGTGTCATCTGGCTGTGCAATCCAGTAGTCGAGAACCTGATCGAGCAACGCCGCGCTGACGCCATCCATCGGCCGCGAAGCATCATTCGTGTTCGAGCCCGGCAACGCAAACTGCTCGAACAGGCCTCCTTGTTCGACGCCTGCAAGCCGTGATGCCCGTTCCGACAGGCCCTCCGTCAAGGAAGCGAATGCTTGTTCGCGATATGTGACTGGAGTGGATGCGATCAGGGACGCAGCCGCGTCGTAGAACTCTTCCCTCCCTTCGGCCGCCCAGCGTCGAATGAGGAGGCCTGCCTGCATGCGCTGAGTCGAGTTTGCCCAAATGGCTACATTCGCAAAGGACGCCAACAGCGTTTCCCTGCCTGCGAGGGCGTGAGCTTCGATCGCCCACCAGATCATCCAGAGTGTTCTTGGATCGGAATCATCGGGAATAGTATTGATGAGAGCATCAATAATCGGAATGGCATCCGACACTGGCAATCGCTTCGCGGTCGCCGCCAGTTGACAGCGAACGACAGGGCTGCTTTCTTTCGCCGACAGTTCGATCAGCCGTTCGGCGATTTCGGGCGAGACGTGTCCTCGGTCGCCCAGCAGTCGCACGACCCAATGCCGCGTGTATTCAAAGGGATGCTTCAGCAACACCGATGCCGTTGCATCATCGAGTCCGCCGCTGACGTGCAGCGCCCACAATCCCTGCAACGCTTGTAATTCGTCTTCCTGTTGCAGAGCCATCTGCCTCAATCGCGGAATGACAGTCGCATCTCGCCGCCCCGCCAGATGGACCCGGGCACGGTCCGCGTACCACCGGTTGGGATGACTCAGTAGCTCCACCAGTCCATCACTACTGAGTGCCGCGATGTCGAGACCGCTCACTGCGTCCGTTCCCGACGCGGCTATGCGGTAGATGCGTCCGTTCGACCGGTCCCATTGGGCATCGGGATCAGGATGGGCAGTCCGCTCGTCATGAAAGTCGCTGAGGTACATCGCCCCATCAGGCCCCATGCACATGTCGGTGGGCCCGAACCAGGTGTCGTGCGAGTCGAGCAGCACGCCGCCGTGGCGGGCGGTGAATGTTGAACCTGCAGAATCCAGGTTCCACCACGAAGCCGTGTGACCGAGAAAGTTCCCCGCGATAAAGGCGCCGCGAAGCGAATCGGGAAATGTATCGCCGAGATAGATCGTGCCACCCGTGGGGGGACCGCCGGGAACCTGATCGACCTGGACCGTCTCGAAGAAACCATACACATGCAGGTTATGCAGCGGCCCGTGCTTGCCGAAGCTCTTGCGATAGTACGCCCCCTGCAGAGCATGAATGAACGGCCCGCCGTTGGTGCTGTAGAACAGATTGCCCCGCTCGTCGAACGTCAGTCCGAACGTGTTGCCGCCCCCTTCGCAGAAGAGTTCAAAGCGGTCCTCAATGGGCTGATACCGCCAGACTCCCTGTTGAAATTCGATCCCGCGAATGTTGCAGGTCGTTGTGCTGCCGTTCACTCCATACAGCCAACCATCCGGCCCCCACGTCAAGTGATTCGCGAGCGATTGTGCGTCCTCCATTCCGAATCCAGACAGTAGCACGTCAGGATCGCGATCGGGCACATCATCGCGGTTTTCATCTGGATAGAAGAGCAGATAGGGCACTTGCAGTACGAAGACGCCTCCTTGGCCGAATGCGACTCCGGTGGCCAGGTTCAGACCATCCACGAAATCCTTGAATCGATCGGCATGCCCATCGCCGTCGACATCTTCCAGAATGGTGATGCGATCCTCGCCTCGCGGTCCATGCGGCGGCGGTTCGGGCGTACGATCGTAAGCACTGCGTGACCAGCGGTCGGTCGACACCCGCACCAGTCCCGCCGGATTCGGATATTGCAGATACTGAATCGTCCACAACCGGCCGCGGTCATCCACCGTGGTGAGAATCGGTTGCTTTACCTCCGGCTCGCCAGCGAAGAGCGTGACTTCCAATCCGTCGTTTAGCGTCATCCGCCCGGCTGCTGCATCGACGGGATGTCCCTGAGCGACGATCAGCTCCGTGTAACACGCCAACACGGCGACAATTGTCAGCACAATCTCACCTCTGTCGGCGGAAGAATTGACAAGGCGAACTCACCAGCCGCACTTGGCCCCACGAGTCAAGATGTTCCGACCATGTGTGAAACGCGATCTGAACACTGTCGCCACAAGTCGCGGAAACACGCATCAAATCTCGAAGCGGAGAGAGGAGGATTCTGCTCGGCTAATTCGGTTACAGTCTGCCAATCGACGTCATGCGTCGCAAGTCGCTTTCCCGACTGAACCCTCGGCATCCAAATCGGCCACATCATTGAATGCATCGACCACCTTTCCCTCGACGCCGATTGTTGACGGCGGTTCAAAATGGCGGCGCGGGGCGGTCGAATTTGGTGGCGCTGGTTTTGTAAAGGTCTCCGAACGTTGTGTCGCGGTAGAAGTCTGAACAATGACGCGGGGTCGGTCAACCGCTCCGGCGTCGGCGGCGTTTGGCGTCCTGCAGGCGATAGCTCTCGCCCTTGGTCTCCAGGATGTGACAGCGGTGGGTGAGCCGGTCCAGGGCCGCCCCCGTCAGCCGCTCGCTCCCGAGTACCTCCGTCCAGTTCTCGAATGGCAGGTTGGTGGTCACGATCAGGCTGTTGCGCTCGTAGGCTGTGGCAATCACGTCGAACAACAGTTCCGCCCCTGCCTTGCCGGCCGGCACGTATCCCAGTTCATCGAGGACCAACAGG
>JANNSB010000440.1:0-3303 GCA_031402175.1 Planctomycetaceae bacterium
CGTTGACTTTCTGCGAAGATGGTGTTGTGGAACTCGATTTGTCCGTTGAAAACGCGGAGGCTGGAATCAAGATCAGCTTGTGCTTGCCGCCAATCTGGAGATGCGGCAGCGATCCCTTGGCAATGCGTCGACGGACCGTCGACTCGCTGAGCGGGTATTTGTCGACGACTTCCTGGATGGTCAGGAATTCCGGTAATTGCGTGGCGTCTTGCGACATGGTCCAAATCCCTTTCGTAGGACAATGATGTCACTACGATGGGGTGTACCATGCGATGCGCGAAGGTAGAGCACGTGAACGCGCTCTACCCCCTTCCGGGGCTGTCCGACAAGGGGTCTGCGCGCTCTGGCCAGTCAACTCCGAGAGCCCGATCGATCTCCTGAACATCCTTCCGAATCGACTCGTCGCTTTTGGAGAGGAATTTGGCAAACACGGCGTACAGTTGCTCTTTTCGCCGCCGCAGCGCGGCCGCATGTCGCTGATGAAGGACCCGCCAATAGTGCTGGAGACGAAGAAGACGCCCGAACCGATCGAACTGGTTCCTGGCGGCGTTAACGATGTTGAACCAATCGGTCAGATGTTCGCGTTCGGATTTGGTACCGCCGCGGAGTGCATCCTCGATCGCCTCACCGATCATTCCTTGGCCCCCAATCGGATAGATATCGGGAATCAGGAACGCCTGTGTGCCCGCACTAGGTGCGACGCCTATTGGAAATTGCGGCGCATCGGGCTCAGGAAGATACGGCCCAGCCAGATGGCTCAACCGCCAGCGCTCGCAGAATCGCCGATAGTCGATGAGCCAAGCGTCCTCTGAGAGTTGCCAGGACCCCAGCGACGTCAGTTCGTCGATCGACTGGGGTGGATGCGCCCGTACATACTGCCGAGGCGCGGCCAGATCCGTGGCCTCCTGCAGTACCGGAAACCCATCCATCAGGAACCGTTCGCGATACTGACGCAGCAGTGCATCGTGCTCCGCGACAAAGGTGGGATTCGCCGACAACCAGCCCGCATAGCCTTTTCTTGGTTCCTCGATGAACTCCAGACGTTTGTTGATCGTCTTGATGACCTTCTTCAACTGGTCTTCGTTGATGCCCAATGCCACAGCGTCCAGCTTCGACGCGTCCTGCCTGAATGGCTTGGCGAGCAGCAGATCGCATTGAATGCGGTGCTCGCCCCAGAATCCAACTTCTCTGTCACCGCGGATCCGTCCGGTCAGCATTCGATCATACCCGAGCGCCTGCTGATCGAACCGACTCTCGCCGACCGATTGAACTACGGAATCGAACAGTCGTATTGGCAGCACATACTCGAGCACGAATGGTGGTGATTTCAGAGCCGGATGAGTTCCTGATCTCAAGTTCTCGAACTTCGCCAGGGCTTCTTCGCGAGAGTTCGACTGCAAGAGCGTGCGCTTGCCCTTCTCGAAGAGCTTGGCGCTTCCGTCCAGCGGCGAGCCGCCTTCAGCGAGAGGGAGTTTGCTGAGCTTCTTGAAGTCCATATGAGTTCAGGGCCTGCGTAAGGATTTGGAGTGTTGGTACGGGCGTACTCGTGAATTATCGCACCGCGAGCGTGCAAATGCATCTTTTTCACGCCTCCTCGACCTTGCGGTCAAGCCCAACTCAGCGGCAACCCCCGCTGCCGCTGTGTGAAGAGATTGCCTTGCGGCTACGCGTCGATCGTCATGAGGATCTCGTGGCCGATGTTCAAATCCTCCGCGCCGGTGCGGAGATGTCGGCGAACCGCCAGCCGAGAGACGGGATCGAGCAATGCGTCGAACGGCGAAAGCTCCGGTCATCACTGATGCAGATGGTTCTTCACCGAATGAAAGGACGCCGTGTTGACGGAAAGCTGCTCTACGCCACTCAACGCAGGGGATCGGAGACCGTCCCGGATCCCCCGCACTACAACACACAATTCGTCTCACACCTCGACGAGCTCGCCGCTCAACAGGTTCAGCGACTGATCGGCCGCCATCGGGAACCCGCTACCAGCGCGTGAATTGATGCACGACGAGCCCCCGCCGCGATCATCTCCGAGTAGATTACGCCGCGCGAGTGCAGGCGCCGATCTGCTCTTCCCCTGCGGGAACAGTGTCGACGGGCAATGGCTGCGGCCCAAGTCGGCGGAGGCCGTCAGCACCCGGATGACTTCGCCCAACATGCGGGCATCGGCCCAGAACGGAGCGCGCTGTACCTCACTCGGCAATTCGTGATTAGCGAGCTTTTCGTTCACGTCGTCGTGGCGCATCCCGAGTTGCCTTCCAGCAGTTGAGCATTTGCAGGCTCACGCGACTGCAGATTCAGTTCGCGGCTCATGAAACGCCTCCCAGGCGGCCTGCAGTTCCCGCCGAAGTTGACTGATGCGACCGGCTGTCACGCCCACGAGTTCCGCCACCCGGCTGGTCGTTTCACCGATCGCCAGCAGTTCGGCAATCCTGCGCGTGCGCGCGCCGAGGCTGGCCATGAATGCCGCGAAATCAATTCGGCTTGCGGCCAGGTCGGCCGGTGTCGCGTGGCGATCTTCGACGAGCAACTCCTTCCAGGCACAGTCATCCTGATCCCAGCGCGTCAGGGATCGAACCTGGACTCCCTTCCGACGTTGGCAGTAAGTCGAGCAGACTTCGTTGATATTAAGGATCCCACCGACTCGGCACCCCATTCGATATCGAGAGGCTCCGTAGCGGGCCAGACTCGTGGGACTGGCGACACCGGTCCGTCCCTGTTCGGCCAGTCGGGCATAGGCCACACAGGCGTTGCAGACGACTTCCTGCAGAGCTTCATCGCGCGCTTCGCCGCGTGGCAACATGCGTAGGAAGTAACGGGCCTGCCGTTCGATTGCCGGCAGTAGCGCTACGAACTCTGGCTGCCAGCAGGCCGAAGACGATGGAGTGAACTGACAGGTCGCTGCGGGTCATTCCTGGATCATGGGGAGGACTCCTCAGGTAGAGACCGCCCCGGACAGGGGCGGTCATGTCATTGACACAACCGCCCCCACACGCGTGAAGGCACAGGTAACAGAATCTTGCCCCGACTCGACTGCCACGGGCAGTACACGGGGCGTGATGAACAGCTCTCATTACAACCGAACGGAATCACTCACACTTCGGAGAGTTCACCGCTGAGCAGGTTCAGCGACTGATCGGCCGCCGTCGGGAACCCGCGGAGCCAGCGAGTGAACTGATGCACGACGAGCCCCGCCGCGATCATCGCCGTGTAGATCACGCCGCGCGACGTGCAGGAGCCGGTCTGCGCTTCCCCCTGCGGGAACAGCGTCGACGGGTAATGGCCGCGGCCGATGTCGGCGGA
>JANNSB010000441.1:0-18242 GCA_031402175.1 Planctomycetaceae bacterium
CGCGCCACTCGGGTGCTTCTGCTGCGCTGAGCGCACACGCCACCCTGCCTAATCAAAAACGGCCCGCGTCTCGCGACGCAGGCCGAGGTTAATGATGGTGCACTTCCGTGCCTCCGCGTCTGGGACAGACGCGGCGACTTACGCAAACAGTCCGGGGACTGCTTCCGCTTTCACCAGTTCTCTCGGCTGGTTGAGGTGGTTGTAGACGATCGTCAGCGGGTCGATGCCGAAGCTGTGGTAGATCGAGGCGAGGACTTCGCCGGGATGCACCGGGTCTACGAGCGGAGCCGACGCGGTCTGGTCGCTCTGGCCATGGACGTAGCCGCGCTTGACGCCTGCACCGGCCATCATCGCGGTGTAGCAGTACGGCCAGTGATCGCGACCGTCGTCGCTGTTTCCGTTACCAGAGGTCGAGACGCCGCGCTGCGGGCTGCGTCCGAATTCGCCGATGGCTATCACCAGCGTTTCATCGAGCAGGCCGCGCTGATCGAGGTCGGTGACGAGGCCCGACAGTCCGCGATCGAGCATCGGAGCCGACTGGTTCCGCATGCGGGCCGACAGATCGGTGTGCACGTCCCACGAATGGTTGTCGCTGTTGGCGACCTTCGGCCAGATGACTTCGACGACGCGGGTACCCGCCTCGACGAGCCGCCGGGCCAGCAGGCAGCTTTGTCCGAACGTGTTGCGGCCATACAGTTCGCGGGTCTCGGTCGATTCCTGCTCGAGCGCGAACGCATCGCGGGCACGGCCGGACGCGATCAGCGACAGGGCCTGATCGTAGTACGAGTTCAAATTGTAGTCGGCCACGGCGCGGTCGACCTCGGGCATCTGCTCGTTGACGACATCCCGCAGGCGGGCGCGGCGTTCGAGTCGATCACCGTACATGTCGGCTCGCATTTCGAGATCCGACACATTGAGGTTATCCAACTTGGTCATGTCGAGATCGTCGCCGGCCGGGAACAGGCGATACGGATCGTAGGCCGTTCCGAGGAAGCCGGCCGAGCCACCCTTGCCGACGACGTTGCTCTCCTGCAAGGGGCGCGGGAGCATGACGAACGGCAGCATCGGGACATCGGGCGGACGAAGACGGATGAGCTGCGAGCCGAAGTTCGGGAAGTCGCGCGGATCGGGTGGTTCCAACTGACCCGAGGGACTGACCTTGTCGGTCGTGTAGCCGGTCATCAACTGATAGATGGCGGCGGTGTGATTGAACAACCCGTTCGGCGTATAGCCCATCGAACGGATGAGCGTGACCTTGTCGAGAGCTTGCGCGAGGTGCGGCATCAACTCGGTGAGTTGCACGCCGGGGAGCACTGTGTCGATCGGGTTGAATACGCTCTTGACGTTGTCGGGAACGTCAGGCTTGGGATCCCACAGGTCGAGGTGACTCGGACCACCCTGCAGGTAGCACATGATGATGCTCTTGGCCTTACCCCAACCGGGTCCGCCCGAAAAGCCCTGCTCGTTGGCCTGCGCCTGCATCTGCAGCATTCCGCCAAGGCTGACGCCCAGGATGCCGGAACCGCCGACGCGCAGAATGTCGCGGCGGGACAGGCCCAGATGACTGTCGCACAAGTCCTTGCCAGGACGACCGGGAACTCGAATCAGCATTGTTCGGTCCTTTAGAAAAGCACCTTAGGTGGGAATCGATGGCGGGGCCGTACTCCGATATCGTCGGCTATCTTCGCCGATCGGGACCGGAGGATCAACGGTAATTGATTCATTCTGGCAGATTCGGGGGCGGAAGGGAAGGTTCTGGCGGGAAGACGGGATGTCATTTGGGTGTAAGAGCAGATTTCGGTTCCCAAGGAGCAAGGAGAAAGACAGGCCGGGGGGACAAGTCGACACGGTGGGGCGTCAGGTTCTGGATGACACGGGGAACGGTCGGCTGGCGAATACAACTCATTCAGCGCGATCTCGACGGTCGACATCGCGTTTCTGTGTCCACCGAGCGGCGACACCCCGCCGGCCAACCTGGCCACACACTCAAGACGCTCACTTGTCTCCGTGTCCCGTCGTCTTCTCCAGTTTACAATCAACCGTTACTACACCATTTCAATGTGGCGGCCTTCTGGAAAATCCGCAGCCGATTGTTGTGTGAGCGGCGCGGCGACGATAGACTCCCGCTGCTGCACGACTCATTTCATATCGGGAAGTGCAGCAGTCGAAGGGTTTCCCCATCGCACTTGGATTGGCGATGGTGATGAAAAGGGAAAACGGTGCAAATCCGTTGCGGTCCCGCCGCTGTAATCGAGGACGAGTTCCCAGGCTCAAAAGACACTGCTGAACGTCAGCGGGAAGTCGGGTAACTCGGTTGAATCGAAAGCCAGAAGACCTGCCCATCGACAGTGTTGGTAGTACCTTCGCGGAAAGGTGCGCCGGCGACTGCCTCTCCACTTGCCACCTTTGTCGAGTGGGCGACGCGATGCGCGGACTTCGGAAACCTGCAGTTCCGCGCCCCTGCTGAGACAGCACCGAACGCAGCTTCCGCCTTTCGATGGAATGCGCGCGATGAGGCTGAAGCTCACATCATTCAAAGACCCGCGTCGGCCCGGCTGCCGCGCGCGAGGCTTCACGCTTATCGAGCTGCTGGTCGTGATCGCGATCGTCGGGATTCTCTTGGCGCTGATGTTGCCCGCGGTGCAGCAGGCCCGCGAGGCCGCCCGGCGAACGCAATGCCGCAACAACCTCAAGCAGATGGGGATCGCGTTCCACAACTACGACAGCAGCTACAACGTATTTCCCAAAGGTGGTGCCGGCGTCGCCAGCCTGACAAATCCCCTCGCACAGAGCCGCTGGACAATGAGCTGGAGCGCCGCCCTGCTGCCGCATCTCGATCAGGCGCCGTTGTTCGCGAGCATCAATCAGAACCAATGCTATCTGCACCCCGACAATCTCGTTCCGGGTCAGACGGTGCTCGAAGTGTTTCTTTGCCCGTCGGCTCCGAATACCCGGCCCTTGCGGCCTAACGGCGACACGCCGACCTCGACCACACTCTACGCGCGAACTCACTACAGCGGCAACTACGGCGAGCGCGCCCTGCGCTGCTACCCCGGCACGAACTGCCAGAACAACTATGGGGGAGGCGCATCAGGCGGCCGAGGCGTGATGATGATCGGCACCGATCCCGTAATCGGCTTCCGGGACATCCTTGACGGTGCATCACACACGCTGATGGTCGGCGAAGCTCCCGAAGGTCTGCATTCCCTCTGGATCGGTCACAAGAACGTCTTCGATCAGAGCGCGCCCGTCAACGCGAACGCGGTGACGGGATCTCCCTGGGCCTCGTGTCATCCGGTGCTCAAGAGCCGGGAAGGAAACTTCTGCGACTTCGGACAGGAGTTTCACAGCTATCACGAAGGAGGCGCGCACTTTCTGGCGGTGGATGGTTCGGTCCGCTTTGTCGGAGAGAGCGTCGACATCAAGGTGTTCGCCGCCCTGTTGTCTCGCGCGGGGAAGGAAGTCCTTGCGGAATTCTGAACTGTGAAGCAGGAGAACTGGTTGCATGGACCCGCATCAGGATTGATCCCCTTTGTCATGAAGGAAGCGAATATGAAAACGACGCGAAGTCTGCTCCTGCTCTGTCTGGCATGGAGTTGCTGTACTCGTGCGAACGCGGGACTGATGGTCGATTTCGAGGACTATCCCCTTGCGCCAGAGTCGAACCATCACGGTCCCGATCCGGGCGGCGTTGATGTTTCCGGTCCTTTCGGCACCACCGTGCGCGAGGGGAGCTTCTCGAGCGGCGGCGTGGATTTCGTGAACCGCTACAACCTCGACTTCGGAGCCTGGAGCAGTTTCGCCGTCACCAACGAAACCGACACGACAACGGGCGAGTTACCCAACGAGTTCAGCGCCATTGCCGGCTCGGGGGCGGACGGCAGCGACAACTACGGAGTCGCGTTCGGATGGGACGACCTTGTTCCCAACCTGGCTGATCCAGAACCATTCGACCCGCTCAACGTCGCGCACCTGCGGGCTTTGCCGAGCCTGCTCCTGCCGGGCAACGTCAGCGTGGTGAGCGCGATGATTACGAATACGACCTACGCCGCCCTCACGATGCTCAACGGCAATGCTTTCGCCAAGAAGTTCGGCGGCGACAGCGGCGACGACGCGGATTTCCTCCGGCTGTCGGTGTACGGCATCAATGCAGCCAACCAGCCAGTGTTTGACCACGTCGAGTTCTATCTGGCCGATTTTCGTTTCGATGTCAACTCGCAGGACTACATTCTGGATGAATGGGCGGAACTCGACCTGTCGGCGCTCAGTGATGCCACCAGTTTGCACTTCAATCTCGATTCCTCGGATGTCGGTGACTTCGGCATGAACACACCGGGCTACTTCGTGATTGACAATCTGCAGGCCGACTCGGCCGCCGTACCCGAACCATCGGCGCTGTTGCTCATCACGGTGGCCGGCATCGCCATCGGCGGCACGTATCGCAAGAAGCGCGCTGCGCGACCGTCCGGCGCTGCGTGACGAACTGTGAGGTTCGTTATCCAGTGTTGTTGCAGATCCGCGAAGACCCGCGTCATCCGCGAAATCAGCGGTCTATCTTCCGCAACCGGTGAAGTCGCAAGCCATGCGGTGATTGACAATCCGCGCTTGTAACTCTTGCCACGCGAATTCGCCGGTGTCGTCCGCTTGATTCAGAGTGTCGCGAAACGGGCGGCAGCGATTCCGGCTGGAATTCCCGGTCGATTCGCATCCAGTGCCGCGCGTGCCTCACCAGATGACGGCGCACTTCCGAGCTGGCACACAGCGTGCATTCTCTTCTGTCGCGAATCAAGCCGATTCGCTCACCGAGGCCGGACGCCTGACACACATCTCTCTGGAAGGAAGGACATCTCATGTTTCGCACATTCACACACACCACCGTCGCCGCCACGATCGTCGCACTTTTGCCAGGACTCGCGTCGGCTCAAAACTTCCTCTCCCCCTACGGCAGCAACAACGGACGCTGCGGCACCTCGTACTACGGCGCGAGTACGAACGCGAGGCCCATGCAGTACGGCAATCAAGGTTGCAACCCGCAGTCCATTGCCGCCGGTGGCTGTTGCGGAGGCAACTGCTCCCCGCAGTACGGGCAGAACGTGCAGTATGGGCAGAACGCCCCCTGCGCAATGCACGGCATCGTGAACTGTCAGCACTGCCAGGGTCGCATGATCGGACAACCTCGTTGTGCCCAGCATGGCCTCGTCAATTGCCCGCAGTGCCAGGGAGGACTGAACCAGCAGTATCCGGTGCAGTACAACAACGGTTATGGCGGTTCGAACTATCAGCCGACGCAGTATCCGTCGAACAATCCGTACTTCCCGGGGCAGATGCCTTCGACGAACTACCGCACTCGCGGCAACCTCCAGCCTTTCCCGATGCAGCCGACCTGGAACGCACCGTTCTCTCCGACCTACGGTAACCAGAACGTCTCGCTGTACTAACCAGCGGGCGTGATGCGGTCGCGTGAGTGACCGGGATTCAACGAGCCGACGGGCGAACTTCGCCCGTCGGTTTTGCGTTTTCCGGGGAGAACGCGCCCACGCTGCGAGTGGACGCGACGTAGACAACGACGGCTCCCGCCTGGCGCATCCATTGGGCGAGCTTTCTTCACGTCACGCGGGAGCGTTCTTTAGGCGCGGCGGTTCGGGGCGTGGAACTCGTCCGGTCGATCGCGTGCGATTCGCCAAAAGACACCGTCATCAGCCTGCAATAATCGACACATGCTCCCCCGGCTGCTGCGGGCGGTCGGGAAAGTCGCTGCGGAAGTGGACGCCGACGCTTTCTCTCCGGGTGAGGGCCGACTCGATCATCAGCCGCGCGACGAGCAGCATGTTCTGCAGTTCCCAACCTTCGACGGTGTTGAACTCGCGGAGCGCCACGTACCTATCCCAGAAGTCGACCTGGGTCGCGGCCGATCGCAGACCGTCTTCATCCCTGCGGATGCCGACGTTCCGCCACATGATGGCGCTCAGCGAGTTCTGCAGGTCGACGAGGTTGAGTTCTTCTTCATCACGGGCCGCCGACTCGACATCAACGGGTAACGGCAGCACGCGAAAGTCGTCGGCGATGTCGAGCGCCGCCCGCGAGGCGGCGCGTCCGGCGCGAATGCCGAAATAGAGCCCCTCCAGCAGGCTGTTGGATGCCAGCCGGTTCGCCCCGTGTAGTCCGCTCGATGTGGCTTCCCCCGCGGCCCACAACCCGGGGAGCGTCGATCGGCCGTCCATGTCGACGGTCACGCCGCCGATCATGTAATGCGCGCCGGGTCGAACCGGGATGCGGTCGCTCGTCAAATCGAGACCAAACTCCCGGCAGACCTGACTGATGTGCGGAAACCGTTCCTTTACGCGATTGGGATCGAGATGCGACAGGTCGAGATAGACGCACGGGTGCCGCGACTTGTCCATCTGCTCGGCGATGGCCCGGCTGACGATGTCGCGCGGAGTCAGTTCCGCGCGGGCGTCGTATTCCGGCATGAAGCGGTGTCCCGTCACATCGACAAGGTACGCCCCTTCACCGCGCACGGCTTCGGAGATGAGGTGCCGTGAACTTCCCGCGATGTACAGCACGGTCGGATGAAACTGCATCATCTCCATATCGCGCAGCTCGGCCCCCGCGCGAAAGGCGATGGCGTGGCCGTCGGCCGTCGCGATGTCGGGGTTGGTCGTTTCGCGATAGAGCCGGCCCGCGCCGCCGGTGCAGAGAATGGTTTGCTTCGCCCATACGAATGTTTTGCCATGCTCGGGATTCCAGACGAGCGCGCCGCGACAGGCCCCTTCATAAGTGAGCAGATCGATCGTGAAGGTCTGCTCCCAGATGTCGGTCCAGTGCGCGCCGCGGACGGTGTTGATCAGGGCCCGCATGATCTCCTTGCCCGTGGCATCACCCAGCGCGTGTGCCACGCGGGCGTGTGAATGGCCGCCTTCGGTCGTCAGCGAAATCTGTCCCTGTTCCGTGTCGAACTTCGCGCCAAAGGCCGTCAGTTCGCGAATCAGGTCGGGAGCCGCCTGCACGACGGCCTGCACGACCTCGGCATCACACAGTCCCGCGCCAGCCGTCATCGTATCGGCCGCGTGATTCTTCACATCGTCGCTGGGGTCGAGCACACCCGCAATGCCCCCTTGCGCCCAGGCGCTGTTGGAAAGATCGACGCGATCCTTGGTGACGATCACCACCCGCAGCGAAGGATCGACCTCCAGCGCCGCCCGCGTGCCGGCGATCCCCGACCCGATGACGAGCACATCGGTAAACATATGCGGCACCCGTTTGAGGTCGAACCTCACCAGATGTCGACGGCGGGGAGTGAAGGTGAGCTTGGGCATGCTCTCATGTTAGCACTGGTAGGCGCCCCTCGGCAGTAGGTTCCGTCTGCCGGACGGAACCTTTACTTGCGCAGAGCGATCTCAGTTCATGTACTGCTCCCACTCGCTTGGCAATTCGCGAGCTTGGCCCGCAATCGCGCCAACCGACGTTGTAAGAGATAAAGCGGGCTGGCCCGAAGCAGGTTGTCGGCCTCGTCCAGAAACTGCCCGGCACGCGGATCATTAAACTTCACCGCCAGTTCCGCTCTGAGAAACGCCACTGAGGGATGCCGAGGCGACAATCGTTCTGCTTCGGCCGCCTGTTGCCACGCCAGCTCCGCGTCACCATGAGCGGCAACGAGTGTTGCCTCTGTAAGAGGCACAATGAACGACTCTCTTAGCTGTGCTCGCAGTTCGTCCAAATGCCGCTGCGCCTCCTCGAATAACCCGTCTTCGATGCAGACGTCGAACATCAGCGAATTCCACCAAACACTTTTGCCGTGTCGATTGCGATGTTCTTCGAGAACTTTCCGGGCGGACTGCGCGTCCCCCCGTTCCGGGTGCACCATCGCCAGCGCCATCCACGCGTGGTTCACTTTCGCGATAATCTTGCTCGCGGCTTCGAGTTCGCGGATGGCGTCTTCATCTCGGCCGAGCAGGAACAGGGCGATCCCGGCATTCGTTCGCGACGAACAATCGACGGCGATCGCTTTCGCATGCTCCTCCGCGCAAGCGACGGTTTCCTCGAACCTGTGCTGTTGCAGCAATTGCGTGATTTGAAGTGGAATGCGGTTTTTGTTTCGTGAATGAATTGCCCAAACCGAGACCACCACACCACAGAACGCAACGACGCCCAAACGCTCGAGCCCCGAACCGGGATACGCGTCAAGAATAGTCAAAAAAACGGCGAGGCCAATCAGACTCCAAACGGTCGAGGCGATCCAGGGAGCGATATGCAGCCGGGCCTCCTTCCGGATCGCCAACATATGCGCCACGCCAGGCATGAGGATTGCGAGCATCAGCACCCAACAGCGAATTCCCGCCCAGAGGCCGTCCAAAGGCACGAACTCCCAGAGCAAGAGCAGCCCCCAGACGGCCCAGACAACGCGCGCGACCATCAGATAGCGAGCGGCCGCCTGCTCGTCCCATAATGATCGATCGATCTCGTCAGAGTCATTGGCCAGCCGTGACAGTGCGGACAGACGTTGATCCCGCGAGGGATGGGTCGCCGACGCGAATGCCAGCCAGGACCAGAATCCCGTGTTCCGCAGCGAGCTTGCAGCGTGGATCTTCGAGAGTGACCGAATCGCCGTGGGCACGCCGACGACCAGCGCCTCGCGACGGTCGCTGTCGTACTCGAATCGCCGGCTTACAAGGAGGTGAATCCCGCAGGCGAACAGTATCGCCCAGGGAATGGAAGCTCTGTCCGGGATTACGGTGACGGCACATTGAATGCAGATCAATGCGATCGTCCAGACCGCCCAAAAGTACCACAACGTGTGGTTGGCAAAATGTGCCAACTCATGAGCGATCACCGAATCCTGTTCGTCCTGTGGGAGTCGTTTCAGGATTCCATCGCTGAGTGCGACTGAAGGAGCCACCAATCCGCCTGCAAACGCTTGCAGGTCGAGATCGATCGTCGGCATAGTGCGAGTCACAACCTTCGGCACTCCCATCAAAGCCGCAATGCGATTCACGCGATCGGTCAGTTCGTTGTCCGCGAGCGGAAGCGTTTCGCGGCCGATGGCCCAACGGAATGGGGGCCGCATACTCTTGATGAAGTAATACATCAGGCTTCCGATGCCAGTCACGCTGACGGCGAATGCGCCGGAGCTACTCCAAACAAGCCAGAACCGCATGATCAGCCAGAATACCACGAGTGGCAGCGTCACCAGGCCGCTCAGCACCGTGGACACGCCGATCAAACGTCGCCATGTGCCGTTCCCCTCGCGCCGCTGGCGATTCCCGATCGCGATGCCCAACAGACTCAGCCCGCTCCAGAAGACGCCGGTCACCAGCAGCAGATCCCAAGTCGGATCGGCAAGGAACCAGGGTGCCTGCACGTACTCCGACAGATCGGGGAATGGCGACGCTTCGGCAGTCGATGAGTCGAGGGCATCCGTCGCCTCGACATTCGACGACTTGCTCGCGGCAAGGTCTTCGCGCTTCGCTGGGGGCGTGACAGTGGAGTTGTCGATCTCGACAATATCACGTTCGGCCGATTCAGTCGACTCGACAACACCAGGGCCATCATCAGAGCTAAGCGTTTGGGATCCGCCATTCAGCAACAGCAGCAATGTCGTACAAACGCATATCGCACGCAGGCCGCATTGTTGCGCGATAGAGGACATCGTTCACATCATCGTCGGCTTGAATCTCGCAGTCGGTGTGACAGCGAGCCGGGCATGCCTGCATATTAGCACGGAAGACGACAGGCCACAGGTGATCGGAAGGCTTGGGAGTTGGGGCTTGGGGAGGCGTCGTATTCCAAACGCGGTTGCCATCGCTGAGGCATTCATGGATGATTCAATCTACTGAAGCCGAGCTGTCGCGGAGGCAGGCACCTCGATTCCACAAGGCGCGAGTGTGATGAACATGACGATGCACCGCAGACAATTCCTGGTCGCGTCCGGCATGGGGCTGGCCGGGTATTCGTTCGGACAAGCGACGCGACTCGCCGCCGAAGTGGGAACGGCCGACAGCCCGGCCACAGCGCGGTCCACGATTTTGTTCTTTCTCTGTGGCGGCGCGTCGCATGTCGATACCTGGGACATGAAGCCGAACGCGCCTGCGGAATATCGCGGGCCGTTTCAACCCATCGCGACATCAGCCCCGGGCGTGATGTTGAGCGAGCACCTGCCGATGTTGGCTCGGCAGGCGCATCATCTCGCGCTCGTGAACTCGGTGGGCAGCACGGTCAACACGAACGATCATCACGCCGGCTACTATTACAACCTGACCGGTCACGTCCCCGACCTCACATTTCTCACGCTGGGCAACAGTCGCACGCCCTATGCCGACGACTGGCCCTTCATGGGAACGGTGGTCGCGTCGAAGCTGCCGCCCCACGACTACTTGCCCAACGCGGTCACTCTGCCGCACATGCCGAGCACGGCCCCGTACACGCGGCCGGGTCAGTTCGCGGCGCGTCTGGGAGTGGAACACGATCCACTTTACGTGCTGGGCGGACCCGCGGAACCGTTGAGGTTTCAGGCGCCGGCATTGGTGCTGGAGGGACACGTCACGACCGATCGCCTGATGCAGCGCAACTCACTGCTGGCGGGAATCGACGAGGCCCGTCGCGATTTTGATCGCTTCGCCAACATCCAAACGTGGGGGCGTCAACAGGAACGGGCGTTGTCGCTGTTGATGTCATCCCGCACGGCGGCTGCCTTCGATGTCGCGAGCGAACCGGTCGAAGTTCGCGAGCGTTACGGGCAGAACATCAACGCCATGAGTCTGCTGCTCGCCCGCAGGCTGGTCGAGGCAGGAGTGCCGTTCGTCACCGTGTTCTGGGTCGAAGACGAAGCCCGGCTCGGAGAGAAGTGCGCCAGCGGCGGCGGATGGGACACGCACAAGAACAACTTCAACTGCCTCAAGGAAGACCTGCTCCCCGAATTCGATCGCGGCTTCTCGGCCCTGATCGAAGACCTCGACCAACGCGGCCTGCTCGAATCAACTCTGCTGATGGTGACCGGCGAAATGGGACGCACTCCGAAAATCGGCGACCCGCGCAGCGGCGGCGTCTACGGGGCGGGCCGCGACCACTGGACCCATTGCCTCACCGACCTGCTGGCCGGCGGCGGCATTCGCGGCGGCCAGACGTATGGTTCGAGCGATCGGTTCGGTGAGTATCCAGCCAACAATCCCGTCACGCCCGCCGACGTCACGAAGACGGTCTACCACGCGATGGGCATCCACGACCTCACGGCCTACGACAACCAGAACCGCCCCTACAACCTGCTGGAAGAGGGGGAACCGCTGCTGTCGCTCTTCTGAGCCGGAAGCGTCAGCGACGGCGGATGTGACTCTCGAAAGGTGGTGGTCTGACGCTCTATCGCCCGCAGAGAACCTGTCCAGCCCCGACAGGGGCGAGAGAAAATAGCCTAGGGCAACGCCCTGGGAACCCGATCGCACTCATAAGCCAAAGCCCTGAAAGGGCGACAGAGGTCGACGACATCGAACTGATGCGCGAGCTAGCGGACCGCATGACCGCTGGCGAAATCGTGTCGCAATCAGAACCCGTTGGTAGCAACAACCGATTGAATGCGATTCTGAAGGACGGGCGGGACCAACTCGCGACACATGCAAAAGCTGTGACGAGCAGTTCGTCTTTCGGGCTGTCGTGCCACTTGCAACCACCGACCGCCTTCGGTTTGTTGCCCCGACTGATCTACAGGAACTCACCCGTGGCAACTTCATTCGGCGAATTGAGTTAGCAGGTTCTCGACCTCAGTGTCCTCGTTGTCTGGGTCGGAATAGTACGCGTCAATTCTCTTGAAGATCTCAACAGCGCGGTAGACGGTCTCGTCGTCGCTGATATCTCTTCCTCCGAGTTGATCAACACTTTTGGCAACGTAATGTCGGTAGGTCACGCAAAAGAACAGTTGGCGGTATTCGCCCCAACTGAGCCATTGCTCGCGTCGCCCGGAAGTTCCCCATCCTGGATTGAGATGTTCTGGATACTCGCGCAGGTGGACGAGCTGGCTACGTGCAAGATCGTGAAGGGGGCTCCTGGTTTCCATTTCCGTTGAAGCGGGCCAGATTGCCGCCATCACGCCAAACCCAACGAGCAAGCCGACGCACAGCGCAAGGGACGCAAGCTGCCAGGGATGCTTCTGCTGCCAAGGGGTTTGCTTCATTTCTCGCGGTTCGAGCTGATCGTAGGTCAGGCTCAAGCCTGACGGATTTTGAGCATTGAGATCGAGTCGACAGCTATCCCGCACCTACAGAATAAGTATCGCATCCAGGGACAGTCACGGCTACCTCGCGCAACCGCGACGGTAGGGGTAGATCGTTTGAGTCGTTCGGTGAAGGCCGGCAGGTCGTTTCAACGTGGAACGGCCCGGCGGCGTGATGATGGCCCGCTCGCGGTGGCTGGGAAGGCAAGTTTTCCCTCCGCCGACAATGTGTGCGCACACTTTTTGGCCCCCATCATCGCGTGCAATCGTGCCCCAACTTCACTGACACGACTCGTCCAACTGTAGGACCGGCCGGTCCGTTTTGTTCACAAGAATCAGGAGCTGAAAGCGGAGTAGCACTCAACACCGTTCGCCGGGCGAGTGCGGGCAGAGTGCCATCCCGGATGCTTTGAGCATCTGGGATGGACCGCGCCGGCTCCCGCTCTACGCATGCGCCGCCACCGCTGTTCGCGCCGACGAGTCGGTCGGCAGGCCGCTGAGCAGCCCGCCGCTGACGTAGACGGTCTCCACGCAAAACGACAACCGTTTGTCCGAGGTCAGGTTGCGTCCGAGTTCATCCACGAGCTGATCGCAGATTTCCGGAGGCACGATGATCTCGATACGGCAGAGCGAAATCGGCAGGTGCGGATCCACATCGGGGATCGGCCGGCCCAGCGCCGTGGCCATGCCGCTGATGCCGCGCTGTGAGAGTTCGGCCTCCAATGGCTCCAGCAACTCTTCGTCGGCAATGACCGTCAGGCGCCGCATGCGAGCGAGGCCGCGTTTGCGGGCGGAATGCTGCTGATGCGCGAATGGCTGCTAATAGAGCTATGGATCATTACAAACTTGTAATGTCTTTCGTTTTGGATTCCGTTACGTCTGTGATTGATTAGCCTGCTCGACAAGTTGGAGGTTTGATCGGTTTTCGGCTCGTCCGAAATCAGGATATCGACGCTTATACATTTCCTCTGAATGAGAGCAAACACCGCGGATGTGGAAAACAATCAAGTTCTATGTCACCCCCTGGGACGCCCGATTTGAAGATCTGACGAAGGGCAACTGGAAACTGAATGTCCTGCGTGACTTCACCGCGGGCCTCATTGTGGCCATGATCGCGATCCCGCTGGCGATGGGGCTCGCGATCGCGTCGGGGCTCAAGCCGGAAATGGGCATCATCGGCGGGGCCGTCGCGGCGCTCGTTGGAGCGCTATTCGGTGGCTCCAAGTATCAGGTCTATGGCCCGACGGCGGCGTTCATTCCGATCATCGCCGCGTTGATGGGTAAATATGGCAGTGAGGATCCGGCGGCAGGCCACGCGATGCTGGTGCTGGCGTCCATGCTCGCCGGCGTTGTGCTTGTCGGCTTGGGGCTGGCTCGGCTGGGGCGAATCGTCGCCCTGGTCCCGCACTCGATCGTCGTCGGCTTCACCATCGGCATCGCGATCTATATCGCCCTGACACAGATCGGGGAAATCCTCGGTCTCCCGCACAAGTTGGGGATCCACTTTATGGAAAAGGTGCAAGGCATTAATGAGCAGATCAGTTTCATCAACTGGTATGCCGTAGCCATTGCCCTCATCACGTTTGCCATCGTCAAGGGGCTCCTCAAGGTTTCGGTGTTCATTCCCGGTCCCATCATCGCGCTAGGCGTCGCCGTGCTGATGTCGTCGCTGTTCGGGCCCGACTCGGGGCTGGTCCTCATCAAGGATCGCTACGGCGAAATCCCGACCAACCTGTTCAAGTTCACCGGACCGGGCATGCCCGCGGCGACGTGGCCGTTCATTCTCGACCTCGCCTATTTTGTTGCGGCCATTGTCTTTGTTTCCGGCATCGAGAGCCTGCTGTGCTCACGAATGGCGGATCGGCTCGCGGAAAACAAGGGGACTCCGTTCAACCCGGACAAGGAACTCTGGGGCCAGGGCTGGGTGCAATTAATCGTGCCTTTGTTGAACGGGTTCCCACACACCGGCGCGCTCGCACGGACAGCGGCCAACATCAAGCTCGGCGCCATTTCTCCCCTGGCGGGCGTCTTCAAGGCCGTGCTCAAGGTGACCATGGCGTTCTATCTAGCCTCGTTCCTCGGCACAGTCCCGATGGCGTGCATCGGCGGCCTCTTGCTCTACGTGGCGAGCGGCATGGTCAAGTTTGCCGAGGTCAAGCAGGTTCTCCAGCACAACAAGTTTCATATCGCCCTGATGATCTGGACGGCGGTCATGGTCGTTGCCACCGATTTCCTGATCGGCGTGTTGTCGGCAGTTTCCCTCTATGCGGTGCTCTACAGATTTTTAGATACGAAACCAGTCTTGGCTCCTGCCGTCGTTAAGTACGCCTCGGCGTTCAACAGGAGCGGACTATCGGCACCCCTGTTCGGCCGCTCGATGATCGCGCTGCAGCGCTCCACTCAAGATGCTGATCTGCTGGCCTATGCGGCGATGCTGGCGCGCCAGAAAGTGATTGGCGAGGTCCGCTTTGTCCATGTACTGAACGAGGCCAACTCTGCCACATCTCGTGAACAGGAGGCTCGTTGCCTCGCGGAAATGAAGGCAGAGGTAGGCCGTTACTTCGACGGTCTTTCGAATGAGGTTCCACTGCAGTACGACGTGCGTCGTGGTCCGCTTATCGATCGGCTCCTCGAATACGCCGCGACCGAGCATGTCGATCTTACGCTGGTCGGACATCGCCAGGATCATTCGTTGCGACGCAGCCTGGCGCGCAGGATGACCAAACTTGCACCGTGTTCCATCCTGATGGTGCCGGAAGGGTCCGCGCCCTCCGTGAAGCGAATTCTGGCCCCGATCGACTTTTCTCCCCCAGCCGCCGCCGCGCTGGGAGTGGCGGCGAAACTGGCCTCGTTGATTGGAGTCAGCGAAGTCACGGCGCTGCACGTCTATTTTGACGAATCGAGGACGACCTATGAGGGGATCGACGCATCGATTCGCGGTGACGAGATCTCACATTTCAACGCCTTCATCGGGCCGATCGACACCTGCGGCGTGAGAATCGAACCGTTGTTCCGGGAGGGGGTGCATCCGGCCCACACGATCGGCGAGGTCGCCGACGAGTTGTCGATCGACCTGACTGTATTGGAGACGCGTGGCCGAACATCATCCGCCGCCATTCTTCTCGGCAGCGTCGCGCAGGAGACGCTGATTGAAAGCCGGTGTCCGGTGCTGGTCGTGAAGCATTCGGGCACGCAAATCGGCGTATTGCGGGCACTTGTGTTGAAGCTGCTGCAAAGCGAGCCGGGCACGGCATTCGATTGACGGATGGGAGCCGCGGCGATCAGCAGCATGACGCAAAAGGATCAGCCGTTACGGCAAGATCGGTTAGTGCACCGTCAACTTTAGGTCTCCGATTCGGCACGGCGGGAGATCGTTTTCCCCTTACTCAACTTCGTGACCTGCCTCATCCATCGGGTGCGGGAACAACGCCTCACGGGCGGCTGTGAGTTCGACGGCTGCGTGATATCGCGACGATACGCCGGGTTGCGGATAAAGCCCACCGCCAAGGATCAACAGGGTCAAAGTGAGCACCGCGATGCGTTCACTCAGCCGCGCGCGCAGGTCGATTGTCCCGGTGTGCTTGCGGCCGGTGAAGACGCGAAAGTACGCGTGCAGCACGGCCAGACCATTGATGGCCGAGGCGATCACCACCAGCATGCCGACCCAGGGTGACACCTGCACCGCGGCATCGATCAGCAACTCGCTGCCGATGAAACCGATTGTCCCGGGGAAGCCAATGCTGGCCAGACCCGTCAGCAGAAAAAAGGCCGCGAGCATCGGCGCCTGCTCGTACATTCCATGGTATTCCGACAGCGACAATCGTCCGTGACGAGCTTCGACCGACCTGAGAGTCAGTCCGAAACCACTGAGTGAAATACTCACCGACAGCCAGACGCAGAGCGCGCCCGTCAGACCGATCGGCGCGACGACGTGCGTGCCGAGCAATCCGAATCCGACCAATATGAACGACGAATTGCTGAGGTAGAGGTACGCGAAGAATCGGCGGGCCTCGGTCTGCACGAGCGTCATGCCGGCGGCGTAGAGCGCAGTGATGAGTGAGATGCCAGCGATGCAGGTCATCACCCAGTGTGGGGCGATGGGCAACACCAGGCGCATCGCGCCGAATGCGCCGACCATGGGGGTCACGAACAGCAATGCCGTCCCGAAACTGGCATGCTCGAACAAATCAGTCATCCAGCAATGCACCGGGATGACGCCGTTGCGAATCAGGACTGCCGCCGATGTCAGCAGCACGCCGGTAATGGTCATTGCGGCCGACCCGTTGGCGAACTGCACGCACAGTTGTCCGGCCACCAGCAACGCGACGAAGACCGACATATGGAGCACGTAAACACGGGTCGGCTTCTCACGCCGCCGGAGCTCGACGAACGGCGGAATGACTCCCACGGCCAGCAACCCCACCACCGCCCAGGGCAGCCGTGAAGTGAGCGTGGCCAGAAGGATCGCTTCGGAGACATGCGTAAGCGCAAACGAGAATCGCCGCACCTTGGTCCGCAACGTCGCCAGCTCCGTCAGAAAATAGAGCAGGGCCGATAAGGGCAGGAGGGGAGCGTTGAGTTCATCGATCACGAACACGTCTTCGTGAAAGACGATTTCGAATACATCCCAGCGATCGTGTGCCTCGAACGTGTGCAACTCGCCGAAGTCGATCCACGCCCCCAGAGCGCAGATCAGCGCCGCGCCCGAAATGAACAGGCTGTGACGCCGGGCAACATCGGGATCCCTCAGCCTGCTCACCCACAGGCTGCCGAGCAATGGAATGAGAACCGCCAGTTCGAGCCAGGGAAGATGGAGTTGTTCGATCATCCTTCCACCTCTCCGTCGGTGGGCGCGGCCAGCGACACGGCGTCGGATTCTCGAGACGCCGCCCCGGTCAGCCAGTCGGTCCAGCGGCGTTCCATGCCGTCGCACCAGCGGAACACCGCGAGAAAGGGCCGCACGAAGTAGCGGTCCAGAGCGGCATCAAAGCCGCCCCGCTCGAATCCGAATCGGTAGATCGTCACACGCAGCGACTCGGACAGGCGCCGCTCCCAACCTGCCGATCGCGTCTGCAGTTGGCCGCCGACAGCGTTCTCCAGGTTGTGATAGTCGCGCAACAACGTCGGGGCACGGAGCAACTGCAACGTGCGCAGACATGCATGTCCAATGATGTGCACGAGCGGGAGGTAGCGGAATCCCAGCCCGATTTCGACGGTAATGATGCCCACCTGTGTGAGCGACGAGAACGCGAGCGCGCTCTTCACATCGCTCTGCACGCTGGAGGCGATTGAACCGAAGATCGCGGAAGCCAGTCCGACCGCGACGACTGCCGCGCTCAACCAGACCGACTGCTCCAGAATCGGACTGACCCGCAGCAGCAGAAACGCGCCCAAATGGACCGACAACGCTCCGTAGAAGATGGCGCTCGACGGTGTGGGGCCTTCCATCGCACGGGGCAACCAGCCGGAGAACGGAATCAACGCCGACTTCCCAGCGGCGGCCACCAATAGCAGCAGTCCGACGAGCAGCGCCTGGTTCGCTGTGAGGATCGCTTCGCCGCCGGGCCATGGGCCGGTCCCCATCAGGCTGGAGAAGTCTCCTTCACCCCGCAGGTGGTGCATGACGACGGCGGCGATCAGAAACGCCGCGTCGGCAATACGGTAGATCGACCAGACCCGAAATCCCTGCACCACCGGCGACGATCGCTCATGGAAGAATGCCACGAGCAACGCCGACGACAGGCCCACCAGTTCCCAACCCATGAACAACGTCTCGATTGTGCCCGCCAGCGAGGCGACGATCATGCCGACGAGAAACACCGCATAGAACAGGAAGAAACGGCCATAGCCCGGCTCGCGATGCAGATAACGGTTCGCAAAGGCCCCCACCGTGCCGACCAGTACGAACGTCAGAATTACAAACGGGACCGACAACCGGTCAAACACGAACTTGATGTGAAAATGAAAGTGTCCCCCCGGCAGCGACACCCAGTTGCCGAACTCGATTGGTACGTCGCGATTGCCGACGATCAGCATCAGCGCCAGC
>JANNSB010000442.1:0-2710 GCA_031402175.1 Planctomycetaceae bacterium
CAACTCGAATCTGTCGGATGCGGAAATCACCGAGAACCTGCAGATGGTCTGGGATGACCTGCAGCCCCTCAATATCGGCAGCATGGCCTACACGCCGCAATACGTGACATTGAGTTCGGGTTCTGGCACGGCGGCCAGCCCGAAGGCCAACGTGACGTTTAGGTACGCCACTGTGGATGTCTCGTGCACCAGCACGATGGATCAGGTGAAGCTCACCTTCTCGAACGGTTACACGCAGACCTGGTCGCCTACGACTTCCGGCGGCACCTATACCGGCAGCAGCGGCAACGCCGGCAAGGATGTCACGCAGGTCGATGTGCGATTCCTCGTCAGCGGCTTGTATATTACGAGAACGCTTACGGATACCAACACGAACATCAAATCGGCATTTGGGTTGGGCTCACTCGCGTATCCCTACCCCGCGGGTAGCTGGAGCGCGTTTCTCGACTACGTCGGCACCGATACGGGTATTCGCGATGCCGGCTATCGCGAAATGTACGGCGGCATGACGTTCGTCAGCTACGTGCTGTGCAAACGTTCCGGACACTGGGAGACTCCTGACTTGTGCGAAACCCGGCACTACCCGTTCCACAGCGTGAAGGAAGGGCAACTCTTGCTGTGCGACTTCCTGGAAGGCTTGGGTTTCGGCGATGAACTGGGCACCGTCAGCTATGACACCTACCATCGTTCCGAGCATACGCTTGACGTAGAGGGCTACCCGTTCGTCAATATCAGCAGCGACCCCATCTCCGACGACTTCGAGGCGTGCCGCAACCTGGTGCAGTACAAGCAGGCCGCGCACTATGCCTACGCCACGAACATCGGCGGGGGTCTGAAGGATGCCATCGCCATGCTCGATAACCATTGTCGAGTCGGCGCCCGGCCGGCCATCGTGCTGATGACCGACGGTAACACCAACACCATCGACGCCGGCGAGGACACCAGCCTGCCCGCCGGGTGGAGCTGGGACGAGCTCTTCGACTACGACGGCGATGGCTCAAGCAACTACTACACCGACAGCACGCAGAAGCGATACGTGCTGCGGCTTGCTCAGCAGGCCATCGATAAGGGTTACACTGTGCACACGATGGCCATCGGGCAGGACGCCGACACCGCGCTCATGGAAGCCATCGCTCACATGGGCGGCGGCGAGTACCTGCATGTGGCGGGTGGTACGACCATCTCGGAAATGCAGGCCGATGTCGAAGCGGCCTACTACAAGATCGCCGCGCTCGTGCCCCCTGCACAACTGCTGCAGGAGGAGTAAGCGATCTGATGAACTGATGCGATTCGGGGATGCGGCAGCCTTTGCTGTCGCATCCCCTATTTTTTTCTCAGGTTCACGTCTCCGGCATTCTCAACCTCACCCGCCGAGTACGAGAGTGGCGACGTTGTAGTAGATGACGACCCCCAGCATGTCGGAGAGGGCGGCGATGAGGGGGTTCGACATCAGCGCCGGGTCGACGCCCAGCTTTCTGAGTCCGACAGGCAGCAGGCCCCCGACCACCGTGCCGCAGATCACCACCAGAAACACCGTCAGGCTGACGACGAATGCGCGCTGCCAACCAACCAGCAGGCGAGCAGCAACTAAGGTGGTCGAGCCGAGCGTCAGGCCGAGCAGCGCGCCGATCCGCAGTTCCTTCCAGGCAATCAAGCCCGCAATCGAGGACTGAACGCCGCGCTTCTCGTCCAGCGCCATCGCCCGGATGACCAGTGTCGCCGACTGCGATCCCGTATTGCCGCCGCTGGCCAGGACCAACGGAATGAACAACAGCATCCAGCCCTTGGAACTGAGAGAGGCTGCGTCACTATGCTTCGAGGTCGGGCCCTCGAAGACATTGAGCACTGCAGCCGTAAGGAACGAGGCCCCGAGCAGAATCACGAGCCAGATGCCGCGCTTCCACAGCAGGATCATGACAGGCGTGTCGAGATAACTGTCGTCGAGGGGTGCGACGGCGGCTGCCAGATGGGCGTCCTCGGTCGCTTCTTCCTGCAAGACGTCGGCTGCATCGTCGTGCGTGACGATACCGACCAGCCGGTTCTGCGAATCGACGACGGGTATCGCGAGAAATCCGTACCGGTTCATCTCCCGCGCCACGACTTCCTGATCGTCATTGACCCGAACAGAGATGACATCCCTTTCGATGATGTCGCCGAGCTTCGTGCCTTCCGGGGCCAGCAGCAGTCTCCGCAATGAAACGTTTCCGATCAGATGCTGCGCTTCGTCGGTGATGTAGATGTAATAGATCGTCTCTTTGTCGACAGCCTGTTTCCTGAGCCGCTTGAGGGCCTCGTCGACAGTGAGGTTCGCGGGAAGCGACGAGTACTCGGTCGTCATGATCGAGCCGGCCGTCCCTTCCGGGTACGACAAGAGCTGCCGGATGTCGCTGCGATGGGCCGGCGTCATCAGCGGCAGCAGATTCTCGACGAGCGTCTTGTCGAACCGCTCCAGCAGGTCGGCGCGGTCGTCGGGGGGCATTTCCTCGATGATTTCGGCGAGCAGCTCGACGCTGAAACATTTGGCAATCTCCTCCTGGACAGGAAGCGGAAAGTAAACCAGGATTTCAGCGCGGTCGTGCGGCGTCCCTTGAGACAGCACCTTGAAGACGTCGTCGACGCTCATGTCGTCCATGACGTCGGCCGCTATCGGCGGATACAGAGCTCGGCAGAACTCGGCCAGCCCGGCCGTGTCGTTCTCTTCCAGCATGAT
>JANNSB010000443.1:0-26214 GCA_031402175.1 Planctomycetaceae bacterium
TCGGCCGCCTTGAGCATGACGCAGTTCTGCACTCGCAGGTCGGTGAGAGTTTCGTCAGTGCCGTTGGTGAGTGTCATCTCCATATCAACATGATCGCGTTGTGATGTGACCGTCGACGTAAACGAAATCCCGTTGGGAAGCGTGCGCTCCAAAGACAAGACGCCGGATTCCGAGCGGTCCCATTCGAGCGGTTCGAGTTCAATTCCCTGCATGGTCCAGATGGTGGGGACGTGCGTGTGAGCGAGATAGGTGAGGCCGCGGTTCGACCAGATCGCCTCGGGAACGTCGACGACCACGTAGTCGGCACGTTCCTCTCCTTCCGGCTGCCAAGGGGTGAAGACGCTCACTTTGGTTTCGCGTTGCGGGTCGACTGCTCCGTCGAGGAATCCGATGCGAGGGTGTCGACCGCCGGGGTACGGGAGGATGCGAATGCGTCTTTCGTCGTCCAAAAACCGCGGTATTTCTTCCAACGCTTCGCGAGGTTCTTCGTCAAGTAGCGGATCCGGCGCATTACCCTGTTCGAGTAAGAGCTTAATCACTGCCTTCCGCACTTCGATTTCCGGCATGTCGAGCGCCAGCGCGGTCTCCTCAAACGTAAAACGATGATCGACAATGGCATTGCGAATCCAATACTCCAATTCCTCCTGCGACTGCGGCCGCCTGCCGGTGACGGTGTCGATCGGCAGTTCCGAAGCCGGATCGTCGGCAAGCAGTGCGCACGGCAACAACAGGAGCAGACTCAGGACCAACATGCCGAGGCGCTGGAATGGCATGTGCTAAACTCCCGGATCAATGGACGGAACCAATTGTCAAAATCGCGGCGATGGCGATCGATCAACATGCTATCATGCGTGCTGGCGGCGCTCCACAGCCTGTGGCGGCACTCATGGAAATTGATGATCTCGTCTGTTACTGCTTTCACGTCCCCAAGCGGAAGATCCTGAACTTCCTGCGGATTCGACGCCCTTCGCGCCCCAGCCAGGTGAGCGAATGTGGCGGTGCAGGTACCGGCTGTGGGTGGTGCATTCCCTACCTGAAACGATATTTTGAACAGTACCAATCGGGGACCATTGATGGACCCCGGCAGGATGAACCCGATGCCGCCACTTACGCTGCGGGACGGGATCAGCACATCGCAGACGGCAAGGGGAAGCCTCCCGGATAGTCGCCTTTCGCTCCGCGAAAGCCGCGTAGCGGCGTCTGTCCCCAGACGCCGGGATGAAAGAGGTTGCTCAATCACTTTGATGCGGCTCGACAATAGATGACGCCCGCGCGCGTCGCCCCGTGTCTGGGGACAGACACGGCTACGAAGACTGCAACCTCTCCGCGAAAGTCGCGTTGGAAGACAACCAGAACATTAAGAGTTTGCGAGATACACGATGACCTGTATTCGATTGCGACTAACCCTGGCCTGCCTACTGGCAACTACGAACTCCGCCCGTGCCGACGTCGACTTCAATCGCGACATCCGGCCGATCTTGTCGGGGCGTTGCTTCAAGTGTCACGGTCCCGATCCCGCAGCACGGGAGTCGGGGCTGAGGCTCGATATCTTCGATGGGGCGACAGCCTCACTCGACAGCGGCTTGACGGCCATCGTCCCCGGGGCTGTGGATCAAAGCGAACTGATCGCCCGCGTTTCCGCGACTGACGAATCGCTGCGGATGCCTCCGGCGTCGCAAGGCGAAGGGCTCAAACCGCATGAGATCGAGGCCTTACAGGAATGGATTGCAAACGGCGCGGAATTTGAACGACATTGGGCGTTCGTTACGCCCGAACGGCCTGCAGTTCCCGAGACGACTCAAGCCGATTGGCCGCGAAATCCGATTGATGGATTCATCAGCGAGCGATTGGAGTCGGCCGGCCTCGCGCCATCCACCGCAGCCGACCCACATGTGTTGATTCGCCGCGTGACGCTCGATCTCACTGGCCTCCCTCCCACGCCGGAAGAGGTCACCGCCTTCGTGGCCGACCCTTCGGATGCCGCGTATCTGGCCCTGGTCGACCGGTTGCTCAAATCCCCCGCCTATGGCGAGCGGTGGGCGCGGGTGTGGCTGGATCTGGCGCGCTATGCCGACTCCGCCGGCTATGCGGACGACCCGCCGCGCGTCATCTGGCAATATCGCGACTGGGTGATTGATGCGTTCAATCAGAACATGCCGTTCGATCAGTTCACGATTGAGCAACTCGCCGGAGACCTGCTGCCTGAGCCCAGCGATGACCAGCTCGTGGCGACCGGCTTTCATCGCAACACGATGACCAACAGCGAAGGCGGCACCGATGATGAAGAATTCCGCAACGCCGCCATCGTCGACCGCGTGAACACGACGATGCAGGTGTGGATGGCAGTGACCATCGGTTGTGCCCAGTGTCACACCCACAAGTACGACCCGATCACGCACGAGGAGTACTATCAGGTCTTCGACATCTTCAATCAGACGGCTGATGCCGATCTGCGGGATGAAGCCCCGCTCTTGTCGACGTTCACGCCGGAACAGATTGAACAACGGACGCAACTCGAATCACAGATTGCGGCAGCCGAGCAGCGCAAGACCGATCTGCTCGCCAGCGCAGGGATACCTGAGACGGTTGTCCCAGCGGAAGGACCACCCAGCGCCAAGTTCGTACGCATCGAATTGCCAGGAGCGGACGAGATTCTCTCACTGGCCGAAGTACAGGTGTTCCAGGGGGAGACCAATCACGCGTTGGCAGGAACCGCCAGTCAGTTGACGACCGACTTCGACGGCGTCGCCTCGCGAGCCAACGATGGCAACACCGATGGCCGATACTACGAAGCGCTTTCGACCACGCACAACATGCAGGGGAATGATCCCTGGTGGGAAGTCGATCTCGGAGAGGCGAAACCGATCGAGCGGATCGTGCTCTGGAATCGCACTGATGGGGGGATCGGCAGTCGACTTAATGGATGCCGCATCGTGTTGCTCGATGCAGAGCGCAAACCTCTGTGGGTGAACACGGTCGCCGAAGCTCCGGCGGAATCGGGCGAATACAAGGTGCCGCGGGCGGTCGATCTATGGACTGACGGCGACAGGACGGCCCTGAGCGAGTACCTGATGTCGAATTCGCCCGAGGTCGCCGCCGTGCAGTCCGAGATCGAGTCGCTTCAAGAGCAACTGGCCGGCCTCGCACCGATCACCACTCCCATCTATCGAGAGCTTCCCGCCGACCAGCATCGCACGACGCACATACAGGTTCGCGGCAACTTCCTCGATCTGGGGCCGGAAGTACAGGCGGGCGTGCCAGTGGCGTTTCATGCAATTGGCACCGAGCAGCCCACTCGGCTCGATTTAGCACACTGGTTGGTCGATTTGCAGAATCCGCTCACGGCACGGGTCGTCGTGAACCGCATCTGGGAACAGTTGTTCGGCATGGGACTCGTCGAAACAACCGAAGACTTCGGCATGCAGGGTCAACTGCCGTCACATCCCGAACTGCTGGACTGGTTGGCCGTCGAGTTGATGCAGCCGAGCGAACCGGGCGTGCGGCCCTGGGATTTGCATCATCTGCTGCGACAGATTGTCACATCCGCCACGTATCGACAGTCTTCTGATGCCAATGCCGTCAGCATGGAACTGGATCCGCAGAATCGATTGCTGTCTCGCGGGCCGAGGCATCGACTGGCGGCCGAGACGGTGCGGGATCAGGCGTTGGCGATCGCGGGATTGCTCAGTCCGAAGATGCACGGGCCGTCGGTGCAGCCGCCGCGTCCGGTGCTGGGACTCACCGCGGCATTCGGCGGATCGACCGACTGGGAGACCAGTCCCGGCGAAGATCGCTATCGTCGCGGGCTCTACACCCGCTGGCAACGCACGATGCCGTACCCGTCGATGGACGCCTTCGACGCTCCCAGCCGCGAAGTTTGCACGCTGCGGCGGATTCGCACCAACACCCCCTTGCAGGCACTCGTCACACTCAATGACCCGGTCTATGTCGAGGCGGCTCAGGGACTGGCCCGCCGCATACTCAAGGAAGGGGGCGATACATTGGAAGGGCGGTTGGAGTACGGTTTCCTGCTCTGCACAAGCCGGCCGCCGACCCTGAACGAACTGAATGTGCTGCGGCAGTCATGGGAGCTGGCCCGTGCCGCGTACGCGGGCAACGAGGCCGACGCGACGACGATTGCGACTGATCCGTTGGGGCCGCTCCCAGAGGGAATCAACCCGATCGATGCGGCTGCCTGGACCGTCCTGGGGAACATTCTGCTCAACCTGGATGAGACGCTGGCCCGGCGGTAGCACCCTGACGGGACGCAGCCGACGCACAATCGTCACAGATTTCAGGGTTTATCCAGTTGGATTGCTCGGATTCGACGGCTGGAACCGTTTGGATAAACTGCGAACTTATGATGCTGTTGAAGCCGGATACCGCATTGGTGCTAAAATAACTGTGCGGGCTTGCGCCGAGAGAATCCTCGAAGCGCGGCCGCCTATGTCCTGAATGTTCATCTCTGTAGCGGTTTGCCCATCAGATGTTGTCCCACGTCGTTCATCGCGCACTACGATCGCTGTTGATGCTCGCGCTGGTCGGGGGCATCGCCACAGAGTTGCGCTCCGAGGCGACCGGGTTCCAGCGGTGTGAATACGTCGACGCCGAGGGATCGCACGGGTACTACGTTTACATTCCAGAGAACTACGATCCAAGCCGCGAATGGCCCGTGATGCTGTTCCTGCACGGGGCCGGCGAGCGGGGACACGATCCCGACAAGGTCATCTCCCTTGGGATGGGGCCGGTGATACGCAACTGGGGCGAACCGTTTCCGTTCCTCGTCGTGTTCCCGCAATGCGAGGACATCGAAGGCCGCGTCATTGGGGGCTGGCTGGCCGGTTCGCCGGATGCCGAACGCGCACTGAAGATCTTCGATCACGTCCAGGAGCAGTATCACACCGACCCTGATTGCTGCGTGCTCTGCGGCTGGTCGATGGGTGGGTTCGGCGCGTGGTCGCTGGCGAATGCGTATCCGTCTCGCTGGACGGCCGTGGCTCCATTGAGCGGTGGCGGCGATCCCGCGAAAGTCGCGAACCTGCGCGGCATGCACATCTGGGCCGTGCATGGTGAGCGGGATCTCATCGTGCGTCTGGAAGGCTCGCAGCACATGTGCGACGCGGCCGTCGAAGCAGGCGCGATCGTACACCATACGGTCCTCGACGATTGCGCCCATGACGCCTGGCTCAGGCTGGTCGGCAACAAGACCTTCGTGGAGTGGTTGTTGGATCCGGAGAGCGTCGATCCGGCCGATTCCGTCTGGCCGGAGAAAGATCCCGAGATCGAACTTGATTTGCCGTTTCACACGGCCATCGTCGCCCCGCGGGCGGTGTCGATCCGCGTGGGGAACGACGCCCTGAGACTGATCGGACACGGCGCGCCGCAGGCCATCGATTCGGAACTGCTAACAGGCACATTGCCCGATGTCGAGCAGACTTTTACCGCGCTCGACGAAGAGTTTCAGGCGAAATTGATCGGACTGAGCTTTCAGGCCGAAGTGGGACAGGCCTTCATCGAAGGTGTCGGCGTGGATCGCCTGCGGGCGCGAGTGGGTCTGGCGCCGCTGACCATCACAATCGACCGCATCGAAGTGGCCGGCGGAGACATTCGAGCCGATGCGGGAACAACGCAGATCGTCGTTGGTCATCGATATCCCGCCTGGCTCGACATCGAACTGCGGCCTGAGATCGTCAACGGCAGGATGCGTTTCGAGGCGCTGGCGTCAGCGTTCGAATTCACTCAGGAAAACTGGTATGTGAGCACACCCGAGACGATCAACATTCAAGGGACTGAACTGTCTGAACGAGACGCGAAGTCGGCGCTCGTGGGGGGACTCTACCGGCAACAGGAAACGATTCGCGGCGAAGTGCTCAAGGCCATCCCGGATCTTTTGGACTCACTCGAAGAGGCCGTCGACGCGGCGTTGCAGGACGACTATCTCGTCACCGTCTGGCCGTTGCCGGTGTACCAGCCCCGAGTGCGACTGGGGATCGACAGCATCTGGGTCGATGACGCGGGGATTTCAGCCGTGCTCAACGTCGAAGTGGCAGCCACAGACTGGGAGCTTGCGCCGAGCGTTCCGATGCATTGGCACTCACTTGGATCGGAAGCAATGCAGATCGAACGCCGATCGGGAGTGGAGATTCGCGTCGCCGCGGGCGTGATGGAAGCTCTGTCCGAGGGGATGCGCGAGACCGGCGTCTCGCATATTCATGTCCTGGACATCGGCAACCAGGAGTTTGCCGGATTCACCGATCCCATCGAGATGGAGGCGGCTGTTCCTGGCATCGCTACCGAGGCCAACCAGCATGCGCTGGCGTCGCGGATCGAAATGTCGGCACCGTTTGGCATCGATTCCCAGGCCACTGAACGGGAGATCGAACGTGGCGGCAACGAGGGACGGTTGCCGCTGATCTTGCATGCACCCCATATTCGAATGCCCGTGGGCATCGAGGGTTCGTCGGAAGAGATTGCGGAGTTCGACGTCTCGTTCTCGCAGCGGATGGATCTGGAACTGCAGGAGCGGGCGTTTCGTCCGCCGTTGCTGCAGGTATATTGGTCCCCTGACGTGGAAGTGGATGTTACGGGTCGGCGCCTCGATTCTGGTCCGCTGGCGGCCACTTCCGCGGGTGCTCCGACGTTTTCCACATCGGACAACCGAGTGAACGCCGATGCTTTCGCCCGCCAGTTCGCATCGAGCTGGTCGAGTTGGATGACCTCGGAACCATCGCCCCCGGCGGAGGTCTACGATCTGGCCGTAGGACAGACGGGACTCAGGTGCCAGTCGATCGATTGGGACCAGCAGTCGCTGGTCGTGCGATACGCCGTGCCGACCACTCGGTTGACGAACATCGGCACCGAAACGCTCGTGATCAGAACTCGCGGGCCGGCCGACCCGGCCTGGGGTGAGCGGCGCAGCATACCGGCCGGCGAGTCGATCCTGGTCGAGACCGAACCGCCGTTGTGGGTGGTGGCGACCAACGAGATTGGTTCGGAGCCAGTGCTGCTCACGGTCGGATCGGACCATCTACTGCGACAGACCGGCCGGCGACTCGACGTGTCGCAGCCTGAAGCGGATTGAGCCATGACGCCTTCTGACGTGCCGCTGCAAGCCGCCTCGGAGCGCGTCAAGATCCGCCTCGGCTTACAGGGCGATGAAGACGCCCTGGTGGAAATGAATTCGCTGCTGGCGTGGGAGACGGAACAGAAACGGCTGAACCAAGATGTCTTGCGCGCGGGAGTTCACGAGGCGCTGCGAATCCCGTCGCTGGCGCGGTACTTCGTCGCCTGTGTCGAGGATCGCGTCATCGGGCAACTGATGCATACCTGGGAATGGAGCGACTGGCGCAACGGGTACATCTGGTGGCTGCAAAGCGTCTATGTTCGCCAGGAGTATCGACAGCAGGGAGTGTTTCGAAGCTTGTTCGACGCCGTGCTCCACGAAGCTCAGAGCGATCCGCAAGTGGTCGGAATTCGATTGTACGTCGAACACGCGAACCAGACTGCTCAAGGCGTGTATCAGCGACTGGGGCTGATGCCCGCGGGATATCAAGTGCTGGAGCGAATCTGGAGTTGAGGGGCGCGGCGCGCCATTATTTCAACTCAGGTTCGTGCACTGCGTTGATCGAACCGTCACTGGCCTTTTCCATCGGCCCCGGCACAATCACACGTTCGGCTCCGAGCCAGATGCCGAGCGGACCAAGGCGTCCGGTGTTGAGAATCAACAACCACGCCGGCACGATGATCGGACGAATGACGAACGTGTCGAGCAACACGCCGTACGACAACGCGAAGCCGAGCTGCACCAGCCCCATGAGTGTGCCGCTCATGAGTGACGCGAGCGTTCCCGCCATGATGACGCCGCAACTGGAGATGATGCCGCCGGTCTTGCGGAGAGCGACGAGAATGCCGCCAATCGTTCCATGCTGCTCCTGTTCCTCCTTCACGCGAGACAGGAGGAGGATGTTGTAGTCCTCGCCCAGCGCGAGCAGCAGCGTGAAGAGATAGATCGGCACCTTCCAGTCGAGGCCCTCGAAATCCTCGCCATAGATGGCCCAGAAAGTCAGGTACGTCGTACCCCACGCGACGAGAAAACTGAAGACGACCGAAACGATGAGAAATACGCAGATGCTCAGCTTGCGCAACAGCGTCACGAGGACGATACAGACGGAGATCGAAACGAGCACATAGATGCGGATCTGGTCGGCGTCCGTGACGGTCTGCAGGTCGCGAATGCTGGCCGTCGAACCCAGCAGCCACACCTCGACTGAGTTCTGCACGCTCCCTGGGGAGATGTTGATCTCCTGGCGCTCCCCATCACGCAGCACGGTCAGACCGATGCTCTCGCCAGGCGGACTTCGCTGGATGATTTCGTCGAGTTGTTCTGCCGTGGAGACATCGTCTTCGCCCACCGACAAGATCACGTCGCCGATTGTGAGACCGGCCTTTGCGGCGGCGTTCACCTCCGACAATTCCACGACCGTAACTCCCTCCGATGCATCCACGCCTTCTTCAGTTTCCAGGCCAAGCAGAATCAATTTTCTATACAGTGTTTCCTTGATAGCGGCTTCCAACTGATTGATTCGAGTAATGCTTTCTCGAGAGAAGGGATCCTCATTCAAGACAAAGTCGAAACGAAACGCCCGCCGCTCATAGTCCCCTTCCGTGCTTACATAGGTGTTGAACGCCTGCGTGCGCATGACTGTTCGAAACGCGCCCGGACGAGACTGGTAATACTCGACAGCCTGTTCGGTGATGCCAAACGGGTCGGCCTGTGACCTGACATCCGCGATGCCCAGTTCCTGTTTGCGATCGATAATCGACTGAGAGACCTGTTCCGCGAGATCCTCCGTGGCGCCGGGGCGCGACGATGTGGCTTCCATCGGTTCATCCATGATGACCAGCACTGTGGTCGGCCCCGCGACGCCCGCGGGGAAGTGCTCCTGCACAGCGCGGGCGCCGATGACGCTGGGACGATCGGAAGGGAGGTCCGTCAGCAAACCGTAGCTCAAGTCGCGATACTTCACGACCGCCACCACCGCCAGCGGCAACAAAATGGCGATGACGCTGAAGAACACCGTCGCCGGACGCGCATGCAACAACCTGCTCACTCGATCCCAGAATTGATCGAGCAAACGCTGGCTCGACCAGAGCGTGCCGAGATTCCCGGAAGGAATCCAACCCTCCTCTGCCGAAAGCTTTTCTTGCCGCATGTCGGGCCAGAACACCCATCTCCCCAGCAGCACGAGGAAGGCGGGCGTGAACGTGAGGGCGCAGCACAATGCCACGATGATGCCGAACGAGATCGCAATGCCGGCCTGCTGGAATTTCCCAAACTCAGTGAAAGCCAGCATTCCGATGCCAATGCAACTGGTGGCGGCACTGGTGGCGAGGGCGACGCCGACATGTTTGACCGAGCGGGCCATGGCCTCCTGATAGGTGCCGCCGCGATCGAGTTCTTCCTTGTAACGCGCAATGAGAAACAGACAGAAGTCGACGCCCAGTCCATAGACGACGACCGTCACATAGACGTGCAATCCGTTGAACAATCCGACCCAGCCCTGGCCGGCAAAGATCCGGAGCAGACACATCGTCATCGTTACCGACAAACCCACCGTCGCGAGAGGCACCACCGCCAGGAGCGGTGCTCGATAAATCGCCAGCAAGAGGATCACCACGAGAATCTTCGTGGCCATGTCGGTGCGGCTGGAGCTTTCTGTATCCGCTTGCAACATGTCGCGACCCACCGTGGCCGAACCGCTCAGCGCCAGACCCAGGAACAGCGGTTTGTTCTTCATCACCTCGTCAGATTCCAGCAGCGACTCGATGCGCCCCAGCAGCAACTGGTTCTGTCGGTCGTACAGCTCGAGAGACAGTTCGAGGACGATGAGGGTGGATTTTCCGTCGCCACTGTCGAGCATGGGGCCGAACCGGCTGTCGTCCCGCGTCCAGATCGCCTGCACGACCCGCTCTTCGGGGGGAAGTTCCGCGTCGGCTTCGGCCAGCGGAATGACGTCGTAACCGACCGATGTCTTGAGCGCGATCTCCTGCAAGCCGGGCAGCAGGTATTCGTTGACGAATGTGAAGTCATCTTCACCCAGACCTTCCTCACGGTCTTCCCGACTGATGACGATGACGACGTTGCTTCCCAGCGGATCCTGCTGCACGCTGCGGTCGTTGTCATCTCCCTCGATTTCCGATTGAGGGAAGGCCTCGCTGTACAACCTTTCGGCCTGACGGCTCAGCGAGGTTTCGGGGAGGAAAGCGAACTCACCATCCGTCACCACGTCTCGCAAATCGGGCGCTGTGAAGTGCGTCACGACCAGCGCCAGCACCCAGATCACGAGGATCGGATAGATCGCACGAGTCGTGAATTGTCCCAGCAGTTGAAACATCAGCCGTGATGGATGCTTGATACCCTAACCGTCATAGCCGCCTCCTCGGCATGTGCTTGAGATGTCAATGAGCATCAAGCAGGCCACTGCATCCGAGGGGCGACCGAAACGGTATCTGGGTACCCACCATGCGTCAACCACCCGGCGAATTCGTTCACCAGAGGAGGCGCTGGATGCCATCCGTGAGAACGCGGTCGATATCGGGATCGCACCACGCGACGCTCACTTCGTATCCCCCTTGCGGGTACGCCTCCTGTGTGGGGATGTACCAGGGGCCGCCATCGCCGTACGCCGCGCACGCGACGAAACGATCACTTCTCATCTCCTGCGCCCTGAGCTGATACTCGATGAAGCATTCCGCGGGGAGATGCAGCATCGCGATCTCGTTGATCTCCAGACTGCTCAGATCGATGGGCGTTCCCGAGGCGTGACGGCGCAGCCACGCCAGCGTGAACGCAGGTCGGCTGCGGTCGACGCCAGACCGGTTCGCATCGGAAATCTGAGCCGTGAGCGATTCCTCATCGTATTGTGCCAACGGGATCGGCAAGATCTCCTGCGTTCGCCAGGCGACCCGTTCGATCGGCTGCGGCACGAGCGCCTCTTCGGAGGCCACGATCCCTTTGAGAATTCTAGACTTGAGCGCCTCACGCATCGGAGGCGATCCATCGTTGTACTTCCCGGCGCCGATGTTGCCGCCGCAGCCGTTGAAATACAGATGCAGGCAGTCGGGCTCGGCCGATTGACGTTCGCGGCGCGCGAGTCCGCAGAAGTCGGCGCTCACGCGGCCGTCGCCGTAGTAACTCATCGGGTGGCACGCGTAGTAGTGCGATGAAACAACCTTTTGATCACCATTGAAGAACGCGATCGTCTTGAGCCACGGGTCGATGAGACCCTCGGGCAATCGGTGATGTTCGGGACTGCGAGAACTGCTGCCACGCATCGAAGTCACGATTCCATCCGGCCCGAGCATGCGCCGGTTGGCGGCGACCCGATGTACCCGCGCCTGGTCGGCCGCGACGTGCGTTACTGGGATCGGATTGCGAATGGCCTCGGCGACGGCGTCACGTCCGCGTTCCAGGCATTGCGCGAAGAAATCGGGATCGACGATCTGTGGCAATTCCGGAAACTTGCTGACAATCTCATTGGCATCCAGACAAGCGAAGGGCGCGTTGTGCTGATGCACGGTGTGCACCGCCACTCGATCGACCGTCGTGCCTGCTCCTTCGGCGAGTGCCTCTCGCCACTGCAGATGGGCTGAATTGAGGATGCTGCACCAGTCCACCGAGCAGATGACGATCGGAGCTCCGGCTCCCAGCAAGACGTAGCCGAGAGCCTCCAGTTCGTCGTCGTACCCGATAACGGGCTCGATCCATCCGCCGCAGAGCGAATGTCCGAGTGGCGGCGTCACATCGTAGCGAAACGGTGCAATCGACAGTTTTCCGGAGATGATGCGCTCATCCGCGCACAAGCGGCCAAGTTCCCACGGAGCAATGGTCGCGGCTCCAGCGAGAGACGTCGTCCACTTCAGAAAGTCCCGGCGATGATGCAACAGTCCACTCCTGGAATTCAAAGAGTCGGCGTCCGAAACGCGATGACGATAATGGCGAGCACAACCAGCCAGACCACTCCCAGAAAGTGCCAGAACCCGGCGCAAAACGTCACGCCCCAATGATACTCGTGGTCGTAGCGATCCGACATGGCCAGCACGATCACAAACGAAACGAACAGCACCGCCACGCTGAAGTGCAGGGCATGCAAAGTGGCCAGGGCCAGGATGAACGTCGTCGCTCCCGATTGTGCGGCGTGCGAAGTTCGATCGGCCGGCATGATGCACCACAGGGCATAACTCTGCACTCCCACGAAGGCGATGCCGATCGACCAGCCTGACCACAGCCAGCGCCGGAACCGCGACTGCCGTTCGAGTTTGACGGCCGCGAGCGCCCGCTGCATCGCGACACTGCCCGCGGCGAGCAAAGCCGTGCTGACCCAGAATGCGGCAGGGAACACCAGGATTCGCGGGCCCAGATTTCGGCCGATCAGCGACGACAGCACGACGGCCAGGGACGACGACAGCGCGGCGGCCCCAAGCGAGACGGCAAAAAACATCAAAGCGCGTCGGCTTTGCCCGGGAGCATGTCGGGCGGAGATGGCACTCGTACGCACCACGCTCGCAACCTCCGGTTTTCGTCAGGCGGACTGAGCTTCGAACGGATTCTTCGATTCCGTATACCTGCACAAAAGAATGCCGACTTCATACAGCAGCATCAATGGAAACATCATGAGCAGCATACTCATGGGATCCCCGGTAGGAGTGGCCACGACCGAGATGAATGCAATGACGAAAATGGCGATCCGACGCTTCTCCTGAAAAGTCTTCACGGAAACGACGTTGATGGCGTGGATAAACTTCATCACCAGCGGGAGCTGAAAACTCAGGCCGAACATCACCGGCAGCAGAACCGCGAAACTGAGCCATTCCGACAGCCGGATCTGGGGCTGGATATCCAGCCTGCGGTTGAAGTCCAGCAGGAACTTCAAGACATGGGGAAAGACGAGCGTAAAACAGAACACGGCTCCCACCATGAACAGCAGCAGACTGAGACCACCATAAATGTAAACCAGTTTTCGCTCGTGACGGTACAAGCCGGAGGCGACGAACAACCAGATCTGGCCGAACACCCAGGGACTGGAAATCACGAAGCCCGCGATCACCGACACTTTCATGTAGGACATGAATGCTTCCTGCACGTTCAGCGAAACCGGCTTGTTCATGCGGTCGGTCGTCGACTTGAACTCGGCGAACTCCGGCGCCTGGAGCGGCAACCTCACCTGCGTGTCATGCAAAGCCTCAGCGGGTTCCGGAAACTGATCGGGATCCGCGGCATGCAAGGCGGAGAGTAGTTCGTGTGCCGACAGTTCCACGGTAATGACAGGCGTCGTTTCTTCTTCGACTTCCTCAATGTCCGGTTTTGACTCCGGCAGATCTCCAAAGCCGATCTTGCTTTTGAACCATTCCCAGAAGCTGAGGTCTTCCGTGGCCGCAAGATCATCCTCGAAATTCCCATAACCGTGCAGCGCCTCGTCGATCGGTTGGCGCATGATCGCGATGATCGACTCACCAAAGATCAGGCAAGCGATGATGGCAATCGCCGCGCCGATCAAAGCCCTGAACAGATACCCGCGGAGAGCATCCAGGTGCTCCCCGATCGTCATCGGCGTATCGTCGAACAGGTCTTTGGACGGCTTGTTCATGGCGTCAGGAAGCGACTTCGCATTCGGCGGATTTCGCGGGTTCTGGTGCCGTGCCGCAGTCCACCGTCAGTCGGATCGGCGAGACCGGTTCATTCGACTGGATTGGGATTGGTGCTTTCGGGAGCGCTCGGGGCCGATGTCGGAAGTTCAAATTTGGGAGCAGAAACCTTCCGTTCGGCTTCCTTGGCGATGGGACGCGACTTGGCGGCGTTGTTGGCGGTTTTCTTAGGCTCTTCGTACCGGAGGGGATTGAGCTGTGTGTTGAATTCCTTCTGGAACCCACTCATACCCTTTTTGAACTCCGCCAGTCCCTGTCCGAAGCTGCGGGCCACTTCGGGGAGACGCTTGCCGAATAACAGCAAGGCGATCACCCCCAGCATCAACATCTCACCAGAACCAATTCCACTGGGTATCATGGAACCCTGTCTCCCACCAGTTCGCGCGTTTCGATGAACTACTCTTCCAACTTCGGTGAATCCGTGTCCTGCATCCCCTCGCGAAACGCTCGCATGCTTTGACCAAGCGAGCGCATCGTACTTGGCAGCCGATGGCCGAACAACAAGAGCATCACCAGTCCCAGCAACAGAAGTTGTCCCGGTGATCCGATCATGCCCAACAAAACGAGATGTCCAGGTGCAGCGATCATTTCGAGTTCTCCCCAGTTCAAGGCAACTGCCGTAGAACACAGTGGCATTTGGAATTGGAGGTGCGTGAGTGCGCACGACGCGCCGCGATCCCTCCCGTTCGATTGCCCACTCTGGCGACCCCGCAAGCGGCAGGATCTGTAAAGCCGGACCTGTATAAAAGATACCCGGCTCCGGTCGGATTTCAAGCAGTTGATTCCAGAATTGATTTTCTCGGAGAATCACTGGAGCGGAGCTTCTGACTTGGCGACAACTCGCCAAGTGACTATCCTGAGCAGTTCGCCATGCGATCTGAGATGGATAATCTGCCTTAGTCGCATCAAAGCAAGCAGTTAGGTAAATCCAATGGCCAAGACCCAACGTAAACTCAAGCGCGCCAATCACGGAAAGAGACCCGCCAGTGCCCAGGCACGCCGGGCCAAGCGAAAACACATTCGCGTCTAATATCGGGCGATCGACGACTTTCAGCACGGTTGCGACAACCGGAAACTTACATGAGCACTCTCAAGAAGAATAAGCGAATCAAGCGAGCCAAGCGGGTCGCGTTGTATGGCGACCTCAAGCCCTCCCAGGGGAACAGTTTGTCTCAACGCGGCAAAGCCAAGTACCTGGGCGGCAACGGTCGCAAGACAACCGGTATTACGCGCCGCGCGTTTCGACAGAATCTGCAGAAGGTGCGTGTCATCGAGGACGGTCAAGTCATACGGCGCCGAGTTCCGGTGCGTTTGATTCGTTCGGGCCTGATCGTGAAGCCCATCGTTCGCGTGGCATTTTCCATCGAGGAAGTGTGAACGGCTCGCAGCGCGCCGACGGATCGTGCTTTGGCGTCCGCTCGACATGAGCACGTCGTAGTGGACTGAATCGAGAAGGGAGTTGGCGTGTTCGTTTGTGCGTCCAGTCGCAGTCTTCATGAGTACGACCTGGCCGAGGCGTGCCACCGCCTCGAGGATCTCGGTTTCAACGCCATCGAGTTGTGGATCGACAGTCGCGGTCCTCAGGTTGATCCGGCCGCTGTCGCGGCGGATGTCGATGGTTTCATCGCCGGCTTTCGCGATCAGACTCGGCTGTTACCCGTCGCCTTCAGGTTGACCGAGGAAGTCTCCGCGGAAGTGTTCCAGGGACTGTGCAGGGCGGCCAAGGCGCTCCGCGTGTCGCAGATCACCGTGGCGGCCTCCGCAAAAGGCACTCCGTTCAACGAAGAGATCGACCGGCTCGGAAGCATGGTGCGCGCGGCCCGCAAGGAAGGGGTGAAAGTTTCCTGCAAGTCGGACTTCGGTACGCTGACCGAAGACCCGCATACCGCGGTGGAATTGTGCGAGACCATCAAAGGGCTGGGAGTCAGCTACGATCCTTCCTATTACATGCGCGGATCGAATGCGGAGCAGATTCTGGAACTCGTCACTCCCTACGCATTTCATGTCTACTTGCGTGATTCCAATAGTGCCGAAGTCCAGGTGCCCGTCGGTCTGGGTGAAGTCGATTACGCTCGAATTCTCGTGCAGCTCGAACGCAACAATTACGATCGCGCCCTGTGTGCCGACCTCGTGCCGGACCATTCGACCATCAAGGACCGCTCGCTCGAATTGCGCAAGCTGTTGATGCTGTTGGAATCACTGTTGTGAGGCGGCATCACCCTCTCCAGGCCGAGGCCGCAGACGCGCATGCCCCCCTTGCTGCTCATTAGCGTTCGCGATGCTGCCGAAGCCGTGATAGCTATCGAGAGTGGCGCGGACATCGTCGACATCAAGGATCCCGCTCGCGGAGCACTCGGCCGGGCGACGAACGAAGTCGTCTCCCACATCGTTGCTGCGATCGATTCCCGTTCCGCAACGGCGTCGGTTCCGGTCACGATGGCTCTGGGCGAACTGCGAGAACTCAACCGCGACACATTCGAGGTTCCTCGCGGCATCAGTGCGCTCAAGCTGGGATTGGCGGGCTGTGCCGACAGACGGGACTGGCGCTGCGACTGGGCTGATTTCAAGGCGTCCTGTGAAGCGCAAACTTCCTTGTCCCCCGACTGGGTCGGCGTCGCATATGCCGATAGCCGATTGGCCGAATCTCCAGCAGCGATGGATGTCATTCGTGCCAGCTCGGAACTCGGCTGCCGCGGAGTGCTCGTCGATACGTACTCGAAGGCGGCCGGCAGACTCTGGGACTTCGTCGATCTCGCCACATTTCAGGAATGGACGAGTGCCATCCACAAACAGGGAATGTTCGTTGCAGTCGCGGGAAGTCTGCGTGCCGGCGACCTTTCCAGGATGGGCGAGTTGCCCTTGGACATCGTGGCCGTCCGTGGCGGCGTCTGTGTTCACGGCGAGAGAAGCTCAACCGTCGATGCTGGACGAATTCAGGACTTTCGCCGGGCGATGAAGGCTGCCTGGCCGTCCTTGTCTAACCATTCGCTCTTGTCGCAGAGGCAGCACTTCGATCAGCCTGCTAGTCTGTCCCTGGCTCATCGTCGTTTGGCCGTCTCAGGTCGAGGCAGGGAATGAGAAACGCGGACATTGCACGGCTGTTCGACGAACTGGGTGATCTGCTGGAGATTCAAGGGGCGAACGCCTTTCGCGTGCGCGCCTATCGCAATGCAGCGCGGACCATCGCGGAACTCAAGGAAGACGCTGCTGACCTCGATCAGTCGGCTCTCACGGAACTCCCCGGCATCGGCAAGGATCTCGCGGCGAAGATCGTGACCATCGTCACCACGAGTAAGCTGCCGCAACTCGAGGAACTTCGCAAAGAGGTGCCACCGGGCGTACGGGATATGCTGCTCATTCCCAACCTTGGCCCCAAGAAGGCGGCGGTCCTGTTCAAGGAACTGCAGATCAAGTCGATCAACGACCTCAAGCTGGCGGCCGCCAATGGCATGATCGCCCAACTCAAGGGCTTCGGGGCGAAAACGGAGAAGGCGATCCTTGAGGGGATCGAGCAGATCGAATTCGCCGGCCACCGCTTCTCGATCGCAGAGGCGAAGCCCGCGGCGGAAGAAATCGTGCAGGCCATGCTGGCTCTGCCGACGGTGACTCAAGCCTCGGTGGCTGGAAGTTGCCGGCGGCGGAAGGAGACCTGCGGCGATCTCGACGTGCTCGTCACCGCGGCTCGGCCTGATGAACCGATGGATGCCCTCGCGGCGCATCCGATTGTCGAAAAGGTGCTGGCGCGCGGGGACACGAAGCAGCGGGTCCGACTGCGATCGGGAATCGAACTCGATCTGCGCGTGGTGCCGGATGAGTCCTACGGAGCCGCACTCCAATACTTCACCGGGTCAAAGGAGCACAACATCGTCATTCGTAGCCGGGCTCAGAAGCTCGGTCTGAAAGTCAACGAGTATGGCGTGTTTCGCGGCGACGAGCTCGTCGCTGGTCGCACCGAGGAAGACGTGTACCGTGCCGTCGATCTCCCCTGGATTCCACCTGAGCTGCGCGAGAACCGCGGGGAAATCGAACTTGCCGAGCAGGGCAAACTGCCGAAGCTGATCGAAGTGCAGGACATTCGCGGCGACCTGCACATGCATACCACCGCCAGCGATGGCAAGGCAACGATTTGCGAAATGGCCGAGGCGGCGCGCAGCAGGGGACTCAAGTACATCGCGATCACCGATCATTCCAAACGTGTCAGCATGGCCAACGGCCTCGACGCCGATCGGCTCCGGGCACATTGGCGGGAGATCGAAAAAGTTCAAAGTGAATTCAACAATTTGACGATTCTGCGCGGTGTGGAATGTGACATCCTGGAGGATGCCACGATGGATCTCGACGACGGAGTGCTGTCCGAGGCCGACTGGGTCGTGGCGGTGTTGCACTACGGATTGAAGCAGCCGCGCGAACAGATCATGAAACGGCTGATGTGTGCCATACGCAACCCCTACGTTTGCGCGATCGGTCATCCCAGCGGCCGCATGATCGGCCATCGCCAGGGGGCGGACATCGACTTCTCCGATTTCCTCAAGGCGAGCGCGGATCAGGGAGTAATGCTGGAGATCAATGCGCATCCCTCTCGTCTCGATCTGGATGAAATTCAGGCGGCGGCCGCGAAGGATCTGGGCATTCCGATCGTGATCGATACGGACTCACACAGCACTTCGGGCTTCGATGTGCTGCAGTACGGGGTCGATCAGGCCCGCCGTGCGGGTTTGGAAGCCAAGGACGTGGCTAATACCCGATCGTTCGAGGAATTCCGCAAGATGCTGCGGACGGCGCGTTGATCGTCGTCGCGTCTGTCCCCAGACGCGAAGGCGACGCGACGCAGCGTCATCTGGTGACCGAGTCGCAACAGCGGCGAACGTCAGCATTGGTCCTCGGCGTCTCGGAGAGCCGCCGCTACACTTTTGCGACTATGTGTGGAATTGCCGGAGCCGTCTGGACCGAGAACTCCCCAGGGATCGATGCCGCCGACCTGGAAAGGATGACGCGCGTCATCACGCATCGCGGCCCCGATGATGACGGCCACTACCTCGATCCGCGACAAGGTGTGGCGCTCGGCTTTCGCAGACTGTCCATCATCGATCTCTCGGGCGGGCACCAACCTCTCGGAAACGAAGACGGCAGCGTGCAGGTCGTCTTCAATGGCGAAATCTACAACTATCGCGAACTCCGCCCAGTGCTCGAAGCGAAGGGTCATCACTTTGCAACGCAGTCCGATACCGAGTGCATCGTCCATGCCTGGGAAGAGTACGGCCCCGCCTGCTTAAAGCACTTTCGCGGAATGTTCGCGTTTGCTTTGTGGGACTCGAATCAGCAGACGTTGTTTCTCGCGCGCGATAGGCTGGGTCAGAAACCATTGTTCTACAGGCATGAGGCCGATCGCCTGCTGTTTGGCAGCGAACTCAAGGCGATCCTCGAGGCCCCCGCCACGCCGCGAGAACTCGATCCGGTCTCGCTCGATCAGTATCTCACGTACCAGTATGTGCCTTATCCGCGGTGCATCTTAAAGGGCTACAGCAAACTCCCTCCCGGGCATTACGCGCTGTGGAAGGGAGGGCGTCTCGACATCCAGCGGTATTGGGAGCCTCCCTATCGCTCCGACTTCGAAGTCGATCGCCTCGCTGACACGTCACTGCGAGATTCGCCAAATTGGACGCCCGACGAATGGCGACGGCGACTACGGGAGACGCTTACCGAAGCCGTGCGGTTGCGCATGCGGTCGGATGTGCCGGTGGGAACATTTCTTTCCGGCGGCATCGATTCCACGATCATCACCGGGCTGATGCAGCAGCAATCGGAACGCCCGGTGCACACGTTCTCGATCGGGTTTCCGGTCAAACAGTTCGACGAACGGCATTATGCCCGCGAGGCGGCGCAGCATCTCCAGACCGAACATCACGAGTACGTCGTCGAGCCGTCGGCACTCGACATGCTCGACAAGCTGATCTGGCACTACGACGAACCGTTCAGCGACAGCTCTGCGATTCCCACGATGTACCTGTCTCGCGTGACGCGGGAACATGTGAAGGTCGCCCTGTCCGGCGATGGCGGCGACGAACTGTTTGCCGGCTACGAACGCTATCTGGCTGTGCGGCTCGCCGGAAGGATGGATGTGCTGCCGGGATTCATCAAACGGGCCTTCGGCTGGAACATCTGGCAGCAGATTCCGACCTCAACGCGGCAGCGATCGTTCGGTCGCCGTGCTAAACGGTTTGCGGCGGCGCTCGCTCAATCTCCCGAGGCCCGCTACTTGCGCTGGATTGGCATCTTCGATGCAGACCTCCGCCGCGAACTGCTGTCAGCCGATGTGCAGCGCAGCCTGCAGGGACATGATTCGCGGGAGTTCATTCTGCAGTGCTACGAGGCGTGCCCCGATCGCGACTTCATTACCCGCACGACCTGCACTGATGTCTTGAGCTACCTCCCCTGCGACATTCTCACGAAGGTCGACATCGCCAGCATGGCCTACAGCCTGGAGGCGCGGAGTCCGTTCCTCGATCATCATGTCGCCGAACTCGCGGCGCGGATGCCGATCGATCTCAAGCTACGCGGCAACAAGGGGAAGCAGATTCTTGTCGAGACGTTTCGTGACCTGCTGCCCGAATCGATTCAAAACCGCAGCAAAATGGGCTTTGGCGTGCCGATCGACCATTGGTTCCGCGGGGAATTGCAGCCGTTGCTCAGGGATTCGCTGCTGTCGTCGACGGCTCGGGATCGCGGGTATTTCGATCCGAAGTGCGTTGAGCGGCTGATCGATGAACACACTTCCGGCCGCTGGGACCACAGTTACCGGCTGTGGAATCTGCTCTGCTTCGAACACTGGTGCCAGACGTTTCTGGACGGGCGGCGCAATCGTTAGATCCGGCAAAGTCAGGTGGCCGGAGTTCAGAACCGTGAATGCCGCGCTATGACCTCTTTTCAATGGTCACTCGCCGCGATGTACTGTGACAGAAGTTCGAGTTGCCGCCCCGCCGCGCGCCCCGTTAGCGGTGACTGGTACCCTCACTCAATTGGACTGATTCAAAGCCCGTTGTAATGTCCACCTCTACCTTGATTCCGTTGCGAGAGCGGTCCAGGGAGGAGCGTCTGGACGAGATTGCTGAATTCGCCGATGGCGAGCGGCTCCCCGATGTCCCCTGGCTGACAGAATTGACCGGCGGCGAAGTGCACCGGGGCGTCCAATGTCTGCCTGCCATCACTCGAGTTGCCAAGCGAATCGCGGATATCGTGATCGCGTCGACATTGCTGGTGCTGTTAATCCCTTGCATGCTCATCATCGCGCCGCTCATCAAGCTGACATCGCGGGGTCCGATCATCTTTCGCCAGGTGCGTGTGGGGCTGAATCGACGCGTCGTCAGCGCCGATCGGCGTCAACGATCGGCCGGAGCTCCGCAACCGACGAGTGAACGCCGCTGCGAAGGGAATGATCGCCGCACGGAATTCAGTTACGGCCGACACTTCACGCTTTACAAATTTCGGACGATGCGCGCGGACGCCGAGCGCAATGGGGCCCAGTTTGCCGTGAAGAACGACAACCGTGTCACGCTGATCGGCCGGTTTCTGCGCGTCACCCGATTCGATGAACTGCCGCAGTTGTGGAATGTTCTCAAGGGCGAAATGACGCTCGTCGGCCCGCGTCCCGAACGGCCGGAGTTCGTCAAAGAACTTTCGCACGAGATTCCGAATTATCTGCAGCGCTTGGGACTCAAGCCGGGCCTGACCGGCGTCGCCCAGGTGGTGAACGGCTACGACAACGACATCGAGAGCTTCCGCAGAAAAGTCGCCTTTGATCTGCTCTATCTGCGGAACTGCTGCCTGTGGAACGATCTCAAGATCATTCTGCGAACGGTCGGCGTCGTGCTGACGGGCAAAGGGGCGCTCTAATACCGCGGGGGGCGCTTCTCACGAAACGCCGCAATCCCTTCCTGTGCCGCCGGCAACGCCAGCGACCGGATATAGGCCGCAGTGTCTGCCAGGTACGCCACCTTGGGCGTCATCCCTTCATCGAGGTGCACGAGACGTTTGACTTCAGTCAGCGCGTCCTTGGGCAATGCGAGCAGACGTTTCACGCAGTCGGCCACGGCACCGGCGAGACGTTGAGGCGGCACGACTTCGTGCAACAGTCCCCATTCGAGAGCCTGTCGCGCGGTGATCTGTTGTCCGAGAAGACACAACTCCATCGCTCGCGACTTACCGACAGATGCCGTGAGCTGCGCGACTCCATAGCCCGGCGGCCAACCGAGCAGAATCTCCGGCATGCCGAATCGTGAAGAGATATCGGCGATTCTCAGATCGCAGGCGTTCGCAAGCACGAGTCCGCCGCCGAGGCAGTAGCCTTGAATGCCCGCGACGAATACCTGAGGCAGTTGTTCCCACGCCAAATACATGCGGGCTTGTCGGAAACTCAGTTCACGAGCCGCATCGAGGGACATGCTTCCCACTTCGGGCACATCGTCTCCCGAGCAGAACGCGTTGCCGGCTCCGGTGACGGTGACGACCCGCAGTGCAGGATGCCCCGCCAGCCATGAGTTAACGACCTCCCAGTCCGCCGTCATCTGCTGATTGACGGCATTGTTCTTCGCCGGACGGTTGAGTGTGATGTTCGCGACAGCGCCATCAACGTCAACTTGCAACGTCGGCAACGCGGGAAGGTCGCCCATGTGCGCTTCAATCGTGACCGGTGTCATGCTGCCTCCGGGGAGTTTAGAAACCTTCTCTTTGAGTCGTTCAGCGAACTTGGCGGCGCGAATCACCGCCCGCTGATGCGTGCCTTTTCCGATCACGTCGGCCGCGTCGGAGGCCGTCACTTCGAAGTCGACCAGTCGGCCTTCGATGTGGATCACTCGCGCCTCGGCCGATACCGCAACGCCGATGGGGGTCGCGGCGAGGTGCTCGATGTTCACCTTCACACCCACCGAGGCTTCACCGGGTTCGAGATAGGGCTGCAGCAGGTTGAGTGCCGCATGCTCCATCAGATTGATCATCGACGGCGTGGCAAACACGACCGCGCCGGGGCCAGGGCCCTCGGCTCCGAGGTGAATCACATGCTGCGGCCCGACCTGCCAGCTCAGCTTCGCGGTCAGTCCGGGATGCACGCCGTCTTTCATTGGATGGACAAAGGTCGAGGGTCGAAAGTCGAGGGTTCCGGCCAAGCGATGCGACCGGGACTGAGAATTCCTTGCGGATCGAGCGCCTGTTTGATGCCTCGCATGAGTTTCCACGAAGCAGGAAACGGATGGAAGACCGGCAGCGTCGTCTTCCAGGAATCATCACATGCCAGTATCGAGAATGCGCCCCCACAACCGGCGACAAGTTTCAACAACGGACGCAATGCCTCGAGAGCCTGCTCCGCCGACGTGCAGCGATCGGGGAGATGACCGATGACGATTCCATTGCCCGCGTGCGCTTGCAGCGCGCAGCCCAGGCCGGTACCCAGTTCCATCAATGCAGAGACCTTCGACGGCGGAATTGTGACCTGAAACGTCAGTGGATCGTCCGACGCGGCTTGATAGTCGGTGAGGGCGTCCCACAACTTGTCCGCTTGATCTTCACTATTCACTGTGGTCACTGTGGGACTACGAACCCCCATTTCGTGAGCCAACGCGTCGACCTGCCAGGCGACGTTGCTCGGCGTCCCCTCGAATGCCACGCAGAGCACGGGCCGATCGAGCGGCAACGGCACTCGTGATTCGTTCGCCAACTGCCGAGCGGCCTTGGGATTGATCAACTCCACGGCAACAGGGCGGGTCTTGGAAGTCAGCAATTCATGCAAACGAGAATGAGCGGCCGACCAGTCCGACAGTTCAACGCAGACGATGACACGCGACTCGCACAGCGGCCGCAGCTTCAACGAAAGCTGCGTGATGATGCCGAGCGTTCCCATCGACCCAGTCAGCAACTTGCAGAGGTCGTAGCCGGCGACGTTCTTGACGACGCGTCCACCCGCCGAGAAACGCCGCCCCTGTCCATCGATGGCGGAGATGCCGATCACGTAGTCGCGAAATATTCCATGTCCGAACCGTCCCGGTCCGGCGGTCGCCGTGGCGATTGCTCCGCCGAGCGTGGCGCGCGACGATTCCGGAACATCAATGGGCAATCGCTGGCCCTGCTCTTTCAAGAGAATCTGCAGATCGTGGATCTTGATTCCCGCCTCGACCGTGATCGTCATGTCCGCGGCGGGATAGTCGATGACTCTCGTCCACGCGGCAGTCGACATGGCGTCGACAGTCTGACGGACTGCCCAGCCGTAGCGCAGTGACGTGCGCCCGCCGACAGGGACCAATGCCCGACGATCGCGCGCTGCGTGTTCGACCATCCTCGCTGCCTCCGCGGGAGTGGCGGGCGAGAGGGTTCGCAGGGATTCCGACGTTTCTGCAGGCGTATTCATGATCGATCAGTTGCGAACCCCACTGTCACCTGTGCCGGAAATAGTGGCTCGCCCGTCGGGTGAGCCGCGAATGATTCAAACTCACCGTGCGGGCGAGTATCTTCATTCACGGTTCCCGGCAGATGAGGCGCTTGCCGGGCAGCATCACCCTGGAGAACTCCATGCGACACGTTGATGCGGCATTCTCGCAACGCGGGTACGATAGCACACCTGTCGCGTTGCAGAAGGTCGCGGGCCAATTTCCTTTCGTGATGGCGATTGTCACGATTGTCGCCGGCCTACTGCCCGTCGGTCCACTTGCGGCCCAGCCCATTCTTCGGTTCGACGAGCCGATTGAGACGACGATCGACTACGCCAACCAGACCTGGCAGTCGTTTCAGATCAAGGTTCCCCGCGACGCATTGGCGATGACCCTCACGATCGAGGACTCGCCGGTGGACATCGATCTCTATGCCCGGCACGGTCAGGAGATCGAAGACTGGGCCACGGATGCCGAGTTCGCCGCGGATACCTATGAATACAACGACGTGCTGACGATTTCGCGCAACAGCGATCCGCCGCTGCAATTTGGAACCTACTACATCGACGTGGCATACATTCTCGACGAGCCACCCATGGTCGGGAAGGAACAGGTCGCGCAGATCCCCTTCAAGATCACGGCCTCCGTCATCCGGCATCGCGTCGATGCCGCGCTCGAACCAGGCGTGCGCGTTGCCAGCGAAACGACGCCCGAAGAAGGCTACTTTCGCACCTTTACGATCGAAGTGCCGGAAGATGCGGAGACCTTGCGCATCGATCTTGATGAAGTCACGAGCGACATGGACATTTCGGCCCGGCATCGGCGGCAGATCACGAACCTGTCGGATGCCGACCACAAGTCGCTCACGCTGTTGGGGCGCGAAACACTGGTGATCGATTCGACATCCGACCCGCCGCTGGAGGCCGGCACATGGTACATCAACGTTTTTGATCCGGTGGAACTGAGCAGCGTGCCGTTCTCGGTCTACGTCAGCTTTTCTGCCGACGCCCCCGTGGCGCTGTTGGCGATTCCCCAGATCGAGATTCCCGACTCAGGCTTGGATCGAGCTGTGCGAGCAACCGTCGAAATCTCGTGTCCCGACGGAGCGGGGAGCGGCACACTGCTGACGCCCGATGGCTTGATACTCACCAATCATCACGTCATCGAATCGGCCTCCGGCCGGCCAACTGCCGATGGAGAAATCGTGATCAGCCTGTCGCTCGATGAACGCAATCCGCCGGTGGAGTTGTTTCGCGGCCGCGTCGTTGAATCCGATGAAGAGCGCGATCTGGCGCTGGTTGAAGTCACGAGCGGCCTGTATTACCAGCCGATCCCCGAAGGCTACATGTTTCCCTATCTGGAACTGGGCGATCCCGATGCCCTCGGCATTGGTTCGCCGCTGCAGGTGCTGGGTTTCCCTGTGACAGGTGGCACGGGCAGCCGGGTCAGCGTCACTTATACGAGAGGCGTCGTTAGCGGATTCGAGTCGGCGTCGTTCGGAACGATCATCAAGACCGATGCCGATATTTCATCGGGAAACTCGGGAGGCGCGGCACTCGATGGAGAGTATCGCCTGATCGGACTTCCCACGTCGGTGGTCCCCGAACCGGGCGGAAACGGGCAGGTCGGATACATTCATCCCGTGAGCGCCCTACACGAAGCGTGGGTCGAATTGATCAACTCCCGCAAACCATGATCGGGGTAATGATCGATCGGTCTCCGGCGGTTGCAATGCCGTCGTTGCGATCTATTATTTCCCAGGACAAATCAACCAAGATCAACTACCAGAAAGAACTCCGGTGACAACTCCCTTGTCCGACGCAGTGGCCAGGTATCGCAAGTCGCTCGATGAGCAGACGGTGCGCACTGTGCGACTGCATTTTGATCCCAAGGACGGAGCCCCCTTCTGGCTCGACAAGGCGAAGACGTACGACTTCAATCCGCTCACTGATGTCAAATGCTTCGACGACCTGAAGAAGTTCCCGAACTTCGAGGACGAATGGCTGCGCGGCGGGCCGGTCGACCGCTTCTTGCCCAGGAAATGGCACGGCGACTTCAAGTACGTGTTCGAGACCGGAGGCACCACCGGCATCCCCAA
>JANNSB010000444.1:0-3808 GCA_031402175.1 Planctomycetaceae bacterium
CAAGCCTATCCCTGACCGATGCTCCATCGGAGGTACGACTCGATGAAGGGATCGAGCGCTCCGTCCAGCACTTCGTAAGGGTTACTGGTTTTCAATTCTGTCCGCTCATCCTTGACGAACTGCTGAGGCTGCAGGACATAGTGACGAATCGTCCCTCCCCCGAATCCGATCTTCGATTTCAGGCCGCGTCGAGCTGCCTGCTCGGCATCGCGCTTGTCCTGCTCCATCTTAAACAGTTTCGCAGTGAGCATCTTGCGGGCCAACGCGCGATTCTGATGTTGGCTGCGCTCGTTCTGGCAAAACACGACGACGCCCGTCTCCAGATGGGTCAGACGAATCGCCGACTCGGTCTTGTTGACGTGCTGACCGCCGGCGCCCCCCGATCGCATCTTGTCCTCTCGGACATCCTCGGCCCAGTCGATGTCGATGCTGATCTCATCTCCGAGATCGGGCGTAACGTCCACAGCCGCGAAAGAGGTTTGTCGACTGCCGGCTGCATTGAACGGGCTCATGCGCACCAGTCGATGGTTCCCCATTTCGCCCTTGAGAAATCCGAAGGCGTAATCCCCCTTGACGTGGATCGTGCCGTTGCGAATTCCGGCTTCCTCGCCGTCCGACCGATAAATGATCTCGGTCGGAAACCCGCGGGTCTCGGCCCAGCGCAGGTACATTCGCATCAACATCTCGGCGAAGTCGGCGGCGTCTGTGCCACCCTCGCCGGCCTGCACCGCCAGGTAAGCCCCGCACGCGTCTTCGGGCCGGCTCATGGCGGCCTGCAGTTCGGCAGCGTCCAAGTCCGTGGCCAGCGTCTCGACGAGCTGACGAATCTCCTCGACCGATACCCCCGTGTCGTCCTCGGCCGCGAACTCCTCCAGAACCTGAATATCGTCGAGGCCGCGCAACAGCGCGGCGATCGTTTTGACGACCGATTTCAACCGGCGCAACTCGGTGACGTAGGACTGAGCCAACTCCTGGTTGTTCCAGAAACTGGGCCCCCCCATCAAGTCTTCAATATGCTGGACGCGCTCGACTTTGATGTCGTAGTCAAAGAGAGTCTCGCAACTGAACGATCCTGTCGGTCAACGAGTTGCAGCGAGTCTTAAGCTCTGAATCCATAATGCCTTCCGTTAGCTAGAGGCTGAAGATTGATTGAATGCAGAAACGCGGTTCGTCGAGGATAATGCAGCATGCCGACACTTGCCAGACGGGATGATGTCCCAATTAACTGAGATTCGATCTACCGGGACGCCGCTTTTTTGGGATTTGCAGACTGCGGGTGGATTCGTTCCCCTTCCGGCATTTGGGAGTGGTAGAATCTCAATCTCTATCACGGTATCTCGCCGCTTTGGCCATTTGATCGCTCACCACACGTCGCCCGCAACGACGGCCCATTGTAGACATGCCAGACAAGAACGTCCCGCCAAGTCCTTACGACCGACCCACCTCGCCGCAGAAACGTTCGCCTTGGCTTTCGGGGCAGTTGTTTTGGGCCCTCTTCTTCGTCGGAATCACGTTGGCGGTCTACGTGTCGGTGGTCGGAGCAAAAGGGAATGAGTTGAGTTTCGGCGACTTCAAGGCCGGCCTCGAGTCAGGGATCTACCACGACGAAAACGTCTTCGAGCTGACGTTTGGAGATGATTACATCCGTTTTCAGGATCAACCTGCGTCACATGGGACAGGACTGGATGACGGCGTAGCGCTCCCTGCGTCGAACGATGTGGATGCAGAGGTCAACCACTACTTAATCTCGATTGCGGGACTGCCGGACGAAAGCGTCGCCAGTATCGAAAAGTTGGCTCACGAGAAAGGGATAGTCGTTGCCGGGTCCAATCCGTCGATGGAATGGACGATTGTCTTCAACGTCCTCACGATTCTGCTGATCGTGCTTCTATTCGTCGTGTTCATGAAACGCATCGGCGGTCCGGGTTCGGCGATGGCGTTCGGACGCAGCCGAGGGAGGTTGATGACCGACGATCAGATCAAGACGACATTCGGCGATGTCGCGGGGATCGACGAGTCAGTGCAGGAACTGCAGGAGATCGTCAGCTTTCTGAAGACACCGGAAAAGTACCGCCGTCTGGGTGGACGGATTCCGCGCGGGGTGCTACTCGTCGGGCCTCCGGGAACGGGCAAGACGCTGCTCGCGAAGGCCGTGGCCGGCGAAGCGGGCGTGCCGTTCTTCAGCTTGTCGGGTTCGGACTTCGTGGAGCTCTACGTCGGCATCGGTGCCGCGCGCGTCAGGGATATGTTCACGCAAGCGGCGTTGCGTTCGCCGAGCATCATCTTCATCGACGAACTGGACGCGTTGGGCAAGGTTCGCGGCGGCGGAGCACCCGGTGGCCATGATGAACGCGAGCAGACTCTGAACGCGATGCTTGTCGAGATGGACGGGTTTTCGTCCGACCAGAACGTAATTGTCATCGGCGCCACGAACCGTCCCGAAATCCTCGATCCGGCACTGTTGCGACCGGGACGATTCGATCGGCATGTGCTCGTCGACCGACCCGACTACAAGGGTCGCGAAGCGATCCTCAAGGTGCATGCGGCGCGAATCAAAATGGACGACACGGTCAATCTGCCCAAAATTGCCAAACTCACGCCTGGATTCGTGGGGGCGGACCTGGCGAATCTGGTCAACGAGGCGGCTCTCCTGGCGGCACGGGGTGACAAGTCCGCGGTGTCCATGCGCGAGTTCGAGGAAGGCATCGAGCGTGTCGTGGCGGGACTCGAAAAATCCTCTCGCATCATCCATGAGGATGAAAAACAGCGGGTAGCCTATCACGAATGCGGGCATGCGCTCGTCGCCGGCACGCTGCCGCACACGGATCCGGTGCACAAGATTTCGATTATTCCCCGCGGCTACGGAGCACTGGGATACACCTTGCAGCGACCGGAAGACGACCGCTACCTCATCACACAGCGCGAACTCGAGAATCGCATTTGCGTGCTGCTGGGAGGCATCGCCGCCGAAGACCTCATCTTCGAAGAGACCTCGACGGGGGCACAAAACGACTTGGAGCGGGCCACCGACATTGCCCGCCGCATGGTGACTCAATTCGGCATGAGCCCCAGGCTGGGCCGCGTCAACTTCGAGGACGGGACACGTTCGCCTTTTCCCGGTGTGCCGATGTCCATCTCGGAACGATCGCATTCCGAGCAGACGATGCGCGAGATCGATCTTGAAGTGCAGCGGATCATCGGGGAGTGCATGGCGGTTGCGCACGACGTCCTGCGCGAACGACGCGACGTCCTGGAACATCTCACCCGCGACCTGATCGAACGCGAAGTGATGGACCAGGAACAATTCGAGACGATCTTGCGGAGCCATCAGACTGGACCGCAGATCAAGCCGGGGACGTTCGTAACGAAGTCGGCGACCACAATCGAGCCGCCTGCAGCTGCTGAATCCGGGCCAGCTCAACTGGCGGAGTAGACTACATCCCGTCCACGACGACCACTTCGGCTGACGAGTTGGGCGGGCGGCTCACTTCGAGCGTGACGCCGGTGTCATTGCGTTCGCGCATGTCGATTCTCAGCACGATGCGGTGCCGTCCAGCTTCGAGATGTCGCAGGAATTGCGCTTGCGATCCCACCTCGTCCTGCTCGATCCAGGCCGTCACGCCGTCGGCGGAGTTGAGGACGAATTGCATGTCTCCCGGCTCACTAACATCGATCTCGCCCATGACGTATTGGATGGGCGACAGGTCCGCAGCGCTGACTTCGTCGAGCGGCAGCCTGCCGTTCACCCACGAATAGGCCGGTACCCAGTTTTGAGAGCCCAACACGAGAGCCGAGTATGTGGTCGGGG
>JANNSB010000445.1:0-3458 GCA_031402175.1 Planctomycetaceae bacterium
CGAAAACTGCGTGAACCGCATCTCGGAATCGCTTTCCAAGTTACCGGGAATTCAGGACTTAGAGGTGACGCTCGTCCCCCAGCAGGCGGTCATTCATTCCGCATCGGTTTTGGACCGGGCGGCTGTGAGAGCGGCCGTGCGCCAGGCGGGCGATTACTATGTCGTGGAGACCGTCGAATCGAACGGAACACACGCTCAAGCGACAGGAAAAGGAGCGACCACCCTGCCTCCGGTCAGCACCGCGACCTACTATCCATTGCTGCTGATCCTGGGCTTCCTGCTGCTGGCGGCAGGTCTCTTGCAATGGCGGGCCGGCGAGTGGAGTACCGCTCGGGCAATGAGTGACTTCATGGGCTGCTTCTTCCTCGTGTTTGCGTTCTTCAAACTGCTCGACCTGGACGGATTCGCGGGCACGTTCAGCCGGTACGACCTTGTCGCCGCACGGTCGAAGGTTTACGCCCGGATCTACCCCTTTCTGGAACTGGGGCTGGGCGTGGCCTATCTCGTCGGCAGACATCTCTTCTGGGTCAACATCGCCACGCTCGTGCTGATGACCATCGGCTCGCTCGGCGTGATCGCGACTCTGCGAAGGCGCGAGCAGATTCAATGTGCCTGCCTGGGAACTGTGATTCAGCTTCCGATGTCGACCGTCACGCTCATCGAAGACGCCGGCATGGCGCTGATGGCGGCGATCATGCTGGTGATGTGAGTCGATGTAGCCGCGTCTGTCTCCAGACGCGGAGGCAACGCGACGCCGCATGAACCGTTGTTTGCGGCGTCATCAGGGGGTTTGACCTGATCAAACTTTCGCCTCAGCCGATCGCCACGACGTGCCAGAATCTATGTCAAACACGTTGTTCCCCGCGTCTGAGGACAGACGCGGCAACGTCACCGCTCGGCAATCCAGGCAAGCTTCGCGCTGTGTCGCCGGTACAAGCTCCCCAGGGCGTGCATCGCCATCGTCATGCCAGTGAACGTCCCCCACCAGCCCGCGATGCCGGCGAGCAAACCACCGGCCGCGAGAAACGAAACTCCCCAGTTCAGACAGTAGCCGACCGAGATCAGACCCAGCACAATCATGTAGTCGACGAATGTGAGGCCGATCGCCCGCAAGACGGTCACCGGGTTCACTGCCAGAAATGAATGATGGATCGTCGCGCTCAGCAACGCCATCGGGAAGTACAGCGTCGGCAGACCCCATAGCAGTGCGTCGAGGATTGAGTTTGGTTCGCTGCTCTCCCAGAAACAGATGAATTGATACACGCCCCACGGAAAGTAGCAGAGTGCGACGACGCCCGCGGCCAGAAACAAGTCGGTCAGTATCTCCTCGCGGCTCCAGTCAGCGGCCACGGGGAGGTCTTCCTGCCCATGGGCGGCCGTGCGGAGCACATCGAGCAGAAAATAGATGAAGTAGCCGATGACGAGTGCGCCCAAAATGCGTCCGGCCTGAGTGGCCATCAGTATGAAACTGAAGCGAGCCACGGGACTGACGAGAATCCCATACAGAACCGACAACACGCCGATGGTGATGAGCGATTCCAAACGGAACGGAAACCGAAGGCTGTTGAGCCACCAGTCGCTCTTGTGCAGCGAGCCACCCGTGCTCTTTGTGGCGGCGCGTTTACGGCGTTTGCGCCGGATTTCGAGCTCCTTGCGGGAGACCTCGTCGATGTCTTCTCCGCGATGCGCCGACTTGTAGATCGGGCCCTTGCCGGAGGCAGGCTGCGATTCTGTCGTGCCATCTTCGCGGGAGTGCAGTTCCGGGATGTCGATCTCCGCTCCGCAGGAACCACACGAGGCGCTGCGCCCCGCCAGTTGGATCGGGGCCATCAGGACGGCTCCGCAATCGCAACGCACGCGGATGTGAGTCTTGGGGTTCATGCGCTGCGAATCCGTCGCGAGGCTGCAGAAATCACGTCGCGCGTTCGCAGCCTTGAAAGCCCGTTTGCTTGTGTTGGCCGTCGCAGAAGGGGCGGTTCTGCGTCTTGCCGCAACGGCAGAGAGCGAAGGTTTCCTTCCCCTGCAGGTTGAAGATGTTCCCTTCGGCATCCTTGAGCTGCACTGGTCCGCTGACCAGCAATGGTCCGTTGTCACGCACGGTGATCGTCACTTCCGACATCTATCTGCTCCCTGGGTGAATGTTTTAACAGTTCACTTCGTCGAACGCCGTAGTCTCGCAGACGGATGGGAAGAAACAAAGCCGCGGGCTTGTGGCTGTGATGTGAGCTCGTGCCATAGGCCACCGGACAATGAGACCAGGGGACAGGGACAAGGAGAGGTTTGGAGACATCTGCTCCTTGTCTCCGTGTCAGCCGGACGGGAGGCAGGGGTGGCTGGGGATCCCCCCACCGCAACTTTCAGAGATTCTTGAAATTCCCGTGTCCCCTGCCGCAGTGGGCTCCCGCAGGAATGGACAGAGACGAAACAAACAAATGATGTTTGCCCTCCTTCGACTCTCACACACCACACCACCAACTTCAGGGAGAACAAGATGTCTACTCGTAACCTCTTTACCGGCTTGAGCTTGCTTAGCGTTTTGGCGTTCGGATCGACGACGAATGCGGGCAATCTCGAAGGCCCGGCTCACTTTCACGACGTTGTGCAGGCCCACTCGGTGCAAGTCTATTACTTCCAGTTCTGCAACCATGAGATGGCCGAACTGACCTGCATCGGCGACGGCGATACCGACCTCGATATCTACGTTTACGACGAACACGGCCACCTGATCGCTTCTGACTTGAACTACACCGACCACAGCCATGTGCACTGGTTCCCGCACTGCCCCGGCTACTACCGGGTCGAAGCTCACAACCTCGGCTGCGTCTGGAACGCCTTCCACATGGAAACAAACTGAATGCTTGCCGATCAAACAGACGCCACGTTTCGCGACCTGCGGAGCGTGGCGTTTTTTCGTTTGGAAGGGAGTAGGCAGTCGGCAGTAGAGACGGCAACGAACATTCCACTATTGACTACTCCCTACTGCGTACTCCCTTGCCTACAATACGGCACATGTCTGGCCCCGATGGAACTGCTCAACATGGAATGTCGACGAAGTACCTGCTGTGGCGGCTTGTCGGGCTGAGCTTCGAGTACAAGGCAGCCGCCCTCGCAATGGTCGCCCTGCATGTGCTGCTGGTGGGGCTGACGTTGTCGGGCCTCGGACTGACCGGCGTGGCCATCGACTACATCCGGCATCAGGTCGAACCCAGCAGCACGACTCCCCGGTGGCCGCTGGGTTGGCAACCGCCGGCGTCGTGGGCGCCTTTCACTGTCGTCACGGCCGCCGCGGCAGGCATTCTCATGCTGGCCATCGTCGCAGCGGGATTGAAGTACGCCGCCGCCATCGCGTCGGCGGCATTGACGCAACGGGTTTTGATCCGCCTGCGGTCCGGCGTGTACGAGAAGCTGCAGCGATTGAGCTTTCGCTTCTACGACGCGGGCGAGAGCAGTTCGATCAT
>JANNSB010000446.1:0-14004 GCA_031402175.1 Planctomycetaceae bacterium
GTTGGTAGACGATGGCAAACTGCGATTCGAGCCGTCGGAAGACAACTTGGCATTCCGATTGAAGAAAAAGAAAAGGCGCGGTGGGGGCTGGTTCTCAGGTTGGTTTTCTCGCGGCCCCTGACTCGGCGAGGTGAGACCACCTTGCCAAGGCAGTCTAAACTGCCTTCACCCACCGTGACCGCAGGTGCAGCGGGCGACGCGGTGAGTCACTCCGCAGCCCTTACATCCACGCACATGATGACGGCGTCGTCGCGCACGAAGAGCCGGCCGTCCGACAACGCCGGCGCCTGACGGGTCGAACCGAGGACGGTTGCCCGGCTCAGTTCCTCGAAGCTTTCCGGCGTCGCGCGGATGATGATGAGTTCGCCGTCCATGTTGGTCATCCAGAGCTTGCTGTCAGCCGCGATCAGATTCCCCTTGCCGAATCGGCGCTCGAGCCAGACCTGTTCGCCGGTCGCTGCGGTCACGCAGGCGAGATTGGTCACGGGCCCCGCGCTGCCGATGTTGTCGAAGCCGTAGAGGTAACCGTCGATCAGGATCGACGTCTGCCATTCGTTTCGCAGCACACTGTCGACGCCGAATGACGACCACATCTCGCGCACATCGCCTCCTGCCGTTCCAGGAACCGCCAACATCGCGGAGCCGTGGTTCTCGCCCGATGAAATGAAGACCCGTCCATCGATCGCCAGCGGCGTGGCGATGTTGCAGTCGTAGTCGGTGACGAACGGATAGCTCCACAGTTCATCGCCGGTTGCCGACACGCCGCAAGCCGATGCTCCGGTGAATGCGACGACCTGCTCGACATCGCTCACTTTGAGCAGCGCGGGTGATGAGTAGCCGCTGCCGTTCCCAGAAACATACGTCCAGGCCAGTTCTCCGGACTCCTGATGATACGCCGCCAGTGTCGCCCGCGGGGCGCCGACCGTCACGACGACGAGATCGCCGACAGTGAGGGGTGTGCAGGCCATGCCATAATCTGCCGGCTGACCGCCAAAGTCCGCCGGGGTATCGTGACTCCAGAGCACATCTCCCGACTGCGCATCCAGAGCGGCAAGAATTCCTTCCCCCGTGAAGACAAAGGCCCTGCCGCCGGCGACCGTGGGTGTGGCCCGTGGGCCGTCTCCCATGCTATTCTCGTAGGCGGGGGCGACCGGCGTCTCCCACTTCATTTCGCCGTTGGCGGCGTCAAGTGCCAGGACGACTTGTGCCCCATCCCGCTGGACGAGCGTGAAGGCCGTACCATCGACAATCGCGATACCCGACATGCCGACGCCGCCATCGACCGACCAGACGATCGTGGGGCCGGATTCCGGGAAGGCGTCAATCAAACCTGTTTCCTCGGAGAGTCCATTCCGCTGCGGACCAAGAAACTGCGGCCAGTCGCCCGCCAGAATAGGCGAACAGGTGACGAGTATGATGGCGACAGTCCAACAGCGCACTCGAACCCCGTATTGCATCACACCCCTCCTGGTTGCCTGATGAAATCTGACTCTTCTACCATGGCCCAGCATAATTCGCGGCGAAGACTCGTGCGAGATCATGTGCGCAGCCAAGTGGCGAGTGTGTTCCACACAACAATCAACGCGGAGTTACCGTTCGCGCAACGTGGGCGGTTGGATTTTTTACGAACGTTCGGATTGACGGCTTTTTGTAGGGAATGCCCTCCGTGGCATTCCGTGGGCGGGTTGTCGCCGGAATGTGAGAATCGCGTGCCCGTGAGACTGGACACTCAACGAATCCGTTCTCTCACGAGCAACCGCACACTTTGCTCCACGTCGGATCCCGCGGGCCGGAATGCCACGGAGGGCATTCCCTACAGGGTGGCTGGCATCGTTCTTTGCCTGCTTCTGTCGCTGTTGGTCACGGCCGCGAGGGCGGATGACACTCCGGCACCCGAGTTCTTTCGGGCGTTCAACCTCAACGGACCCGCCGTCGAAGTCGACGGCCATGCCTGGGAAGGAAATGATTCCCCCCTCTACAGCACGAGCGATGGCGCCTTCGAGAATCAGGACGTGCCGCTCGTTCCGCCGACCGACGAAGCCCGCGCCCTGATGATTCGCAGCAGCCGCTACAGCAACAACGGTCACGTCGAATTGACGCAGATCCCGCCGGGCGAATACAGCGTGTTCGTCTACTTCTGGGAAGACAACGACTCGCAGACCTTCACACTCTCGCTGCAGGGAGAGGAAGTGGCTCGTGATCTGCAGAGCGGAGCGGCCGGCGAGTGGCAGCGTGTCGGGCCGTTTGTCACAACACTCGACAGCGAAGGGTCGCTGGTCATCAACACGACCGGCGGCCATGCGAACCTCTCCGGGATCGAAGTCTGGCGCGGCGCGGGAGCCATTCCTGGACCCGGCGAAAGCCCTGAAGATCTGTTTCCCGAAGTTGCGGCCGACGTGGCCGAGCGTTTTCATAACGAGATCGCGCCGCTCCTGTCTCGGCACTGCCTGGAATGTCACAACGACACGATGGCCAGCGGCGGCTTGAACCTCGCTTTCTGGAAAGACGCTCAAGCGGGCGGCGAGAGCGGACCCGCCTTCATCGCCGGCGATGCGGAATCGAGCCTCGCATTTCAATACGTGGCCGGCGGCGACATGCCCAAGGAACGACCCGCTCTGTCTCCAGACGAGCAGGAGACACTGCGGAAATGGATCGCCGACGGCGCGGTCTGGGGCGAAGCGAGGATCGACCCGTTCCTGGCGACGACCGACCGCCGGGCCGGCTACGACTGGTGGTCGCTGCAACCCGTCACGAGTCCTGATCCGCCAGCGGTGCAACATTCCGAGTGGTGCAGGAACGAGGTTGATTATTTCATCCTCGCGAAGCTGGAAGGCGCGGGACTGACGCCTGCTGACGAAGCCGACAAACTCACGCTGCTGCGCCGACTCACGTTCGATCTCACCGGACTGCCGCCGACGCCGGAAGAGATGCAGGAGTTTCTCTATGACGAATCGCCCGATGCTTACGCTCGCGTCGTCGATCGACTCCTCGCTTCGCCTCATTACGGCGAGCGCTGGGGCCGGCATTGGCTCGATGTCATTCGCTTCGGCGAGTCACAGGGTTACGAACGCAATCGCATTCGCCCCAATGCGTGGCGGTTTCGCGACTGGGTGATTTCGTCATTCAACGACAATCTGCCGTTCGACGAGTTCGTCCGCATGCAGATCGCCGGCGATGTACTTTACCCGGATGACCTGAGTGCCCTCATCGCCACCGGCTACCACGTCTGCGGCACCTGGGACATGGTCGGCGACCTCGAAGGCACCGCCGAAATGCAGAAGGCGAACCGTCAGGACCATCTCGAAGATCTGGTCGCCACGCTGAGTCAGTCGTTTCTGGGACTGACGGTGAACTGCGCCCGATGCCACGATCACAAGTTCGATCCGATTCCGCAGCGGGACTACTACCAACTGGTGGCCTTCGTCGCGGGGGTGACACAGACGGAAGAAGAGCTGGCCGAGATCACATTGTCGGCGGACGAATCGCAACCGTGCGAGCAGGCTTTTGCGGGGTCGGCTCACGCGATCGTCCCGCGTCAGCCATCGACGGTGTTTGTGCTCTTACGCGGCGACTATCGCAAGCCGACCGATGTCGCACTGCCTCGCGGGTTAACTGCACTCGAAGCCGCGGGATTGTCACCGGACCTGGGATTGTCCTCGAGTTCGAGCGAGGCCGAGCGCAGGCAACGCCTGGCCGAATGGCTGACCGAACCGCGAAATCCGCTCACGCCCAGGGTCTTCGTCAATCGCGTGTGGCATTATCACTTCGGCCAGGGAATCGTCGACACGCCGAGCGACTTCGGCTTTAACGGAGGCCGGCCGAGCCATCCGGCGCTGCTCGATTACTTGACGTCGCGATTCATCGCGAGCGGCTGGGACGTGAAGGCCCTACACCGCGAGATCGTGATGTCGGCCACCTACCGCCAACGATCACAGGTGACGTCGGAAACGGCCGAGACCATCGACGCCGGCAACCGGCTGTTGTGGCGGGCGAATCGCAGGCAGTTGGAAGGGGAATCGGTGCGGGACACGATCCTGCAGGTGAGCGGCGCGCTCAATCCGCAGATCGGCGGCGAGAGTTTTCGCGATGTCGAAGTCGCGCTCGAAGAGAATCACGAGTTCACCGATCCCACGAACGAGTTCAGCGAGAACACCTGCCGGCGCTCCGTCTATCGGCTGTGGGCGCGTTCAGGCAACAACCCGCTGATGGACTGCCTCGACTGTCCCGATCCGACAGTCATGGCGCCGATCCGCGCACACACGATCACGCCGCTGCAGGCGCTGTCACTGCTGAACAACCCGTTCATCGATCAATGTGCCGTTGCGTTCGCCAACCGCATCACGTCGGCCGTCGGCGACGATGCGGAGCAGCAGGTGACTCAGCTCTACCAAATTGCATTCAGCCGTGAGCCGACAAACGAGGAACAACAACTGGCGGTTCAGTTCCTCACCGAATTCGGCCTGAAAGAACTGTGCCTAGCGACGTTCAATACGAACGAGTTTTTGTTCGTGGATTGAAGAGCGTAGACGGGCAATTCCAATGGTGAATGGAGTCACGCGATGCAGAACACTTCGGTCGATCCGGTCTTGCCAGTATCAGCCACATCGCAATGGCGCATCCCCCGGTCGCTGACATCGTGGAAGGTCTGGTTACTGGCCCTGTTCGTCAGCCTGTTCGCGATCGCCGCTTCGATCTGCTTTCCCGCATACCGTCGCTGGCAGGCGATCGAGTATATGGATCGCGAGCATATCAGCTATCTGAAGAATTCCGATGTGAGCGACCTGAAGCGATGGATAGGTGATCCCGCGAACGGGTTTGCCGAAATCTGGAGCATCCACAAGACCGATCCCTCGGAACAGCATGCCGACGTTGTCGCCACGTTCACAGAACTGCAAAAACTGGAGTACATCCGCCATGCACCGAGGTCGCTGTCGGCTCGCGAACTGGAGAGCCTTACATCGCTGACCAATCTGAAGTGGCTCAATCTCGAAGGGCTTCGTCTGAGCGACGAAGTCCTGGCCGGCTGGATCGCGTCATGCCCGGAACTGACGACCATCCGGCTCGTCAATACGGGAGCTTCCATCGAGACGTTGCGAGTTGTGTCGGCTCGGCCATCCCTTGTCAACTTGACGATCGCAAACGACCTGGACCGCGGCGAAGATCTCGTTCGCTCACTGTCCGTCCCCGCATTGCAGTTCCTCCCGCGCGGACCATCTGAGCAGCGATACCTTCACCTCGAAGGCATTCCTTTGACCGACGACTACCTGGCCGACTGGATCGCATCATGCCCGCAATTGAAGTATGTCGAGCTGATCGAAGCGGGAGCCGACGTCCGGACACTGCAGGCGGTGTCGCAGCTTTCTCAAGTGACGAAGTTGTCTCTGCAGGGTGACGGGCTGTCGGACGAAGACTTCGCCGTGATGTCCACGATGCCGCAACTCGAGGAATTGTCGCTGGCAGGCGCATCGATCACCGGCGAAGGCATCAGCCACTTTATCGACTCGACAGATATCTGGGTTTTATGGATGAGCGAGACCAGCGTGTCTGATAAAGGTTTCTCGCAGATCGCGCGCATGAAGAGTCTGACGCAGTTGTTCATCTGTGAGTGCCGCGATGTTCGGCCCACCGGCATTGCAGCCCTCGCCTCGATGCCGAATCTCGAAACGGTCGTGTTCACGCCTGAGATGATCACTCCCGAGATTGTCGAATCACTGCATCATCTGCCCGTTCTGAAATACGTCGGTGTTGTCGGTTGGCCACTCGATGAGGAGCTGATTTCCGCGATCGAGGAACACTGGGTCATCGAATGGAAGTGATGTCATCTCTGTTGCGACTCGTCGGTTGGGGCATGCATACTCGCGTCGCCGCGGCGTCTCGGAGATACGCTGCTACTGAATTATGAGAATCAAACTGCTCATCATCGGAGCCGTCGATGACCCCGAGTTCGCGGGAGTGGGAGACTTTCTCGGACTGCTGCCGAATGTCACGATCGAACAGGTGCACGGCATTGCGGATTGTGTGAATCGCGACATTGCGGGTGCTGAGCCGTCGCCCGATCTGATCGTCATCCTGGAACGGCATCCCGACGAACATCCGTCGCAGGAGATTCGCCGGCTCATCGAAACACATCCGCTCGCGCGGATCGTGTGCGGCTACGGCCCGTGGTCGGAGTCGGCCATGCGCAACCGCGGCGTCTGGCCGCCGGCGACGTGGGTGCCGATCGGACTGTTGCGCGAACACATACTGGCGGAACTGCAGATCATCCGTGGTGATCGCCCGCCGCTGGCAATCACGGCCGACCGGGCGGATGCCTTCGAACAGCGTTACGCCGCGACTTCGAGCGGACGACAACAGCCGGCATTGGCGTCACTCAAGGTTGCCGTCGATGTGCCGGATGCCGAGTATCGAACGATGCTCGAGGACGAGCTTTCGCTGCAGTCCGCCCAGATCGTCGACGTCACCGAGGACTGGGATCTGCTGCTGTTCGACGCCCACCCCGAAGCGCATCGGCTGCGTGAGTTGCAGCGATTGTTGAACTCGCGGTCAACGGCGACGGGCCGGATTGTCGTGCTGCACGAAATGCCCAATGCCGCTGCGCGAGCGACATGGTCAAGCGAGAAGTTGCAGACACCGCTGGATGTAAACATCATCTCCAAGCTTGCGCCGCTCGCAAGGCTGCTGCGACTCTCGTAGCCGCGTCTGTCCCCAGACGCGGGGACACGCAGGTAGGGCGTCACCTGATCGTAGCGCCGCTTCCGTAGGCGAATCGTTCTCTTCGTTCCCGGCGTCTGGGGACAGACGCCGCTACGAACTCGCCGACCGGTAATGATTGAGTGACCAGTTGAACACCCGCCGCGAAACAAACAGCATTGCGAGCGTCATCACGGGGGCGAGCAGGGCAACCCACCAACCGGGGTCGAGCGTCATGCCGAGCAGCACGCGGGCCGGTACGGTCACGACCAGCAGAATCGGGATGATGAACGAGAACCCGAACCAGATGACTTCCCCGACTCCCGGCCGCGCGTAGATGTTCTGAGGATAGCGGGCGAAGACGGTCACGTAGAACCAGAAATCGTACAGTCCCTGGTTGCGCCCGAACCAGACGCTGGTGCTGGCGAGCACGATCATCAGGCTGTAGAAAAAGGCCACGCCGCTGGCCAGCAACAACACATACATCGCGGCGTGCGCAAACGTGATGACGGCATTCGCCTGGTCGAGCGAATACCACAACAATGCGCCCGCCATCAGGATCTGGTTGATCATGGCCCAGTCGATCACGCGAAACGACACGAGAAACTGCGTGTCGATCGGCTTGAGCAGCAAAAAGTCGAGATTACCCGTGCGGATGAGTTCGCTGAACTCCGCGCAGTTCGGCATGAAGAGAGCTTCGACGATCGCGTTGATCAGCATCCCCGTGGCCATGAAGGCGAAGTATTGCGGCCGGGTCCAGTCCTCGATCGCATCAACCTGACGATAAATCACGTCGAACAGCACAAGCTGGGCTGCGAACCAGAACGCCCGCGTGATGACCTCGGTGATGAAGTTGCCGCGAAACGTCATCTCGCGGACGAGCGAATTCCGCGCGAACGTCGACCAGACTCGCCAGTAGTGCGGGCGAAAGGGGTCGGCAGCCGCCGGAGGCTTGAGGCTTGGGGCTTGGGGCTTGGGGTAAGTGGGATCAGTCATTCATGCCGCGTTTCCGAAGCGAGTTGAGCAGCCCTCCCAGCACCTTCGCGGTTTCGTCCGCGCTGGTCTCGATACCGGAGGACTTCGCGACAGGAAGATAACCCAGACGCCGCGCGATCGACAGTTGATAGCGCACTTCCCAGCAGGAACCGAGCGCGATCTCTATGAATCGTACATACTCGACATGCGAGGATCGTGCAGAACCTTCCACAAGATTCGTGGCAATCGATACTGCAGCGCGTCGAATCTGAGATGTCAGACCGAATTGTTCGGCCTTGGGAAAATCGACCGTCTCCCGGTAAATCGCCATGACGAGCTCGTCCGCGAGTTGAAACGCTTTCAGCTTTCTGTAGTCGCGCATGGTTCACCTCTGAGGCTGCGATTGCTCGTCCCAAGCCTCAAGCCCCAAGTCTCAAGCCTGTCCCAAAAAGAAACACCGACATGAATCATGCCGGTGTTTCGGGAGATATCAATCATCTCCCACGAGTGAATACCCCCACGGGGATTCGAACCCCGGTCCTAGGACTGAGAATCCTATGTCCTGGGCCTCTAGACGATGGGGGCGTCGCTGCGATTATCGTGCGGAGCAGGAGAGTGTCAATGATTGAAGTGCAATGCACTTGAGATGGTCGATTGTCAGTTGGCGATTGACGGGGGATATCGTCCCGCCAATTCCTGCCTTCGATCACCGATTTCCAATCAGCACTCGCAGCTTCAGCCTTTCCACATGGAATGGCAGGCGTTGCAACTGAAGCCCACGACCGTCGCGCTGCCGGGGACTGCCGACCCGTTACGACTGACGCGAAAGTCGTCGAGTTCAATGGGTTCCACCGTCGCACGGCCACAGGCAGGACACGATTGATTGTAAAACTCCAGGCGAGCGCGCCGGACAGTATTACGGTGCCGGTCGGCTTCGATTCGCGGCCTCCAATCGGAGTAGGAGAGTATCTCCGGGGAATCGTTTTCGACATGCGCGGCATGCAGAACAAGCTGGCTCATCCTTGAGCTCCTTCGGGTTACGCTGGAAGGTCGCGAGCAAGCTCACGAACCGCCTTCATGGCGGAAGGAGCGAATATAATCCGGCCTCGTCGACGTGGCAATCCTGGTGTGGAGCGTAGCAGGCCCGAATTGTCAGATCTTCCACAAACCTGCGAACGCCAGAGTTCTTCACTTGCAGACCCTGAGTCGATTTGGCATATCTATACATCACTGACAAATGCCAGCGATGGCCCTTAACATCAATCCCGATATTTGTGAAGATTGACGCGAGATTGTCCATGAAACACAGGTCGAATCATTCGTTTGAACTCGTCAAGAACAATGCCTTTAGAGTTGCGGCAACAGGCCTGATGAGCATCGTGTGCGTGGCAATCCTGGCGGGTTGCGGAGGCGGGGAAGAATCGGCTGCGACGCCACCTCCGACGAGTGGAACGGCGGCGAACCAGAACGCCGTGGCCTCCAACACGCCGGCCGAACAGGGAGTGGCCGCTCAAACTCCCACGACGCAGGCCACCACGCCGGAGAGTTCGTCGCAGCCGGAAGAGTCATCCACCGGCCGCGGGCCGAGACGGCCGGGCAACGCGCCTCCCGGCCGGACGTTACCCATGACGACAAATCCTGGTCCGCGTCCGTCCATCGGCAATCCCACGAATCCCGGCACGCCATCGGCCCCGTCGGTGACTCAGAACTCTCCGGCGACCACGACGCCGAGCGCACTGCCGATGACTGACACGACTCCCGAATCGACGCCGACCGACCCGATGCCCATGCCTGAAACAACCACGCCATCGGTCGCGGCGAACGATGTGCCTCCGGCCGCCGACCCCACACAGACGGTTGCTGAAACACCCCTGGCGGAAGGGGAACGTCCCAACCAGCCCTTCGGCGGCGCGGGATTCGATCGCAGCGGCGTCGACGAGTTCTGGAGCGAGAGCATCTCCGAAGCGGAAGCCGAACGGATGGCCGATGAAGGCAACAAAGACTTTCTTGAAAACCTGGGCTTCGATGTCCGCAACGACTGGTTCGTCGCGGTCGATCCACCGCAATATGAATTTGTGATTCCCGCCGACGCGCGGATGGGGATCAAGGTGCCGGGCGCACAGACTGCCACCGACGACTTCTGGGGCTCGCGGCAGCGTTGGGTGCTGTATCCCTCCATGCCGAGTCAGTTCGTTGCGGTAGGATTGAACGAGAATGCCCAGCAGTACCGTGAAGTCTGGAACATCGCGACAAAGCGCAAGCTGGGGCGGATCGAAGGCATCGAACTGGATGCGGAAGCACCCATCTCGCTGAGTCCCGACGGCAAATACTTCGCGGGCTTCTCTGATTCCGATGATGTCATCGGGATCTGGGACATCGACAAAGAAGAAGTTCTGGGGACCATCCCCATCGGATCCACATGGGGTTGCGAGTATCTCGCATTTGCCGCCGGCAATCGTCTGGTCTTCGAGGATGAAGATCAATTGCAGATTTGGAGCGTGCCGGATCTGGTGCTGGAAAACTACATGCCCATTGAAGGCTGGCGACACGATGCAGCCAGTTCGATCACGCCTGGAGGACGCTACCTTGCAGTCAGTGTCGATGCGGCGTGGGAGGGCATCATCAGCTTCTACGACCTCACCTCGGGTGAGGATGCCGGCGACATCTATCTCGAACACAAGGGAGAGTGCCAGGGAACCGCGTTCTCGGAGGATGGGAAGTACTTCGCCGTCATGCAGGATGGATTCTGGGGCAAGGGAGTCTCGATCTTTGACGTGCAGACGGGCGAGATCATCGTTGAGAAACAGTACGCAGAAGAAGAACGGCTGACCGACATTTCCGAAACCATCAGCTCGCACGATCGCTATCACGGTCCGCCGTTGCAGTGGTTCCCGGATGGCCGTTATCTGCTGCTCTATGGACGTGGCGTGTTCGATATTCGCGCCGCCGAGATCATCGCGACCCTGCCTGCGGCGGTGTTCTATCACGTCCGGCCGTTGCCGGGTCAGCGGGTGGCGGTGATTCACGAACAGGATTTGGAACTGGTTCCCTTCGAACTCGGCGATCAGTTCGAGGCCAGCGGCGCTGCCCTGGCTGCCGGCGGAACATTTGCCGACGCCGCTCGGCCCCCATTGACCACCGCGTCGAGAGGGGGCGTCAACGTCGTGAGCCTTCCGGAACTGGCGATTCGCTGGAGTGCGGCGCCTCAATCAACGACAAGTCTGCCGACTCTCGATGACAATCCGATCGAAGTTTCCGGCGGACATGTCTATCGCGCGGTGACTTCATCCGGAGACGACGCAAAAGTGGCGATCATGTACTCCGCGGAACCGATCGAGACGCAGTGGAGCGTCTTCGACGAGACCCCCGAGTCCATTCCCGTCCGCATTGAAAGCTACAACCTGAAGACGGGGAACGCCGGACGCGAGTTCGAGTTGCCGTTCACGACATTGCTGATGGCCATCAGCCCCGATGGCACCCGTATCGCCACGAAGTCGGCCGATGGCTTCGACCGTATCGATGTCTGGTCGCTCGATGATGGTTCGCACGTTCTGGGATTCCGGCCCTATCAGGAAATGGCGAATCAGGATGGCGCAGCGGTCGACTGGTGTGGTTTCGTCGGTACGGACCGCTTGCTGACGGCGGGTTCCCAGAAGGTGACTCTCTGGCGACTGCCCGCCTGCGAAGCGGTCTACGAACTCCCGATTGGGCCTATGGAGCCGGTGCTCAGTCCCGCGGGGGACTATGTCGCTGTCTGCAACGCCGATCTCGGCGCGCTCTACCTGGTCAACACCGGCAACGGCGAGGCAAACGGCATCGTCGCCTTTTCACCCGAGGATCCCGGTGAAATCGCGGCCGTTGCGTTCGACCCGACCGGGCGAAAACTGGCGGCCGTCACGCGTCGCATGTCGGGCGGAGAAATCGTCGTTGTCGATCTGCAGACCGGCGAGGACGTGCATCGCTTCCCGTCACCTGTCACCGGCAGCGTCGTGCAATGGGCGGGGGACGGCCATCTGCTCGTTGATGGCGCATCGCTGATCAGTTTGAGCAGCGAGACCGTTTGCTGGGGGTATCAATTGCCGTTTGGACGGCATCTCGTGGAGTCTCCCGACGGCAACCACTGGTACATGTCCGCCAATAACCTTGGCAGTGCGGAGTACATCCTGAAGTCGGTGCACATGCCGCACGAAGAAGCCGTGCCGACGATCGACGCGGCGGCTCTGCAGCGGATCATGCTGCTGGAACCCGGCGGACAGATCGCGATGCAACTCAACATTCAGGAGCCTCCGGGCAGCGCGACTTTCCGACAGGAAGTCTGGGACCATCTCGTGGCGGAGTTTGCGACAGCGAACATTCAGGTCGTCAATCAGGCGTCGATCGCGCTCATCGTTTCCGGCGGCGTACAGGCCACGGGAGAGACGTTGACGACCGACACGATGTTCAACTTCAACGATACTCCATCGTTCGAGATCGCCGAACAGGCAGTCGTCTGGAACATTCGCGTCGAGTCGGCGGGGCAAGTGGTGTGGGAGACGTCGCTATATGCCTCCAACAACGGCGGCTTCCAGTACGCAGAAGACGCCAACGCCGCACAAATTCAACAGGCTGCTCAACAGCAATTGTCGGACGGCATGTGGAACGGGGCAAAGTACAACTTGCTCAACTTCTCACCCCCGAAGCACGCGTTTCCGGCGGGGGCGTCATTTGGAGTCGGATCCTCGAACCTGACGATTCGCGGGATTGAGTAGGCGCTTGAGCGGAGCCTTCATTGCTGAAGCGTCAATTCTGCGATGCAGAAGATAGACCGCGGATGGGGCGGATGACGCGGGTCTTCGCGGATCTGAATCAGATGAGCAGCAATCCCGTTGTCTCTGATCTGCGGGAATCCGCGTCATCCGCGGTCTATTCCGTGACTGCGTGAGGCGCTACGTCAATTCAAGTTTGGCGCTACGCGTGTCGTTCGATGACCAGCAAATCCCCGCGCCGGGTTGCGGTGATCGAATCAGGCAACGCCAACGCCGTCGGGCGAGTCGTTTCGCACAATGCGGCGAGTGATTCCCAGTGTGATTTGGTCATCCCCAATTCGCTCCACCGCAGGTTGCGCCATTCGAGCCGGAGTGCTTCACAGCGCAGAAACAGTTCGGATGCCCTCAGCTTGCCGGCGTCCCATTTTTGAAGTCCGGGTTGCGACTCCAGCAGCGCCATGTCGCGCAGCGATCGAGCGCGGGATTCGACGAATGCCATCACCTCGCGGATGTGGTCAGCCAAGTCGGCGATGTGCCGATCGACTTGCGGGTTGAAGTGCATACGCAGTTCCGGCAGCAGTTCGTGGCGAATGCGATTTCGTGTCCAGCGGAGGTCGCGGTTCGAGGCATCCTCGCACCACGGTTGACCGGTTGACTTCAGCCAGGCCTCGATCTCCGTTCGCCGCATGTGAAGCAGCGGACGCACCACCGTCGCGGTGCCGATCGGGCGACTTTCCCTAATGCCGGACAGTCCCCACAGCCCGGTGCCGCGCATCAACCTCTGCAGAATCGTCTCGACCTGATCGTCCAGCGTGTGCCCGACGGCGACGAAGGGGCAGCCGTGCTGCTCGGCGAGTGCTTCCAGTGCGTGATATCGGAGCGTTCGTGCACGCTCTTCAACGCCTGCCGCCATCGTCGGGTCGGCTTCGTCCGTCACCTGCAGCGCCTCGACCTGCACTTCGACGCCGAGGCGATTGCCGAGATCGACGACCCAGCGGGCTTCAGCGTCGGACTCAGGCCGCAGCCCGTGGTTGAAGTGGGCGACTCTCAGTGTGAGCCGGAACTCGTCCCGCAACAGACACAGCAGACTGAGCAACGCCGTGCTGTCGGGGCCGCCGGACACGCTGACCAGGATGCGCGTTTCGCGGATTCCAAAGCGCGCCAAGAACTCGTGCACGGTGGCGAACAGCGAACTCTCGGAAGCCGGCGGCATAATCACCTCACCCTGACTCAGGCAACACCACGACTCCGTAGCATACGCTGCGTTGGGGATCTGGGAATTCACCCAGCGCCACTTCTCCGAATTGTGCATCAAGCAAGTCTATCGAGCGCTCGGCAAGGGACATTGTGAGCTGCCCGCAAGAATCTCGTCCAAACGTGCTCGCAGGGCGTGCATCTGTTCCGCCTGCTCACTGAGGGGGCAGGCAAGGTACTCGGCCAGCGGTTCTTCGAACTCAGGCCATTGCTCCTCAAGAACGCCTGCTGCCCACTCCTGTGGCGTCGGCATCCCGAGTTCGACGATGTCCAGCAGAGCACGTGCCGAGTTGCGGTCGATCTCGCGGACGGTCACCAGCCCATCGTCGCCGCGCTCGAT
>JANNSB010000447.1:0-4018 GCA_031402175.1 Planctomycetaceae bacterium
GAACCCAACTCGACGGTGGTCCTGGAGCCGGGGTTTCATGCGATCCTTACGGAGCGAGGCGACTTGCTCATTAGCAGGGAGCAGGGAGCGGGGTGCAGGGAGTCGAAAATGGCGTCTCCATCTTTCGAGCAACGAGCAACGACCATCGACCCAGTGCGGCTGGAGATCTTTCGCAATCAATTCGCCTCGATCGCCGAGCAGATGGGGACGACGCTGCAGAAGACATCGGTCTCCACCAATGTGAAGGAACGCCTCGATTTCAGTTGCGGCATCTTTGATCCGCAGGGCCGCCTGGTCGTCAACGCCCCGCATATCCCCGTCCACCTGGGAGCGATGGGCGAGACTGTGCAGGCGATTCAGCGGCTCAACCCCGACCTGCAGCCGGGAGATGTTTTCATCACCAACGATCCCTATCAGGGAGGATCGCATCTGCCGGATGTCACCATTGTGACGCCGGTGCATGACGCGAATCGCGATCTCATTTTCTTCACTGCCAGCCGGGCACATCATGCCGAGATTGGCGGAATTGTCCCGGGTAGCATGCCGCCGTTTTCAACAATGCTCGGTGAGGAAGGCGTACTGATCTCGAACTTCAAACTGGTCGACGCCGGCGTGTCGCGGGAAGTGCAACTGGCTGACCTGCTGATGTCTGGGCCGTACCCCACGCGCAATCTCAAGGACAATCTGTCGGACATCGCGGCCCAGGTCGCCGCCAACCAGCTTGGGGTTGTTCGCCTGCTCGAACTCATCGAACGCGATTCGTTGCCGATGGTGCAGGCCTACATGGAGTATCTGCGTCAGGCGGCAGCCGAAAAGATGAGGTCGGCACTGGCCCGATTGCCGGCTGGACGGCATGAGTTCGTGGACCATCTCGACGACGGCACACCCATCGCAGTGGCGTTCACGATCATGGGGGACCGCGCGACGATCGACTTCACGGGATCGGGGCCGGTGCTGGCAACGAACCTCAATGCCAACCGGGCGATCGTCACCGCGGCTTGCATGTACGTGCTGCGGTGTCTGATTGACGAAGAGATTCCACTCAATACCGGCGTGCTGGAACCGGTGGAGATCATCATTCCGGAAGGAGTGCTCAACCCGCCGGCTCGCGAACCAATGTCAACATCGCCCGCCATGGTCGGCGGCAACGTCGAAACGTCTCAGCGCATCGTGGATGTCCTGCTCGGTGCGCTCGGTAAGGCGGCGGCCAGTCAGGGAACGATGAATAACGTGACCTTCGGCGATGAGACTTTCGGCTACTACGAAACGATCTGCGGCGGGTCGGGAGCGACGAGCAACAGCGATGGCGCCGACGCAGTGCATACACACATGACCAACACGCGGCTGACCGATGTCGAAATTCTGGAGCATCGGTATCCGGTGCGCGTGCATGCGTTTTCGATCCGGCATGGCTCCGGCGGCGAAGGCGTGTATCGCGGGGGCGACGGCATCATCCGGCAGATCGAGTTCCTGCAGCCGGTACAACTGTCGATTCTCTCGCAGCGACGCGGTCTGTTTCCACCATTCGGTCTGGAAGGCGGCGAGCCAGGCGCGCTCGGCGTGAATACCCTGAAGAAAGCCAACAGCGAAGCGATCGACCTCGGCGGTTGCGCGCAAATCGAAGTCGAAGCAGGCGACATCCTCACGATTGCAACCCCCGGCGGCGGAGGCTGCGGCGGGATGGGTCATCCTGATCCTCCAGCAACGTCATTCCTGAAGGCTGCACAGACAGGAATGTCTGTGCCACCTAACCCACAGGCTGCAGCGGAGCCTTCGACGCGATGAAGTTTTCGGTGCGGTCGGCGTGCTCGAACCGGACGGTGACGATCCGACGTTGGCCGATGAGGTTGGTGGAAGTCACCGTGCCGACGCCGTAGCGCGGGTGCCGAACCTGCATGCCTTCGGTGAAACATGTCGGCAACGCGACCTGCACGGCGTTGCCTTCGAGCAGATGGGCGCCGGTGGTGAGATGCGGCAATGCTGCTCGCGACTTATTTCGTTTGGACTTCGCCTCGTTCACTGGCCGGGTGACAGCTTCATCCAGATCGACAGCAGGCGCGTGAACGTCCCATGCGTCATCGTGTTCTTGTGAAGGATCGAATCTGAACTCTCCCACCGCGCCTGGTCCCCACGACCTGGCCGAGGACTGCGAGATGCGGTACAGCGGATCGGGCGTCGATTCCAGTTCACTCAGAAACGGACTGGGAATCGACTGCCGAGGCTGACCCCGATGCACTCGAAAGCGGGTATGCGTGAGGAACAGATGCCGCTTGGCCCGGGTCATGCCGACGAACAGCAGGCGGCGTTCTTCCTCTTCTTCGTGCGGGTCATCGGAGTTCAACGATCGTTCGTGCGGCAGAATGCCCTGCTCCAGCCCGACGATGAAGACGGCCGGAAACTCTAGTCCTTTCGTCGAATGCAGCGTGAGCAGCAGCACGTGTCCCCGCTCGTCGTCGATCGCGTCGCTGTCGCTCACGAGACTGGTTGTTTCCAGGAATCCCGTCAGCGATGTGTCGCCTTCGGCCTTGGTGTCGTGTTCATGCGCGGCGGCGATGAGTTCGTTTACGTACTCCTCTCGCTGGGATTCAATTTCGCCCGTCGTGGTCTCCCAATGCTTCATGTATCCGGTCTTCTCGACGATCGACCGCAGCAGTTCGGCGATCGATCCCGTAGCGGCCTGTGTGAAGTCGGCCATCATCTTGGCAAACGCCTGAAATCCCTTGATCGCCTGCTTCGAGAGGCGCGGCACTTCGCTCGCGCGACGGCAGGCTTCGAGTGGCGTCAGTCCCTGGCGGTGCGCCCATTGCAACAGGCGTAACTGCGATTGGTCGCCCAGTCTGCGGGTCGGCGTGTTGACCACCCGCTGAAAGGCGGCGACATCGGCGGGATTCTCGATCAACCGCAGATACCCGATCAGATCACGGACCTCGGCCCGCTCGAAGAACGCGACGCCGGCCGCGAGTCGAAACGGAATACGGTTGCGGCTGAGGGACATTTCCAGCAGGCGCGACATCGCGTTCACGCGGAAGCAGACCGCGAAGTCGCCGTACTTGTGCTGGCCGCCGCGCACCATCTGCTGGATGCGGCTCGTAATCCCCTCGGCCTCGTGTATGCCATCCTCGAAGCCCAGCAGCATCACCTGTTCCCCTTCGGGAAGCTGGGTGACGAGACGTTTCTCCTTGCGCTGCGTGTTGTGCGAGATGAGCAGGTCAGCCGACCGCAGGATGGCCTTGGTGCTGCGGAAGTTGTCCTCCAGCCGCACGATTTTCGTACCCGGGAAGTCGTGCTCGAATTTGAGGATGTTGCCGATCCGCGCCCCGCGCCAACTGTAGATCGACTGGTCGGGGTCGCCGGTCACGCACAGGTTGCGATGCTCGTGCGCGATGATCGCGACGATCTGGTACTGCGAGAGGTTCGTGTCCTGGAACTCATCGACCATTACATACTGGTACTTCTCTCCCAGTCCTCTGGCGAGTTCGGAGTTCTCATCGAGCAACGTCGCGACGTGCAGCAGCAGGTCGTCGAAATCGACGCCGTTGGCTGCGACCAGGCGCTTCTGATACTCCGGAAAAATCTTACTGACGGCCGCCTGCAGATGGTTGCCGACCTCGTACTCGTACTTGGCGAGCCAGCGCTGCGGCGTGATGAGGTCGTTCTTGGCCCGGCTGATCATTGACCCGATGATCTCGGGCGTGAACGTCGAGGTGTCGAAGTCGAGTTCCTTGATGACACGGCGCAACAGCGTCCGCTGATCTCCGGTGTCGAGGATCGTGTAGTTCGACTCCAGCCCGATCATCCCGGCCCAGCGGCGGAGCAGATGGGCGCAGAACCGGTGGAACGTGCTCACCCAGACCCTGACGCCCGGGAGCAGTTCGGCCACTCGCCGCTGCATCTCATCGGCGGCTTTGTTGGTGAACGTGATCGCCAGGATCTCGTGGGGTGCGATCCCGGCCTGGATCATCCGCGCAATGCGGCGCGTGACGACGCGGGTCTTGCCGGAACCTGGCCCCGCCACAAC
>JANNSB010000448.1:0-11821 GCA_031402175.1 Planctomycetaceae bacterium
TACTGCGCGATCCCGAAGATGCGCGGCAAGCACATCACGAAGCCGATCGAAGAAGTGATCCGCGAGGCACGCGAACTCGCCAGCGATGGCGTCCGTGAACTCATCGTGGTTGCCCAGGACACCACCTATTACGGCATGGACCTGTATGGCGAGGTGCGGCTCGTCGATTTGCTGCAGGAACTTGAAACAGTCGACGGCATCGACTGGATCCGGTTGATGTACCTCTATCCAGTGAACTTCACCGACCAGCTCATCAAGACGATCGCTTCGTCGGAACGCATCGTGCCGTATCTCGACATGCCGTTGCAGCACATCAATTCGCAGGTGCTCCGGCGAATGCAGCGACGGGTCGATCGTGACAAGACTGTCGCCCTCGTTGAGAAACTGCGGGAACAAGTGGCCAATCTGGTGCTGCGAACGACGTTCATCACCGGCTTTCCCGGCGAGACCGATGAACAGTTCCAGGAACTCGCCGACTTCGTGGCCGAGACGTATTTCGAGCGGATGGGAGTCTTCACTTATTCTCCCGAGCCAGGGACGCCGGCCATGAAGCTGGAAGGACACCTGCCGGATGATGTCAAACAGGAACGCCGCGAAGCCTTGATGGCCCTGCAGCAGGAGATTGCATTCGAGTTCGGCGACTCGCTCCTGGGGTACGAACTCGACTGCATCATCGATGAGCAGATCGACGAGTCGACCTGGGCCGGCCGCTGCTACGCGGATGCACCGGAAATCGATGGCCAGGTGTTCGTGGAAGGCTCGAACGTCGCGGTCGGAGACCTGATTCCCGTCGAGATCACCGGGCGAAACGATTACGATCTGCTGGCCGTCACGCAGTAGCGGCGGTTCTCCGAGACGCCGGGGATCAAGAGGAAGAAGTGAAACTCTGTTTCGGCTCAAGTTTGAATTACGCCATTCCGCGTTGCCCCGCGTCTGGGGACAGACGCAGCTACATAAACCGCCTGTGATACAACTTTCGGCTCGATCGCTCACCCGGCAATTCGATCGCGATCCTGTTTTCAGGAACGTCACCTTTGACGTGCGCCTTGGGGAGCGCATCGGGCTGGTCGGCCCCAACGGCTGCGGCAAAACGACGCTCTTGCAGATTCTCGCCCGCCTCGACGAGGCAGACAGCGGGCAGGTCGAACGGCCATCGGCGGTAAGAGTCGCCCTGCTGGAACAGCAGCCGGAATTCGCGCCCGGGCATAGCCTGATTGCCGAAGTCCGCTCCGGGCTGGCACATCTCTATGCGTTGCAGCGTGAAGCCGAGGAATTGGGACATCAACTGGCAGTGGTCACTGCAGGACCGGACGCGGCGAAACTGCATCTGCGATTCGACGAGGTGCACCACGAACTCGATCTGCTGGATGCCTATCACATCGAGCATCGCGTCGAGGAGGTGTTGCAGGGGCTGGGTTTTCTGGAGGAAGACTACGAGCGCGACCTGTCGACATTCAGCGGGGGACAGCAGAATCGGGCCATCCTGGGCCGCATGCTGCTGGCGTCTCCCGACGTGATGCTGATGGACGAGCCGACGAACCATCTCGACATTACGTCGACGGAATGGCTCGAAGATTTCCTGGCACGCAGTCCGCAGTCGATGATCGTGGTGAGTCACGACCGGTACTTTCTCGACCGCGTCACCAATCGCACGCTGGAACTGAATCCCGATGGCGTGGACGACTATCCCGGAAACTTCTCGACTTATCGCCGGTTGCGTGAGGAACGTCAGACGCTGTTGGCGAAGACAGTGCGAAAGCAGGACGAGTTTATCGCCAAGACCGAAGACTTCATCCGCCGCAACCTGTCGGGGCAAAAGAGCAAGCAGGCCAAGGACCGCGAAAGGAAGCTGGAGCGGGTCGAGCGAGTGGAAATGCTGCTCGATAATTCCGAGTTCCCGATGGTCTTTCCGTGTTCACTCCGAGCCGGCGACTGGGTGATTCGCGCGGAGGACATTACGAAGGGATTCGGCGGGCCGCCCCTCTTCACGGACCTCACCTTGCAGGTCGATCGAGGAGAACGTCTGGGCATCTTCGGACCCAATGGGTCGGGGAAGACAACGCTGCTCAAGATTCTCACTCGGGAACTCGAACCCGATGCCGGCAAGGTCCGTCTCGGAACCAACGTGCTGCCGGGATACTTCGACCAGCAACTGGCGAGCGTCGATCCGAATCTGGATGCGATCGAAGCGGTGCGCCCTGCCGGTGCGCTCGACTTCACGGTGGGCCACATGCGGAGCCTGCTCGCGAGGTTCGGCATCCAGGGGGAACTGGCGCTACAGAAAGTCGGCAACATGAGCGGCGGCGAACGGACGAAGGTCGCGCTCGCCCGCTTGTCGGCCCTGAAGGCAAACTTGCTGGTACTCGACGAGCCGACGAACCATCTCGACATCTGGGCGCGTTCGGCGCTGGAGAGGGCGCTCTTGGAGTACGAGGGAACAATGGTCTTCGTCAGTCACGACCGTTATTTTCTCGATCGAGTCTCATCGCGCGTGCTGGTACTTGAATCCGATCGCTGGAGCCTGTACGACGGGAACTACAGCGACTATCTGGCGTTCATCAGGGCGACGCGGACGGGAGATTCCGGCCGCGGCGGTCGTCGACCTGGCCGCGATGGGGACATCGATCCGACTCGCGAAATCGACGGCAATGCATCGCGCCGACGTCGTAAGTACCCCTACCGTCTGGCTGAGGAGATTGAAGCCGACATCGCCTCCTGCGAGACTCGCATCGCCGATCTGCAGGCCGAATTGGGCAGCCCGGAAGTGCTGCGCGATGGTCGCAAAGTCAAGTCGGTACAGGAGGCCCACGAATCCTGCCGCCGAAAGCTCAACGAACTGCTGGCGCACTGGGAGGAATCGCTGGAGCTGAATTGACTATGATGCTCCGTGTCATCGCAGAGCGCGCAGGCCACATCCGAAGACTGGCCGGTATTCAATTCGTGGAGAGGGGACGTACGTGGACTTCGTCAAACGCCATCCGTTGCTGACGGGTTTTGGAACCCTGGCAATCATCGTCCTGTTGGCGGTGGTTATTGCGCGCGGCAATCAGTCCGCGGAAGAATTGACTTCACGCGCATTGCGAAATTACCAGCTCGGCTTCCTGACGCAGGCGTCCAGCGATATTCAGCGGGCGTTGGCCATCGATTCGGACGACGAGACGTCCCTGGTCGTCGCGGCCACGATTTCCCTGGGATTGAACGATGTCGCAGGGGCGCGCGGCCACTATGCCCGTATCAAGACCGCGCGACTGCTCGATCGGCATATGATGCTGGCCGACGCGTCGATTCGAGCTCAGCAGCTGGAGTTCGCAGAGCAGATTCTGCAGACAGTGCTCGCGCGGCGAGCCGACTTCGATCAAGCCCATCAGATGCTGCTGGAACTTTATCGGATGACGTATCAGGAGTGGAAGCACCGACAGTTGATGTTCGAACTCATGCTGGAACGCGACCCGTTGCGCACCGATGTCGAGTTCCTCTTTGGAATACAGAATCCGCAGAACTCGAGTGAGATCGAATTTCGAGAGACGGCGCGCGATCTGAATCACCCCGACCGGTTGGTGCGCCTGACGGCTTGCATCAATCATGTCCGGCATGATCGTTTGGCACAGGCACGCGATGCGCTGCAGCAACTCGTGCTGGAACGCCCCGACTTGATCGACGCGCAGGCAACATTGGGACTGTTGTTCGTTGGTTTGGACGACACAGAGGGTCTTCGCGAGTGGTTTGCGGAATTGCCGGGCGATGCGCTGGAGCACCCCAACGTCTGTTACGCGACCGGAGTTCTGTTCGAGAAACTGGGGGCCCCGGCTGATGCACTGGCGTTTTACAAGCAGGCGCTGATGATCGACTATCGGCATCGCGGCGCCCTGGAGAAGCTGACATCACTGGTCGATCAGTCCGACGAACAGAAACTGGAGCAGTTGCGGGGCATCTCCGCCCTGGAAAATGAACTTCAGGAACTCATGCAGAGCCAGACCCCGAATCCCGAGTCCGGCGCAATGAATCCCAGGGGTGGGGAATTGGTCCTCGATCTGCTGGAACGACTCGGTTGGCTCTATGAAGCCAGGGCATGGTGCAGCCTTTTTCATGGAGATGATGCCGCCAGGTTCGATTCTCGGCAGGTCGAAATCGAAAAGAGGTTGGAGGAATCGTCAAATGCTGCCCAGGGAATCGAACTCGATTGGCCGAAGATCGCGCAGATCGTGCGCAGCATGGATCTGCCCGAATCCCCTACGGAGGAATGGATTCTTGAACAACAGGCCGCCTTTCGCGGCGAATAGCGCGCCGGCCATCGGCGCATGGACAGGGCACTCGGTTGGTCCGCTTGGAAACTCATCATCATGTCCAGCTTTCGCCTGTTGATTCGCGGCATCCTGTTTCATTGGCGGATGCATCTGGCGGTCGTGCTCGGCGTGTTGATCGCCACGGCGGTGATTTGCGGCGCGCTGATCGTGGGCGATTCCGTCAGCGACAGCCTTCGGCAGTTGAGTCTCGACCGCCTCGGCGGCGTTGACCACTCTCTGACGGGTTTTCGATTCGTGCGTGAAGAACTCGCCGCCGAACTGCAGACTGCGATAGAAACGCAACCTGGTGATGCAAACAAGGCGACGATTGCACCTGCACTCGTAATGCAAGGCAGCATGCTGGTGTCCGAGCGAAACGAGTCGGGTGAGATCGTGACTTCTGCCCGCGCGGGGGGCATTCAGGTCTACGGGGTCGATCAGCGATTCTGGGAGATGATGGTTGCTCCGGAGGGCACGCTTCCAATCGATGATGCTGTCGTCATCAGCCGGCGTCTCGCGGATGAACTGAGTGTTGAAGTCGGTGAATCACTGTCGCTGATTGTCGAGATCCCGGCGGCCATCCCGCGTGATTCGCTATTGGGGGACCGCGAATCAACCGTCACCGAACTGGCGGTGCAGGTGAGCGCGGTCGTCGACGACGAGGCCACTCCGGCCCGGTTCAGTCTCAGTCCGAGCCAGCAGTTTCCGAAGAATGCGTTCGTCGCGCTCCCGACTTTGCAGCGAAGTGTGGGATTGCAGGAGATTCGCCCGACGGCCGGGAACCCCGAATTGCAGCCGGCTCGTGTCAATGCTCTTTTCGTCGGTCGCGCTGCGGGCGAGTCTGGCGCCGCTGCGCAATTCGCCGCTCCAGTGGCCGACGAACTGACCACCGCCATGGACGGCATCCTCACTCTCGAAGATCTCAGCCTGCGGATCGTCGCCAACGCAGAGCACGGCTATCTGTCGCTCGAAAGCCAGCAGATGATTCTGCAGGAAGCATTGGCCGAAGCGGCGGAGGATACGGCCGAGAAACTGCAACTCGAAACCTCACCGGTCCTCGTTTACCTGCTCAATGAAATCTGGAATGCAAGCGACGCAACGAAGTATTCGATGTACTCGGTCGCGGCCGGCATCGATCCCGCGGATGCCTCGCCCTTCGGCCCATGGGAGTTCCTCGGTGAACCGCCGCAGTTCCCTCTCGATCCCGATCAGGTTCTCATCAGCGATTGGCTCGCCGACGATTTGCAGGTGGAACTCGGCGACACGATCGGCGCTAAGTATCACGTCGTGGGCGATCGTGGCGAACTTCCCGAGGACGAGATCGAGTTCACCGTCGCCGGCATCATCGCCCTGACGGGACCGGTCGCCGATCCCGGCATCACGCCGCTCGTGCCGGGCATTACCGATGCCGAGGGCTATGAGAACTGGCGGGAACCCTTTCCGCTCGACCGACCGCGCATCACTCCGCGGGATCACGAATACTGGGACGAGCATGGCACTACTCCCAAGGTATTCCTCTCACTCGCGGCCGCCCAGGACTTGTGGCGCAGCCGGTATGGACAGTTGACTTCATTGCGAATCTCGCCCAATCCGGACGGACTGGAGGCCACGCGCACCACGTTCGAATCGGAGTTGCAGTCGCGTCTCGATGCGTCCGGGACAGGCCTGGCGTTTCTCCCCATCAAGCAAATGGGATTGGATGCGGCTGCAGGCACAACGAATTTCACCGGGCTGTTCATTGGCTTCAGTTTCTTTCTGATTGCGGCGGCTGAGTTACTGGTGGCACTGATGTTTCGGCTGGGACTCGAACGGCGTGTTGCCGAGCAGGGACTATTGGCGGCAGTGGGTTGGCCGCGTCAGAAAGTCGCTCGGCTCTTCCTGGCAGAGACCGCGTTGGTGGTCGTTGCAGGCGGCCTGATCGGCATCGCCGTGGGAGTGGCCTATGCGATGCTGATGGTACACGGCCTGAAGACCTGGTGGATCGGCGCGATCGGGACAAGGCATCTCTTCGTATCGATTCATCCAGTGAGCCTGCTGATCGGGGCTGTCATTTCCATTGTCACCGCGCTCGCCGCCGTCTGGTGGTCTTTGCGATCGACGCGAAGATTCTCGGTGCGTCAATTGCTGCAAGGCAGTTTGGATGAATCCGCCGCGGGTCGAACAAAGTCCCGCCGATCGCTGCGCCTCGGACTGATCGTGGCTGCGGCGTCGTTGCTGCTGATGCTCGCCACCATCGCGGGCATTGTTCCCGCGACCGAAGCATTCAGTGGATTCTCCTGGCAGGTCGTGGCGTTCTTTCTTGTCGGCACGGGAGTGCTCGTCGCGGGCATTCAGCTCATGGCCGCGTGGATCGACGCCGATCGCGCTCTGCCCATTCGCGGGGCCGGACGCGGTGACACACCTCGCCTGGGCATCCGTAATGCTTCACGGCATCGCAGTCGCAGTCTGATGACGACCAGCTTGATGGCCGCGGCAACCTTCGTAGTGGTGGCTGTAGCCGCAGGCCGCAAGAATCCCGCCGTCGAGGCTCCGCAATTGAACTCCGGCAATGGAGGCTATTCACTCATCGGCGACGCCAGCACGCCGATCCTGTATGACCTTAATACTGATAAAGGACGGGCAGAACTTCGACTGGGCGTAGGGGCAGACGAAGCCGAACTCGCATTGCTGGACGACTTGCATGTCGCTCCGTTTCGCGTCATTCCGGGCGATGATGCAAGCTGCCTCAACCTGTATCAGGCCCGACGACCGACGATCCTCGGCGTCCCGGACGAGGTGTTGACCGAGTTCGACTCCTCCGGGCGCTTCGCATTCGCGAACACGCGCGACCCGCACATTTGGCCCAAACTGCGAGAGCCTCGCGACGACGACCGCATCCCCGTGATCGGCGACATGAACACATTGATGTACAGCTTGCATAAGGGGGTCGGAGACTTCATCGAGATCAGCGACCCCGACGCCGAACTCGAAGTGGTGGGCATGCTCAGCGGCAGCATCTTTCAAGGCGTGCTGCTCATGTCGGAGGAGAGCTTCCAAAGACTGTTCCCTCAACAGGTGGGTTTCAGCACGTTCCTGGTGGAAGTTGAACCGAGCCGGGCGGAAGCTCTCAGCCAACTGCTGGAAAGCGATCTGGATGACTACGGCTTCGACGCAGAGCGAGTCGCCGACCGTCTGGCGGAGTTTCTGTCGGTGCAGAACACCTACTTGTTGACGTTTCAAACCCTGGGCGGCCTGGGATTGCTGCTGGGGACGTTCGGACTCGCGAGTGTGATGCTCCGCAACGTGCTGGAGCGGCGGGGAGAACTCGCCCTGTTGCGCGCGGTCGGCTTTCCACGATCGCAAGTATCGGCCCTGGTGCTCTGGGAGAATTCGCTGTTAACGGTGTGCGGCTTGGCTCTCGGCAGCCTGTCGGCCCTGCTCGCGATGGCGCCGCATCTGCTCAGCGTGAGCGCCGACATCGCCTGGGGACCGCTGCTGGCGCTGCTGCTGGGAGTGTTCGTCCTGGGAATGCTCTCAGCCCTGTGGGCGGTGCGGGAGGCGCAAAGCGCCCCGGTGGTGCAGGCGCTGCGCGGCGAATGACGGCCCGAAACATCTGCTTTTCGTCATGCCGGCGAGAACCATTCTCACCGGCAATACATGCATTCATTCCCGACGCCGATGCGTTTAAGATGTGCGGCGCGTTCGTCGAACAGTTTCAGGATGACCCATCGACTCACGCTCACGAAGGAATGACTCACGAATGACGACGGCTGGTTTGACCAGGCAGCAGGCGCGCGGCGCGGGAAACCCGGTACCCCTCAACGCACCGCAAGCCCATGCCATGCACCGAGGAATGAACTGCACCATGTATCATCATCTGGGAGCGCATCTCGAAGAGCGCGACGGAGTCCAGGGCACGCGCTTCAGCGTCTGGGCGCCGAATGCTTCCGAAGTCTGCGTGCTCTGCGATCGTAACGGCTGGCAGCACGGCGGCTTCTACCTCAACTCCAGCGACTCCGGCGTCTGGCACGGCTTCTACCCACACATGCGGGATGGGGAGACCTACAAGTTCAGCCTCCGCACCAAGTGGGGCGAACTCGTTCAGAAGTCCGACCCTTATGCATTCGCCACCGAACATCCCCCGAAGACCGCGTCGGTCGTCTACAACATCTGGAACTTCGAGTGGAGCGACGGCGACTGGATGAGCCGCCGCGAACAGACCAACTGGATCGAGAAGCCGATGTGCATGTATGAAGTGCACCTCGGCTCATGGAAGCGACCCTGGGACGAACGCAGATACCTCAGCTATCGCGAACTGGCCCCGATGCTGGTGGAGTACGTCAAGGATCTTGGGTTCACTCATCTGCAACTGATGCCCGTCACCGAGTATCCCTTCGACGGTTCGTGGGGTTACCAGGCCACCGGATACTTCGCCCCGACATCGCGGTATGGTTCGCCGCACGACTTTCAATGGTTCGTCGATTACTGCCATCAGCACGAGATCGGCGTGCTGGTCGACTGGGTGCCCGCCCACTTCCCGACCGATGGACACGCCCTGGGCAAGTTCGACGGCACTGCGCTCTATGAGCACGATGATCCCCGCAAAGGGTTTCATCCCGACTGGAACACGCTCATCTTCAATTACGGCCGGCACGAAGTGCGCAACTTCCTGCTGTCGAGCGCGAGGTTCTGGTGCGACAAGTATCACATCGACGGCCTCAGAGTCGACGCCGTCGCCTCGATGCTCTACCTCGATTACTCGCGAGAACATGGCGAGTGGATCCCCAATCAGCACGGCGGGCGCGAGAACCTCGAGGCGATTCAGTTCCTCAAGGATCTCAACGTCGTGATGCATGCCGAGTTCCCCGGCGTGGTGACGGTGGCCGAAGAATCGACTGCGTGGGGGGGCGTGTCGCGGCCCGTTTATGAAGGAGGCCTGGGCTTCACGATGAAGTGGGACATGGGCTGGATGAACGATTCGCTGCGCTATTTCCGGCGCGATCCCATCCATCGCCTGCATCATCAGAACGAGCTTTCGTTCCGCATGATCTACGCCTTCACCGAGAACTTCATTCTGCCTCTTTCGCATGATGAAGTCGTGCACGGCAAGCGGGCTCTCATTTCGCAGATGCCCGGCGACGACTGGCAGAAGTTCGCCAATCTGCGGTTGCTTTTCGGCTATCAATACACGACGCCCGGCAAAGCGCTGCTGTTCATGGGAGACGAGTTTGGGCAGTGGCACGAATGGAATCACGATTCGCAGCTTGACTGGCATCTGTTGCGCTGGGAGCCGCATCGCGGATTGCAACGATTCGTGCGCGACCTCAACACGCTCGTGCGCGGCGAGCGGGCGCTGCATGAACTCGATTGCCAGTCGGAAGGATTCAGTTGGATCAGCGCGGACGATGCCGCGTGCAGCGTCTATTCGTACTGCCGGCTGGCGGCCGACCCGTCGCATCTGGTCGTCGTCGTCCTCAACATGACGCCCGTCCCGCGCAGCGACTACCGCATCGGCGTCCCACAGCCCGGCTATTACGAAGAGGCTCTCAACAGCGACGCGACGATCTACGGCGGCAGCAACCTTGGCAACACCGGCGGCCGCCAGGCCGAGCCGATCCCCATGCACGGCCGCCCGCAATCGATCGCCCTCACCCTGCCGCCGCTGTCGATGCTAGTGTTGAGGCTACGGCGTTAGGTGGCCCATCCATCGGTCATTGTCAGGTGGCCCAGACATTCCTGTCTGGGCGAGTTGCGGGTAGTCCGGAAGGATTCTCGCGGGACGATGGGTGGCGATACGAAATTCGCCGCAGGTCACGGCGTCCGCGCTACGCGGAAGCCCCAGTAGCAGCCACGATCCCCTGGGGAGTCGTAGTCGCGACTCGAAGCGCGCGAGTATCCCGGCTGATGAAACCAGGACGGACCGCGACGCACGCGAGTGTCTCGGTACATCTGGGTTACGAAAAAGGGGAAGGAAAAGCGCACTTCCGGAACGTGCTCGACCGGGTCGACGGTGGTTCCAGAACGCCTACTATATATCCAGGTGTTGTAACAATCCCAGCACCATTCCCCCGCGTTCCCATGCATGTCGAAGAGTCCAAACGCGTTGGGAGCGAACTGTCCCACCGGGGCTGTGAAGCGGTATCCGTCGTTCCAATCGATGTCTGACTTCGGGTCGCTCGCATCCTGGACGTTTCCAGTGGCAATCAGGCCATCGGAGTTATTGCCATGATACCACTGCGTGGTCGTCCCGGCCCGGCAGGCATTCTCCCATTCGGCTTCTGTCAGGAGGCGATATCCATTTCCGCCAGCGGGTAAGATCGTCGTGTTTCGCACAATGTAGTACTCGCGCAGATTCTCTTTGCGGCTGAGCCAATTGCAGAAGGCGATGGCGTCATACCAGGAGACGTTCACCACGGGATGATTGTCCTCATAGGGCGACCACCCAGTGTGTTGCCAATCGTAGAGGGGATCGTTGAATTCCATTTGCCCAGCGGCAGCGTTCCAGCCGCTGCCTCCACGGTGGCCGCCTTCGAATTCAACAACGTACTCGGCATCTTCAACAAAGGTTCGGAACTGTCCCAGCGTTACCTCATGAATCCCGGTCAAATAGGGCTGAATCAAACGTACACGTTGTCGCCCGCTGTCCGCCCTGTTAGCTACTGGGTTTCCCATCATGAATTCCCCGGGCGGAATCAGCGCAAGGGGAATGCCAATCGAATTCTCGACGATGACTTGAGTTCCCAGAAATTCGGCCCAGACCTGCTGTACCTCATGTACCTGATCCTCACTGAAGGGCGAGATCAGAAGAGCCGGTGGGATTCTCACCAGGGTATCGGTCTCGCGATTCGTCCCGGTCAAATGGGGTTGCTGTATGGCTCCGATGAAGAAGTCATCGTGCTCGACCAGATGGGCGGGCACGGCTGCCGAGACATGTGCATGCAGGTCGGTCAGAGTGGTTACATCCTCCAAAGCCTGGCCGTGGACGAATGTGCCGATCTCGTATCTCAGCGCCTCAGTCACATGGTAGAAGAATACCCCGTGTGCTAAATCGCGATCTTCGCAAGATCGCTGGCCCGGAGAGCAACTGAACAGCGCGGCCACGCCGTCGGGGGGCGGAGGCACGTCGGGCAGCGCGATGCAGCCGTTGCGTGAGAGATTGTTGCGGCAGGCATCGACCAGCAGCAGCTTGATTCCGGCTTGGCAGCGGTCGGCGCGCTCATAGAGTTCCTCCAGCGAGATCAGGTGATGCCGCTCTTCGACCTGGCTGGTAAGCGTGAGTTGCTCGTCGTCTGATTCTCCCGTCCTGAGAATCGTATCCGCCGTGCAAAAGAAGAGCCGCGGGATGCGCTCCTCGACAACTTGTCCACCAATCGTGACGTGTTCGACATCATCCAGCGTCACTGCGCGACTCGCCCAGGCGATGAGCAGTATGTCGTCGGAACCAAGGTCCGGATTGTCGAGAACCGTATCCAGCCGGTCGCGAATCGATGCTGCTGTCGGCCGGAGGGAATCGTCTCCCTCAATCTGCGCGGCCAGCGGCGTCAATCGCGTCACATGAT
>JANNSB010000449.1:0-5073 GCA_031402175.1 Planctomycetaceae bacterium
CTTCGACGATCACCATGGGATTGAGCAGCGTGTCCTTCCGTTCGTCGTCGAACTCGGGTCCGCATGTGACTACGACATCCGGATACGTGGATAGTCCGCTGGGGGACAAGACTCGCATGTCGTTGGGGACGACGCTGCAAGGCCGATCCTTGAGGGCATTCCAGAGAATCGCCGCGACGTTTCCAATGATCACGCCATGACTGAACGAGCCGCCTGCCATTGCGAAGACCTCGCCGTCGAAGAATTCGTGTCTGGTCTGCGACTTGCGTTCAAAGGCAAGGTACTCTTGCCAGGTCAGTCTTTTGAGTGCCGCAGTCGACATGCAGTCACCTCGGTAAATGGGCCGCTAAGATCAGTTGTATTGTCAGATTCTACCATCCGCCCAGGCACGATTGTATCGGTAATGCCTGAACTTGACGGGCGAGGCGCTGTCTTAGGTCGAATCACAACTGTCGGTCCCTTTGTCCGTCCGCATGCCCCGGTTAGCATGGTTCATTGAACGTGAAACTCCTCAACAGGCCTCGAACGCTCCATGGCTGTCGGTACCGTCGAAGAACTTTCGCCCTCTCCCGGCGACGATCTGATCGTTCCGCGACAGTCGGTCGATCTTTTCGCGAATGGAGCCGACCTGCGCCTGGAGTGCGGTAGGCATCTGGGGCCAGTGACCGTCGCATATCAAACCTACGGCACCCTGTCGCCGCGGCGGAACAACGCCATCTTTGTGTGTCATGCGCTCACCGGCGACGCCCATGTAGCAGGGAAGCATCAGGCCGATGAACGCAAGTCGGGCTGGTGGGATGGCTTCGTCGGACCCGGCAAGGGGATCGACACCGACCGCTACTTTGTGATCTGCGCGAACATTCTCGGAGGCTGTCAGGGGACGACTGGGCCGACATCGAAGGATCCGGCGACAGGCGAATTCTACGGCCGCAAGTTTCCATTTCTGACTGTGGCCGACATCGTGCGGGTGCATCAGGGTCTGGTCGACTACCTGGAGATCCCGCGATTGCTCGCTGTGATCGGCGGCAGCCTCGGCGGCATGCAGGTACTGGAGTGGGCGGCCCGCTTTCCCGACCGCATCGCTTCCGCGATTGCGCTGGCCTCGGGCGCCAGGCTGTCGGCCCAGCAAATCGCCTTTAATGCGGTGGGGCGTCGTGCCATCTATGCGGACCCTCTGTTCCGCGATGGCGACTACATGGGTCACGTAGAGCAGCCCAAGTTCGGTCTCGCTTTGGCGCGGATGATCGCGCACATCACGTATTTGTCCGAGCAATCCATCGAGATGAAGTTCGGCCGGCGTCTGCAGGACCGCGAAGAACTGGCCTATGAACTGCATCAGGAAACCGAGTTCCAGATCGAAAGCTACCTGCATTACCAGGGACAGCGGTTCGTCGAACGATTTGATGCGAACTGCTACCTCTTGCTGACGCGCGCGATGGACTACTTCAATCTGGAATCGGCCCACGGTCCGCTGAAGGAAGCTTTGGGCAAAACCGATGCGCGGTTTCTGGTTGCGTCCTATACTTCGGACTGGCTCTTCCCGACCTATCAGAGCACCGAAGTTGTCCGGGCGCTGGTCGAATCTCGCAGGGACGTGACCGCCATCGAACTCGACAGCCCGTTTGGGCATGATGCGTTCCTCATCGATTCCGAGTTGCCGATGCTCAAGAAGATCGTGGCCCCGTTTCTGGATCAGACGCTGCGGAAAGGGAAGGCGTCATGATTGGAGTCCAGCCTTTAGGCTGTCAGCGGCAGGCTAAAGCCTGGACTCCATTCTCCCCTGTTCATCTTCATTCCTGCCCCCTGACCACTGACTCCTGACCCGCTCGCATGGCGAAACGCATCCACCTTACCGACCCGAAGGACGCGCTGACCGATGTGCTCATCATGCAGAACATCGAGCGCGGCAGCCGGGTGCTGGACCTGGGATGCGGTGATGGCAGGTTGCTCGATCGGCTGCATTCCGAGCACGGCTGCGAAGTGCTGGGCATCGAGATCGACTTCGATCGCTTCGTCGGAGCGATCGAGCGCGGCGTGCCAGTGGTGCGGGCCGACCTCGATGCGGGATTAAGGGACATTCCCGATCGCTCGTTCGACGTGGCCGTGCTCAGCCGTACGCTGCAGGAAGTGCATCGGCCACTCCAGGTGCTGGATGAAATCTTTCGCATCGCCGACCGCGCCCTAGTGGTGATGCCGAACTTCGGGCACTGGCGGGTGCGCGCTCAGGTCGTGCTGCAAGGCCGCGCGCCGGTGACGGATGCGTTTCCGTACGAATGGTACGATTCCCCCAATGTACACTTCCTGTCGATGAAGGATTTTCGCGAACTGGCAAAGTTGGGGAAGTTTCAGATCGTCAAGGAACTGCCCATCATCGGTGGTCAGGCAGTCGAGAAAGCGTGGGCTCCCAACCTGAGGGCACACAGCGCACTGTACGTGCTGCAGCGACAGCCTGAAGGAGTTCCCGTCGTTGCACCATCGGCCATGGGAGCACGATGAGCGACCCTCTCAAATCGTGTGGTGTGTTGATCGTCAAGGGGAATCCCATCCGCGAGTTCCTGTTGATGCGGCATGCCGACCGCTGGGATCTCCCGAAGGGACACGTCGATCCCGGCGAGACCGAGATCGAATGCGCCCTGCGCGAACTCGAAGAAGAGACCGGCATCAGCCACGAAGCCATTGAACTCGACCCGCATTTTCGGTTTACGTCTGAATACCGAGTACTCGATGCGCTCGGCAGATCGCGAGAGAAGTTGCTCGTCGTGTTCCTGGGCCGGCTGACTGAGGAAGTCGAAATCCGTCCGACCGAGCATCCCGGGTTTCAATGGTTCCCGTGGCCGGTGACAGAGTCGATTCAAGTCAGGACGATTGACCCGCTGCTGGAGGCGGTGCGGCGATACGTCAGGCTCGGCTGACACAAGTCGCGGGCGGACGATGTTCAATCAATCGCACATTTGCACAAAGCGATCGATTCGAGTCTACATGTGATCGGTCCATCCAATTCGACTTCCCCTCCCCTGCCGGTTAGAATTTCAAAGTCGAATCGCGGCCATGATTTGTGAAACGTCCGGGCGTTTCCCGTAGTATCTTGGACAGGCGTTGCGCCCGTGCGTTTTGAGTAACGACCTTTACTCCCACCCCACCGGATCGCACTCGAATCGCCGATCCAGCCACGTTCCTCCCATGCTGATCCGCATTCGCTGCAAACATTGCGGGTTCACCTTTAAGGTCCACGCCAGGTCGGCGGGGAAGACGGGGGCGTGTCCCAACCCCGAGTGCAAGCAGGCGTTCGTCGTTCCCACGGTGCCGATGCCGGTGGATGAACCTGCTCCGTTGATCGTGAAGCCGATGGAGCAGACGCCAGCTCCGCCGATAGAGCGCGTGGCAGCAAAGTCATTGATGAAGCCACGGGCTAAAACGGTGAAGGCAACTTCTTCGCCACAGCGCCTGCCGAGTACGCCAACCAAACCGCGGCCCACGACGAAGTCGCCTATGGCCAAGCCGCAGTCGGCGACGATTCCTGAACTGCTCGAAATATCCGCGATGGACGTTTCGCAGGTGAAGAAGCCGGCGCGGCAATCTCGCAAGTCAACCGCGAGGCGTCGCGGCAAGCAAAGGGATCGCCGGTTGTGGTGGATCGGAGGAGTGTCGGCTGCAGTCCTGGCGGGCATCGTCGCGATCGCCATGAACTTCAACTCCACCGGCGTCACGAACACTGCAGCACAAGTGTCGGCCGATGATCAGTCCAATGCACCCGTGCTGGCTGACTATCCGAGTGAGATTCAGCCCTTCTTCGCCAAGTACTGTTACGAGTGTCACGGCCCAGACAGCATGGAGGAGGGTCTCGACTTCAGTTCGTTCGCCGACCTCGCGGCCGTGCAGGAGAATCGCGAGACGTGGGAGAAGGTGTACGAACTCGTGCGCTTCGAGGCGATGCCGCCGTCGGACATGCCTCAGCCGACGGATGAAGAACGCGAAGTCGTCGTGAACTTTCTGGATGATGCGCTGTTCTACGTCGATTGCGACGCCAACCCCGATCCCGGTCGAGTGACGATCCGCAGGCTCAACCGCACCGAGTACAACAACACGATTCGAGATCTGCTGGGAGTCGACTTTTATCCGGCCGACAGCTTTCCTTCCGACGATGTCGGTTACGGCTTCGATAACATCGGAGATGTGCTGTCGGTCCCGCCGCTCCTCATTGAAAAGTATCTCGACGCCGCCGAGCAGGTGGCCGCGAAGGCGTTGCCGTTTGTGTCGCCCGAAGATGCCCTGCAGCACATCGCGGCCTCGGAACTCGAAGGCTCCGGCAGCGCGAGAGACCGCGACGGGATGCAGCGGCTCAACAGCCGAGGAGCGGTGTTTCACGAGTTCAGTTTCGCGATGGACGGCGACTACATCATTCGCGTCGAGGCCAGCGCCGAGCAGGCGGGGGACGAACCAGCCAAAATGGAAATCGAGTATGGCGGCCGCTCGCTCGAAGTGATCGAGGTCCAAGGCGAAGAAGAACGACAAGTCTACGAGGTGCGACTCGAAGCCGAAGAGGGCCGCCGGCGGGTTTCGGCGGCGTTCATCAACGACTACTACAATGCCGAGGCCCGCGAAGACCGCAACATGTCGGTCGGCTACATCGAAGTCGAAGGCCCACTCGGCGTCGAAGGCGGCTCGGAATTGGCCGAGCGGCTCTTGGCGATGCGGCCGGGTGATTCGCTGTCGCCCGAAGACGCTGCCCATCAGAACCTGAAACCCTTCCTGGCCCGCGCATTTCGCCGGCCGGTGAATGACGCCGAGGTCGCCGAGTACACCCGATTCGTGACGAGGGCGATGGAACGGGGCGAAACCTTCGAGCGCGGCACTCAAGTCGCGTTGACGGCTGTGCTCGTGTCGCCGCACTTTCTGTTCCGGGTCGAGTCGACCGAGCGGCCCGATGACCCGACGGCCCGCACGATCATTGATGACCATGAACTCGCCTGCAGGCTGTCGTACTTCCTGTGGAGCACGATGCCGGATGATGAACTCTTTTCGCTGGCGCAGGCGGGCAGACTGCATCAGGAAGATGTCCTGCGGCAACAGGTG
>JANNSB010000450.1:0-14575 GCA_031402175.1 Planctomycetaceae bacterium
AGACGACATGCGGAACGCGCGGGTCGAAGCGATCACGCGAATCAGACGGCGAAGATCACAGTCATGGTCTCGAAAGTCCTCGGCCAGAATGTCGAGCACGCGGGTTTCGTCGGCGTACTCGGGATCGCCGGGATCGGGGAGATCATCGACGGCGGCGAGTTGATAGTACGGCCGCCCGAACAACAGACCCCAGATGCGATTGGCGGTTGCACGATGAAAGCGAAGATTGCTCGGATGCGTCACCCATTCCGCCAGTCGCTCGCGCGGCGTCCCGTCACCGGGCCAGGCCTCGGGAGCGAAGGGAACGGCCGGGGCGACCTCGCGGTCTTCGAGCGTGTTCATATCCTGAACGACATACCCGGCGTGGCGATTGTCGTGCAGTCCGGCGAGCGAGAGTTGCACCTGCCCGTAGCAGGCGGCGATGGCCTCGAACTCCGACTGCTTCCAATGGCTGAACGGGTGATTGTGGCACTGGGCGCAATCCATGCTCTGCCCGAGAAAGGCCCGCACCGTCCGCGTGGCCAGCTTGTTCTCATCGAAGTCGCCGTTGGCAAAGGCCATCGTGACGAAGTTCACTTCGGGTTCGCCGGTCCAGACGCCGGTGGATGCAATCAGCGAATGGACCAGCTCATCATACGGAACATTGTCGGCCAACCTTTCGGCCAGCCATTCATTGAACCGGTCCCGGCGAAAGACGAGGAACTGTCCCTCTTCGTAGCCGACGAAGACCCGCGACAGCCGTTGCGCGAAATAATCGTGGAAGCGATTGTCGTCGAGCATGGCCGACACCCAGTGATCGAGTCGATCGGGATTGTCGTCGGCTTCGAAGCTGCGAATTTCTTCCAGTGATGGAACAGTGCCATGCAGGGCGAGCGACAGACGGCGCAACACTTCCAATTCGTCGGCTGGATCTGCGGGAGTCAATTCCGCGTCGGTCCACTGAGCATCGAGTGTGGCATCAATTCGACCTGCGGTGGCAGTGATCGTCTCGTCATCGCCTGCGGCTTGGTCAGCCGGTAGCGGTTGTGTCGAAATCGACGGCGTCGCGGCCCAGAGGGTCAAACAGACAATGCCCCCCACCACCGCGAGGGGGAGCACCCAGACAGTAAGTTGTGACTTGAAGTTGGCCATGCAGGTCGCGTTCACTTGCGTCGGCGCACGTCGGCGCCACCAGATTCCCTGGAGTTTACCTCAGTTACGGCGGAAGTGTTTCATCGAAATGTGAAACTGCCTGGAGCGGGAGATGGTATGTTGCAGCGTCGATTCTTGTGAGACGACTTGCCTGATGCCGACCCAAACCCTAGCGCCGGCTTTCTTTGAAGACGCAGCGATGTCGCTCGCGCCGGCGGTGGAGGACTCGGAGCCAGCGCCGCCAGTCGCTGCTGCGGGGATGACTTCCGAAGCGGGTCAATTGCCGCCGTTCCCGGTTCCGTGGCGACATCCGATTCGCTGCCTGCTGTGGCTGGTCCGGGCGACGTTTGGTCTGGCGAGTCTGGTCTTCATGCTGTCGCTTCTGGCTGCGGTTCCCATCATTAACTTTCTGACGCTGGGCTACCTGCTGGAGGTCGAAGGCCGCGTGGCCCGCAGTGGTAAACTGCGAGATGGCTTCCCGCTCTTCAAACTCGCGCCGCGTATCGGAGCGATTGGGTTGGGCATCTGGCTGTGGCTGCTGCCATTGAGACTGTTTGCCGGCGCGGCGGGCGATGCACAGGTCATTGACGCGGGTTCCCAGACCGCGCGTGCCTTAAGCAACCTGCTGAGCGTGATGTGGTTTCTCGTCACCGTGCATCTGTGTCTGGCATTGGCTCGCGGCGGGTCGCTCGGTTGCTTCTTCCGTCCGCTGAAGAATCTGCTGTGGTTCATTCGCCGGATGCGGGAGGGAGACTACCTGCAGTCTGCCAGCCGGCATGTGCGCGAGTTCCTGGGCAAGCTGCGGATCAAGGAGCACTTTCTGCTCGGCGTCAAAGGTTTCATCGGCGCGTTCGCGTGGCTGCTCGTCCCTTCGGTGTTGTACTTCGCACCGAGCCGCACAGAAGGACTGCCGGTATTCATCACGATTGTCGGCGGCATCCTGCTGGCGATCGTGCATGCCTGGGTGCCGTTCCTGCAAGCCCGGTTGACGGCAGAGAACCGGTTGAGCGCGGCCTTCGAGTTGCGCGAGATTCGGCGACTCTACTGTTATGCGCCGTTCACCTGGGGAGTGACGATCTTGCTCGTTTACGCCCTGGCGTTGCCGCTGTATCTGTTCAAGGCGTTTCTATTGCCACCCGATGCGTTATGGACAGTGGCCGTGCTGTTCATCATCACGATCTATCCCGCCAAGCTGCTCTTGGGTTGGGCCTACCATCGGGCGACCTCACGCAGGTCTCAAGGCAAGCGGGCGGCGTGGTGGTGGCGCTGGCTCGTGCGGCTGGGCATCATCACGCCCGCACTGACGGCGTACGTGTTCATCCTCTACTTCACGCAGTTTCTGGGTGAAGCCGGCAAGGAAGAATTGCTCAGGCACCACGCCTTCCTGCTGCCGCTGCAGGTGGGGTGAGGTTGGTTAATAGCTGATAGCCAAGAAGATAGGCCGCGGATTTGGCGGATGACGCGGGTCTTCGCGGATCTGCAACAAGTGCAACAAGAGGGATCCGCCGAATCCGTTTTCGCAATCCGCTCGCGTCAATTCCGCGGTTGACTTTGAATCCACAGGAGCGTTTTCACGAACTCGTCCTGCTCCATTTCTCCGGAAATGTCGATGCCGGCACCTTCGAACTGCGGACGAATTCGCTGGCTGGCCTGCCACTCCTCGGTTTCGATTTTGGTGTTGTGGTTCTTATCCATCAGGCCAAACGTGTTGACAGCTTGCCTGGCCTGGGGTGAAGTGGCTTCAAACTCGAAGTCTTCCAGGCTGACTTTGGGTACCGCTGGCGCAGCGGGAGTCGAGTCGGGTTGTTGCCCGCCATTGCGTTCCTCTCGGCCATCGTCCCCGCCATCATCGTCATCGCGTCGCCGGTCAGAGCGATCGTCATCCTCATCGCCCTGATCGTCGGATTGACCCCCTTGGGGGAATCCGCCGCCTTCCGCGCTCGCGAACGAACCTGTACTGCCGCGCGAGGATGATGAACCGGATGCACCGAGTTCGACCGGCGTCAGGAAGCCGTCGCCATCTTCATCGAGCGACAGGAACTCGCGCATGGCCGAACGGGTTTTCCAGTCTGTCCATTCATTGAGCCCCAGTTGATTGTCGCCATCGGAGTCGCCTTCGACGTAGTCGCCGGGCAGATCGAAGGTCACACGCGGACGTTCTGCTCTTGAGTTTGATTCGCCGCCGTCGCCTTCATCTTGACCGCCGCCGCCGCCCCACTGCCCGCCGCCACGTTCACCTCCACCCCATTGACCGCCTCCGCCACCTCCCCATTGGCCACCACCGCCAGGAGCACCTCCGCCCCATTGACCTCCGCCGCCTGGACCCATGGGTGCGCCGCCCGGTCCTGCAGGAAATCCGCCGCCTTGAGGAAAGCCGCCCCCTTCACCACCAGGAGCAGGGAAACCGCCGCCTTGGCCGGGTTGACCGAGGCCGCCTCCAGGAGGTCCGACAAAACCACCGCCCGGGGCACCGCCACCTGGAGGTCCGCCGAAGCCACCACCACCACCGGCGTCGCGCTGCTGGTACTGTGCAGCCCAGACGCGATTGAAATCGTCGCGACTGACGCCGTTCTCGGGGTTGAGTCCGTTCTGTCGAGCCAGGTCGACGACCGAAAAGCGCCGGCTCTGCGACATCTCTTCCATAGACAAGCGACCGTCTCCGTTTCCGTCGAGGCGATCGAAAATCTGTTCGGGCGAAAAGCCGCCCCCGCCTCCTCGTTGGGCCGATGCTGAATCCGCGGATGACAGCACGCAGGATAAAGCTATGGCCGCCAGCAGTTTATGAGACCGAGAAGACAACATCAGGAGCCTCGCTGCAAGACAGGGGTCGCGAAGAGAGCGGCAAACACGACGGTCGGGCATTCAATCCTAATTTCTCAAACTCGTTTCGTGGAGGCAAGTTTCGCGAATCCTTTCCAGAATTCAAAGGTTAAGAAAGAAGTCCCTCAACCCGACGCAATCAGCTACAAAACGCGAGGTAAACCCTAGCAACACAGCGAGTTTCGACGGTATAACCGTTGCACTCTGCAGAGTTTGCCAGAGTTTGCCAGAGGAATGTCGGAGAGCAGGATTCTGTTTCGGCAAACCAGGGGGTTTTTGCCGATTTTTTCACAAGCGGGGATTCCCGCGAGTCGGTCTGGCAGGCAAGGGCCTGTCGCGGAAAGGAACTTACAATGCGTCGCTCTACTTGGGGAATGGTGCTGGCAACTTTGTGCGTGGCAATGTGGGCGGTTCCGGTCTTGGCTCAACCCGATGGTCAAGGCCAGGGACGGGGTCGAGGTCGTGGCTTCGGTCGTGGCGGTTTTGGTGGTCGCGGCGGCTTCGACATGACATTCAACCTGCTCAATGCCGAGCAGATTCAGACGGAACTGAATATCTCAGACGAACAGAAGACCGCGATCACGACCTTGCAGGCAGAGTCGCAGGCGAACACGCCCGACTTCCGGCAGGCCTTCCAGGATCTGGGCGAAGACGCCACCGAGGAAGAACGCCAGGCGGTGTTCACGGAAATGCGCGAGGCAATGGAAGCTCAAACCACCGCCAACAAGGCCAAACTCGCCGAGGTTCTGGCGGCGGATCAGCTTGATCGGCTGCGTGAATTGCGCTGGCAACTTGGCGGAGTTGATTCCCTGCGTGATGCCGAAGCGGCCGAGGCGCTGGCGTTGACTGATGAGCAGAAGACGCAACTCGGGGAAGTGCTCGACGAACGCAATGATGCCCGTCGCGAACTGGGCTTCCAGGCTTCCGAAGAAGACCGGGCGGCGTTCAACGAGGAATGGGATGCCAAGGTCAATGAAGTTCTCAACGCAGAACAGAGCGAGAACTGGACCGTGTTGCTCGGCGACACGTTCGAGTTTGATCGCGAACAGTTGTTTGGTGGACGCGGCGGATTTGGCGGCCCCGGCGGCGGCGGATTCGGTCCCGGCGGTCCCGGCGGCGGTCGCCCCGGCGGCGGACGTCCCGAAGCCGAAGATGATGATGCGGATGATGACAATGAAACCGACGACGACGAAGTCTGATGCTTATGGTCGACCTCCATCGCCATAAGTGATCGTAGCGCCTCCCTCTTTCTCAGCTTTGGCTGGGAAAGAGGGTCGTGCGTTAGCTGGAGACAATTGTTTGGTTGGATGATTGGAACGAACAGAGTCACTCGCGGAGCGCAATGATGCCCAGGAATCTCATCACCCGACTCTGTCTGGGCCTGTTGGCCATCGGACTGCAGGCTGCCATCGTCCAGGCCCAGCCTCCCGGAGGACGTGGCGGCGGCTTTGGAGGCGGTCGTGGTGGGTTCGGCGGAATGATGGACCTCCTGTACGACGAGGACATCACACGGACCCTGGGTGTTACCGAAGAGCAGATTGAGCAGGTGGATGAAATCCGCGACGAGGCGCGCGTCGCGATGGAGGAGTTGGATTTCGGCGGTCGATTTCGTGATGCCGAGACCGACGAAGACCGGACCGCCTTGATGAACGAAATACGATCCGCCGGCGAAACGAGCACGGCGGAATCGGAAGAGAAGCTCGAGACCGTCCTGGATGAACAGCAATACGCCCGGCTGCGGCAAGTCTTTCTGCAGCGTAGCGGCGTGCAGTCTCTGGCCCGTGCCGATGTGATCACGTCGCTCGGCTTGAACGTCGATCAACAGACCGAACTCCGGGCGATCCTGCAGGAGCGAGGGACCGCGCAGATGGAACTCGGTTTCCGCGCGTCGGAAGAAGACGTGGCGGCCTTCAATCAGGAATGGGACAGCCGCCTCTTGGTGGTGCTCACCGCAGAACAACGCGATCAATGGCAAGCCGAACTCGGCGAAGAGTTCGTGGCCGCTGATGAAGCAGTCGCTGCTGATGAAGCAGTCGCTGCTGACGAAGAAGGGGAAACTGAAGAAGGCGAGGAGACGCCGATTGCCGCCGCTCCCGGATCCGACGATACGAACCCCGGTATGCGGCCCGCTGGTGAACGAGAAGCGACCAATTCCTTCGGCGCAGGGGCGACTGGAGCCGAGCCAAAGCTGACGTTCAGTTTCAATGATGCCCCGTGGGAACTGGTGCTTCGCCGACTGGCGGACCTCTCGGGCTATTCGCTGGACTTGGCCGTCGAGCCCCCCGGATCGTTTACCTATTTCGATCGCGAAGAATACACGACGACGGAAGCGCGTGATGTCATCAATGGTTACCTCGCCCAGCGAGGATTCGGCCTGATTCGCCGCCACAATGCGCTGGTTTGCGTTCCGCTGGATGAGATTCCCCCGAACCTGATTCCCCGAGTGATGCTCGACGATCTGGTGAACTACGGTCAGAACGACATGGTTTCGGTGGTCATTCCCGCCGCAGGTGTGGATGTCGCAGAACTCGCCGAGCAGTTGGAGCCGCTCGCTGGCCCGCAAGGCACGATTGTCGGTCTCGAGGCGACGAACACGCTCGTGGTGACTGACCTGGCGGCGATTGTCCGGCAGGCAGCCGATGTTGTTTCGCAGATTTCCGGTGGACCGGAAGACATCATCTTCACGGCGATCAAACTGGAGCACATCAGTGCCGCTCAGGCCGAGCCGACCGTGAAGACATTGCTCGGCATCTCCAGCAGCGTTGTCAGCGTCGCGGCCAATCCCTGGGGCGGTGGTGGCGGCGGCTGGGGGGGCGGAGATGGCGGAGGTCGAGGAGGACGAGGCGGAGGCGACAATGAAAATCAGGGTTGGCAGATTCCTCAACCAAGCGCCAAACCACAAGTCACGATCGACTCGCGCACGAACAGTCTGTTGGTGGCCGGCACGCCGTCGCAGATTCGTATCGTCGAAGACGCGCTGGAGATCATCGATGTCGTCGCCGATGCCGGCCAATGGGGCACGGGGCCGGATGAACCCTATCTCGTCGTCTACACGCTGACCGAGGCGAGCGCGGAAGAAGTCGGCCGAACGATCAATGCCATGCTGCCCGGAACCGTCATCAATGAGGACGGGCGTAATAGCTTTCTGCATGTGTTTGCCACCGCCGAACAGCATCAGGAGATTTCGACGCTCATTCGGCAACTGGACGGCCAGGGGGGCGCGTCGACGGTGGCTGTGATCCCGTTATCGAAAATGGATCCCCTGGTCGCCGTCAACATGCTGACTTCGATGTTCCTCGGCGACGGGGTCAGCGCACCCACGATCGAAGCCGACGGCTTTGGTCGCCAGGTGATGATCCGCGGCTCGCAGGAGCAGATCGCTCAGGTCCGCACGATTCTCCTTTCGATGGGCGAGGACGGCAGCGGTCAGCGCGCGACGGGCGGGACAATGCAGTCGTTCCCTTTGAGCGGGAGAGATCCAGAGGAGCTTTTGGATCTGGTGCAGGCCATGTGGGACCGCCAGAACCAGACGCCGGTGACGATCATCAGTCCCGAACAGCGCCGTCAGGATGACCGAGTTCAGTTCTTCGGCCGGCAGGAAGATCGGATCAGCGAACCGAGCGGAGTGCGTCCGCCGTATGATGATGCGAGCCTCCCCAGCGAATATCTGCTCGATGATCTCGTTCCGGATGAACGATCTCGTTCCGGAAGTATCCAACTCCTTCCGGAAGAAACGGCTCCGGAACAGGGCACTCCCGCCGCCGCGGTCCCGACCAGGACCAGCCTTCCGCGGGCGCAGGTGCATCCATTGCGAGACCCGGCCGAAAGTTCGTTGTTGCTGACGAGCCTGAATGACAATGGCTGCGATGACCCGGCGGCCGACGACACAGAAGCCACGGAAGTCACTGAGCAGACTGAAGTCCTCGATGAACCGGTCGCGACCGAAGCCGTTGTCGGAGAGCCTGCCATTCAGCCGGAAGCCGAGGCCACGACTGATGCCGCTCCAGAGACCGAAGCGGTCACCGAAACCGAACCGGTCGCTCAGACTGACGACACTGCCGGCAACGAGTCCGAGGAGAACCCCACCAGCGTCGACCTGTCGGAAGTCCGCATTACCGTGATCGGCGGCGAGATCATCGTCGAGCATCCCGATCCTCAAGTGGTCGACGAAATGATGGCTCTGCTGGAGACCGTCATTCAAACGGTCCCGCCGCGAACATCGTGGAAAATCTTCCCGCTGCAAGTGGCTGATGCGACCACCGTGGCGACTCTGCTGGCGACGGTGATTCCCGAAGCCTCAGTCGTCAAGAACACGACGACGAGCAGCGGCCTGTTGGGGGGACTGACCGGCGGCATCAGCAGTCTGAGCAGCGGCGTCATGGATATGACGGGTCTCAACACCACGGGGTCGATGGGCTTGCAGATCATTCCCGAGGTGACGCACAACGCCCTCATCGTGTCGGGTCCATCGTACCTGGTCGACGAAGTCATCGTGTGGCTCAACATTCTCGATTCACCCGACTGGCCGGACAATCTCCGCGATCGCGAACCGAAGATGATCCCGGTGCTCTACGCCGACTCGCTGGACGTATACAACATTCTGCAGCAGACGTATTCCGACCTCTTGGAAAACGAGCAGAGCAGGCAAGGTCGCCAGGCTCAACAGGCTCTGTCGGCGATGTTCGGCGGCGGTGGTGGCGGCGGGCGTGGCGGCCAGCAGGAGCAGCAGCAGCCACAGGCTGCCATGACCCTCAGCCACGATCCGCGGACGAATCACATCATCGTGTCCGCGAACGAAGAACTGTTCCTCGAAGTGCAGGGCATCGTCGAAGACCTCGACAGCGCGGCCCGCGAGGCGCGGCGCATGGTCCAGGTCGTGCAGTTGCAGTACAGCAATCCGCAGATCGTCGGTCAGACCGTCGGATCGCTGATGCCCCGCGTGACCGTCAGCGGCAGCGGAACGACGCGCACGGCGACCTCGACATCATCGACGAGCGGTTCCGGCAACAACGGCGGTGGCACGAATCCCGACGACTTCCGCCGGATGATGGAATTCCGCAACCAGTTGCAGGGCGGAGGACAACCGGCTGGTGGACAGCAGGGTGGCGGTCGCGGCGGCACCGGCACTGGCACCGGCGGCGGCGTCCCAGGTGGTGGCTTTGGCGGCGGAGGCCGCGGCGGCTTTGGTGGAGGTGGCTTTGGCGGCGGCGGCTTTGGCGGCTTCCAGGGTGGAGGCGGCCAAGGTGGTGGTGGTCAGGGCGGCGGTCGAGGCAACTGAGACTGGCGGGGGCTGGTGGCCAGAAGCGAACAATTACCCTCTTGCCCTAATTCCTGACCATTGGCCCCTTCTGAATCACGCGGCTTTGCCGAAGTTCGACTTCTCGCTGATGATCGAATCGGGGTCGAAGCGGTTGCCAAAGTAGAGCGCCTGCGCTTCCGGATGCCTCAGCACCGTGGCGGCGTCCCCGTCGACGAGCACGCGGCCGTTCACGATCACGTAATTGCGATCGGTGATCGTCAGCGTTTCTCGCTCGCGGTGGTCGGTAAGGAGGATGGAAATCCCCTCTTTCTTGAGCTTGAACATGATGTCCTGCACAGCGTTGATCGTCACCGGGTCGATCCCAGTAAACGGTTCATCCAGCAGAATGATGTTCGGCTTGCTGGCGAGGCAACGGGCGATCTCCAGCCGGCGGCACTCGCCTCCCGACAGCGTCGAGGCGGCCTGACGGTGCTTGTCGGCGAGACCGAACTTGGTCAACAGGTCGGCGAGCAGATGCTTGCGTTCCGTCCGCGAATAGGGCAGGAATTCCATAATCGCCAGCAGATTCTCTTCCACCGACAGCTTGCGAAAATAGCTGTCGTCCTGCGGCAGGTAGCCCATGCCCTTGCGGGCGCGCTGATACATCGGCTGGCGGGTGACGTTCGCACCGTGCAGAAAGACTTCGCCGTCAGTGGGTTCGATCAGTCCGCACGCCATGCGAAACGTCGTCGTCTTGCCCGCTCCGTTGGGGCCCAGCAGGCCGACGATCTCCCCGGGATCGACGTGGAACGACACATCACTGACGGCCCGTTTCCCGCCCGGATAGACCTTCACCAGCCCGCGACACTCTAGCAATGACATATGTTCCTCCCTGAACCAGCGGTACGAGAGCGAGCACGATACGTCCGCCGGCCAAAACTCGGCAAGAGGAATTGGGAGGGAGGCCCGGCAATCGTAACCCGATACGTCAGTGAGGGGGACGTGAGAGTCAGCGTCTAATCGCGACGACGGGCGGCTTGCGGGGATGGGCCTGGAAAACGGGCGGCAGCCAGCGTCGGATCCCGCGAGCCGCGCTCCCTTTCAGGCAGCGATGAGGCTGACGCTGCCCTCACTGACGTTTCGGGTTATGATTGATACTGCCTACTGCCCGACCTGCAGCGACACGAAATCCCGCGCGGTATCCCCGGCGATCTCCACGCTGTCCTGCCAGTCGAGATTCGTGCCATGGACGCCCGAAAAGACGGCGATCCACACCGTATAGCTTCCCTCGGGCAGTCCCGCGATTTCGTAATGGCCGTCGGCATTGGCATAGCCGCCGAAATTGTTTGGTGTACTGCCGTCCATTTTCACCAGAGTGATGTGCACGAACGGCTGCGATTGACCCGACAAGGTATGCGGCCCCGCGGGTGCGCCGAGTTCCACGGCGATCTCCTCGATGTCGAGCACATCGACCTCCGTCGACCAGATGGGAAACCCAGACCCCGCCACGTTTCGCATGACGGACAACCGGTACCTGCCGCCGCGCAGCCGGTCGATCACGAACTCGCCGGCTTCATTCACTGTGCCTTCACCATGATACATCTCCTCGACTTCCTGCAGTCCCGATACCGCCTGGACTTGAATGCCGAACGTCTCGCCATGAACCGGGTCGAGCACGATCCGGCCGGTGATGCGGGATTCGGGGGGCAGTTCGATCCGCAGAATGCCGTCTTCCGTCATCAGCGATTCCCGCTCCTGCGGCAGCACGATCGTGCGGGCGTAGCCGGGATGATAGATGACCAGTGTGTGCGACACTTCGCCTTCCGAGAATGTCGCGCGGCCGGCCGCGTCGGTCAGCACATGCTGCACGTCGTTGAGTTGATGATGACCGTCGGCATAGCTCTCGAAGTTGCTCCATTCGATGTACTTCCACGACTGAGTCGGATCGTAGTAGCCGGAAACGACGCGCACATCGCGGATCGGCTCGCCGCTGAGGCCGTCGACGACTTCGCAGTGCAGCGAGGGATGCCGCTTGAGTCCGATCGTCACTTCCAGCGGATCGTCAATCGCGGTCGTGAGGATGTCGGCCGATGTCGGCGCGTAGTCTTCGGCGAAGACGCGGAACTCATACTCCTGGCTCCGGCGCAGGTCAGGGAATATGAACCGTCCGTCCCGGATGTTGAACGCGAGGCCTTCGGTCTTGTGGCGGCGAATCACCTGAAACTGCGTGATCGGTTCGAGCGTGTCGGCGTCCACGACGATGCCGCGCGCGACGCCGGTCGTCTCGGGAGTCAACGGCAGATAGGACTCCGAGACCTCGTAGCGCACGGGAGCGGTGAGGGGGAACTCCTGTTGGCCGAGCCACTCACCATCGCGCCGGAACGTGAGTTGTACCTGGTCGGTGCGCGCCTGATAGAAGTTCAACTCGCCGTTGTTTATCGCCTGCAATGAGAGGGAAAGGTCGTGCAACATGAACTCCCCGCGTTCGTTCGTCGTTGCCGTTCGCACCGGGCCGGGAAACGGCGTCGGCGACACGGGGTTGGAGAAGCTCGACTGAAAGTCGCCGATCTGGCCAACCTCGGCTAGTACGCTGACACCGGCCAGCGGCACTCCGTTCGGGCCGACTACGACGCCGGTCAGGTCCGTGGAAGCCGCCAGCGTGAAGTCGATTTTGCTCGGCTCCCCGGCCCTGCCGGAAATGAGGCCGTCGATCCAGGAGGGAGCATGGCCGGCTTTGTGGACGCCCAGTCGAAAATCCTGCCAGGCGCGAGCGGTTTCGAGCCGGTACTCGCCGAGTTCGTTCGTAAGAGTCGTTTCGCGCTCATCGGGCGGGGCGCGGAAGTGCCCCCATTCGACGAGCGCACCGCCCACCGGCTGGCCTGAGACATCCGACACGACTCCGACGAAGACTCGCGTGGAGGCAGTCTCATCATCCGCGTGTACGCTTCCCAGAAAGCCCGCAGTCACGAGAGCCGCGATAAACGTGTTGAATCGCGGAGGAATCGGCATTGTAGGCAGCATGAGATGGCTCCAGGACGCGGTCGCGAAATCTGCCTCACTGACGCACGCAGACCGGCGCGCATTAGGCAGAAACTGACCAGGCGCCAGGCATCGTCACGTCACGAGGCTCGAATCGCAATCCTCCGCGGCTCGCAACTCGCTTCGATCGCTTGTTCCTTTCGACCATAAAGTGTTCAAACAACTTGGGCCGGCCGGCCCCGCCGATGGAGTTCATTCGTCAGTGAGGGAGCGGCTCATTGTCTCACGCGGCGAGTGACGATTGTCGTGTGCACACCTGCGACGAGCAGGGAAATCTGCCTCCCTCCCGCCGGCTGCCACTGCCGCGTGCCGGAAGACACGTTGCCTTCCGGGCCTTCACCTGTGAACTCTGCACTACTACCCCTACCGTCGCGGTTGCGCGTGAAGGCTCTTGGCTTTGGGCTTGAGGCTTGAGGAGAATTGAGTAAGTCCCGTCTGCCGGACGGGACCGAGAGCGAGTTATGAGTCGTCCGACGCTTGCACTGTTGGAAAACGAGCCAACAGCGGCACCCGGCGTCGCCTCCTGGGCATCGCCAGCGGCCTCAGTTTCACAATGGTGGCGGTGGAGTAGTGAGTTCGGCCTGAGAGCCCCGTCAGGGGCGACAGAGAATAGCCCAGGACGCAAGTCCTGGGTCCGCGAACACAAAACCAGCAAAAGCCCCGCGAGGGGCAACAGAAGACTCTGACATCGAACACCATCCCCGCGCCCGGCATGCCTGCCCCGCTGCACAATGCAGACACGGCACCCAAAACATGCACCCCGCCGTATTCATTTTCGGCCTGAAAGGCCGCTTCCAACAGCCCAGGCCGCAGGCCTGGGTACAGGTACGAAGGAGAATCGTTGGCCCTGAAGGGGCCATTCACGGTGCGGATGAATCGCATTTTCGTGTTGAGGGTTCATCACCATTCCGACCTCATTGAACGCCCCTTTCAGGGTCGTGATTCTTCATGGGCATTCCCAGGCCTGCGGCCTGGGCTGGTAGAAACGGCCCGATGGGCCGATCAGAACGTGAAGCTCGCAGCCGACCTTTTCGGCCTGAAAGGCCGCTTCCGTCAGCCCAGGCCGCGGGCCTGGGGTACAGGTACGAAGAAGAGTCGATGGCCCTGAATGGGCCATTCACGGAGCCGATCCTCGCCCACGCGGCAGTGGGAGCGCGGAGTGGGGGGTGGAGCGTCGAGCGAGGCGTCTCGTGCACCTTCACGTGCGCCGGAATGCTCATCCGGTCTACTGCGATTTTCCGTATCGAGGTGGTCAAGCGCGGATTTCTGTCGCCCTTTCAGAGCTTTGGGTTTTGTGTGGGGTCGGGTTCCCAGGGCGTTGCCCTGGGCTGTCTTGTGTTGCCCCTGAAGGGGCGAGGAGCAGAGACGTTTAATCTTTGCCGACTCCTACCCTGCCATCCCTTCCCGCATGGTGCCAATGGACAGCTTGGCCGCCAGTGCGATCGCGACGTGAGCGTTGCGTTGTGTGACGTGTTCAACGAGCAATGAGAGTTGTCCGACGCTGGCACTGTGGGACAAGCCAACCGCGCCGCCCGGCGTTTTCCCCTCATCCGCCCTCCGGGCACCTTCTCCCCCGCTGGAGCGCCATGTGCATGGAAAGTCGATGGCGGGGGAGAAGGGATTTCTTCTCTCCTCACTGACGCGTCGGGTTACCGGGCACCGTCGGGCGGGAACGAGTGATCGAACCGTGCTGCGGTGCGATTCGCGGGCGAAGGATCACGCGGCTCGAAAGCAGCGCCGGAAAAAATCTGGAATTCCTTTGACACGAAATTCTAATTCGTTAGAATTCGAACTATGGCCCGGCATGTTTCTCCAGAACCGACCGAACGCGAACTCGACATCCTGCATGTCTTGTGGGAATCGGGGCCTTCCAGTCTGAGCGAAATCGCCGAGCGCCTTGAGGCCCAGCGGGGGATCGCGACGACCACGGTGGCCACGATTCTCAAGGTGATGCTCGACAAGAATCTTGTCGCCAGGACCGATGACCGCCGGTGGAAGGCGGTCGCGACGCACAGGGTCACGAGCAAGAATATGGTCCGCAGGCTGGTGGACAGGGTCTTCGACGGATCGGCCCAGCGATTGGTCGCTCACGTCCTGGAAGACGAGGAATTGAACGCCGCCGAGATCGCGGCGCTCGAGTCGATGCTGGAACGGCACCGCCGCAAGAATGCGGATGCCAAGTCCCGCGGGAAATGAAGACAGGAACGAAAACCAAGTTTCTGACGTCCAAAGACTGAATTGCCTCCAAATCTGCCGACAATTAGCGGATTTGGACTCATAGAACCTGAAATGCAGCGTCGTTCTCCGTGAGTATTCGTTAGACGTTTTCACTCGTCGCGCAGGGGA